>CAIKZE010000422.1 GCA_903831825.1 uncultured Lentisphaeria bacterium | reverse complement strand
ACTCCAAATTTTAATTGTCATCATTCACCGGACTAAAGTCCGGTGCTACAATATGTATCGCTCCGCCGGAGCTTGTTTTGACTGTTTCTATAAGAGTTATGACATAAAAGTGTCAACTACCTTTTGAAACATGCCAAAAAACTATGAATCTTTTAGCATTGCCTCCTTCCTGATATATGCTTTAAATTCGACATACTATCATTCCGATTTATTTTGCAGTTAATGCTATCAAGCCTGGCATCACAAGTATAATGGTTCTACATATCTTGTATTATCAATAATGCTTTAATATCTAAAAACCCTATAAGCGTTAATCAAAAACGCAAGTTCTATCATAATGTACATTAATACGCTCTAATTGTCTTTGACGAACTTCCGCAGCAATTCCAGGCAATTTCGTAAAGGCTGTTCATTTTTCCCCAGGCGTGATAACATGATTCCGCCTTCAAGTGAGGATACAATCATCTGGGCCATATTGACGGCATCAATATCAGTCCTGATTTTTCCGGCCTGTTGTCCGCGACGGACAACATCTTCAATTTTGCTGATCCACTCCTGAAAAATCTTTTTCGTGAATGTCATGTAACCGGAATCATTGTCGCTCATCTCCAGCGCGAGGTTGCCGAACAGACAGCCGCCGACAAAGCATTTTTTACGCTGCAATTCTAATGCAAAATCAAAAAAGTTACATAACCCTTGAAACGGGTCGGCATCGGCAAGCGCCGCATCAACTGCTGTGAAAAACATCGTACGCACTCGTTCAAGTACCGCCAACCCTAAATCATCCTTGCCGGGAAAATGGTAATAGAGAGTTCCTCTCTTCAGGCCGGAGGCTTGCAACAGATCATTGACCGAGGTTGCACCGAAGCCTTTTTGGCACATCATGTCTGTCGCCATCTGCAACAGCCGTTCTTTTGTTTCACTGCCTTTACTCATAATAAATATATTATATACCGACCGGTCGGTTTTTTCAAGTGTGCAATTTAACAAATTTACAAAAAAATTACCGGTAATTATAACGGCTCTGTATTTTTTGTACACAATTTACCATATATTCCATATAAAAATGGCCTTTAAATCAATTTTTCCCTGCGATAAAATTGATATAAGTATTTTCTTCATCTGCAGCTTCCGGAATTACGGTTACTTATAGGTTGGGTTGCCGGATTTACAATCAGCCTCTGGCGGACAATAGATTGCTGCGCAATCATAAAAGGCATTCGAATTTTTGGCATGTTTCAAAAAGGTTTAGAGATAGTTGACACTTTTTGAGATGCCGCCATTGAGAGCCGTAGTCTCGAATCATGTTGTAGGGACGGATTTTAATCCGTCCGCCATCCCCCCGCACAATTTGAGAGCCGTAGGCTCGAATCATATCAATCCTTATATGTTTCGTTCCTACGGAACTCCAAATTTTAATTATCATCGTTCACCGGACTAAAGTCCGGTGCTACAATATGTATCGCTCCGCCGGAGCTTGTTTTGACTGTTTTACTTTATTTTATCATCTGTTATACCATTTTGAGTAACATATCAATTTTCAGCCGACTTCCGGAATTGCGGTGGCTATGGGCTAGATTGCCGGATTTGCAACCGGTTTGCGCGGAGGGCGGAGGGCTCGTCGGCATATGGCTCTTTTGTCTTTTCGTCAGGCGAGAGTCTGACTCTTGTCCGCCAGAGGCGGAAAACGTTCAGATTTTTGCCATAAAAAGCTATGATTTTTAAGCGTCGTCACTTATCCGTCATTTGAACCATTATTAATACTAATATTGAGAAAATAATCAAAAAAATAGTTTTAATAGTTGACTTTTATTAAACGGTTAATTATAATATAAGCAAGGTTTTATTAACCGTTTAATTAAAAGAGCATGATTTTATGTTTCAAGAGAAAAGAATTACGTTAAAAAATATTGCAGAGATGGCCGGGGTGTCCAAGGCGGCCGTTTCAGGCGTATTAAATAATAGCCTTAAGATTAATTGCAGCAAAAGCAAGCGCGAACATATTTTTCAACTGGTTAAGACGTATGATTATGCTCCACAAAGCGTGGCGCGCGCATTATCAACCAAACGGACTTATCAAATTGGATTCATGGTCTCGACAAAAGTCACTTTGGGGATCGCTAATGCTTTTTTTTCAACCTTAATGGCGGGGGTTCAGCATGTTTGCCAACAGCGCGGCTATTTACTTACTGTTACTGCATATGACTTATCGAACTTTGAAGATTTTGTAATTCCCCAGAAGCTTAAGCAGCAGAGTGTAGATGGGGTTATTATTGCCGGGTCTACTGCCCCTGAAGTTGTAAAGCTCATTCAGAAATTCGATATCCCATTTATTTTGTTCAGCGATCCGCTGATTGTGGAACCTGTTTGCGAGAAAGGGGAACATAACAATATTGTCTGTTTAAGTCGCGACAGCTTGGCAAACAATCGCCTGGCTCTTGAATATCTTGCGAAATTGGGGCATAAAAAAATTGCGATATCAGATATTCCATACTGTTATCGTGATATTTTTTGTAATATCGGAGTCTGTTCAGATTTACATTTAACTAGAATTGCCGATTCAGAAATGGACAAATTTGAATATGGTATTGAACTGGCAAAAAAATGGCTGGCTACACCTAAAGTAGAACGTTATACCGCAATGTTTGCCTGCGATCAAATTTGTTGTGGTTTTCTGTCTGCGCTTCATGAAAGCGGCAAAGCCGAATGTCCTGCAGATATAAGTTTGCTGAGTAGCTGTGAAACCGCTCTTTGTAAATTGGTTTATCCCAAATTGACCGCGCTCGACAACGATGTTTATTTGCATGGTACTCTTGGAGCGAACATTCTGATTGATGTGCTTGATAAAAAAAATTCGTTGAATGACGCGAGAAAATTGACGGAGAAATTCTATAAAGCTAGTACACTGATAACTCGTGATTCCTGCGGTAAAAACTTAAAAACGGATTATTTTGCCAATAAATAATAAACAAAAAAGGAGATGTTAAAATGAAGACTGTAAAATCGGCAAAACAAGTATTTACACTCATTGAACTTTTGGTAGTGATAGCAATCATTACAATTTTAGCCAGCATGCTGCTGCCCGCCCTCAATAAAGCCAGAGGGAAAAGCAGAACCATAACTTGCTTAAATAATCTCAAGCAAATCAGCACTACCAGTCAGTTCTATGTCGATAGCTATAATGGTTGGATATGGGGTTTCTATGATACTCGTCAAGCAGCGAGTCCATGGGGCGTATGGGAACTGTCAAAATTGTACGGTCCGCAAATAATTACAGGTAAAAATTCTGCCTGGATTTGTGTTGAGAATGCATCATATGCCCGTAACGCGTCTACACTACAATACACTTACTGCCGGGTTCAGCACAACAGTTATCGTAATGCTGCCGTAGGTTGGCACGGAACCGACCGCATTTACCCCGTTAAAAGACTTCCTCACCCCAGCAACCAGATTTTTATGATGGACAGTAACTGGGATCCTAGTCGTACCAATGCGGATGAGGCTAACTCGCCCCGTAAAGGCGATTCTATCCTGTTCAGTCTACTTCCTGCATATGGATTCTGGAAACATTCTGGCGCAACCAATGCCATCTTTTTTGATGGACACGCAGAATCATTGCGGATCGGGAAAATCAGTCTAAATATGATGGATGATCCATTACCCCCTGTTTATTATTGAACATGATTCCAGAACAATTACGCCAGCGCGACTCAAACTCTCTGATTGCTCATGTCGACATTGAAAATGAGTCGCAATGACTAGCTGAAAGGTTTAACTGGGTTTTCCGGTTTTGCTCAAGAAGAAGAAAAGGTTAAAAATGAAAATGAATATGTCATTTGATTGCGAAAGTCACTCAAATGTCGGGTTACAAAGTTGAAACATTCATAACTCAAAAAGAATAAAAATGTCACATATATTGCGTAAAATCCTCATAGCGGCGATCTTCATGTATGCTATTGCCATCCAGTCCGCAAGTCTGATTAATCTTGACGTAAATTTTGAAAATGACCAATGGAACGAAATTCTAAAAAGACACTACGGCCAAGGCAAATATCAAATTGTCAATACCACTGCCACAGATAAATGTCTTGAAATCGGCAACGGGGTCATGCTGAAGACCCAGACGTTTAAATATTTCGGAGGAATGATTAAAATTGCGCTGGATGCCAGAACAACGGACATCACTCCGGATGCGACTTCTTATAAAGTTGCTTGGTGCTCGGTCTCTCTGGTGGACAAACAGGGCAAGGTATATGGGCATCATGATTTGATATGTACCGGCAAGGCAAACGGTTGGAAGCATTACTCAGTTACTCTGAATAATCTCAGAAACGATACCAGCGATTTTTTTGTGTCGGTCGGAAATGTCGGTCGGAACGGAACGCTATGGGTGGACAACCTTAAGATAGAAATAGAGATGAACGGCAAACAACTATGTGGCGACCCGGGATTCAACGGACAATTTGCTGTTGATCACTGGTATTATCTGAAAATGGGACACGACTGGGATAATCTCATGCTGTCCACGACAAATAGCACTGCCGAATATCAGAAGGATGTTTTCCCCGATGGCGGCAAATCACTGCATTTGAAGAATACCACCACATTTCATAGCGCCAGATACGCCTATAATGGCGAGCCGCTAATCTTTGGCGGCTGGACCAGACAAAAAGACATTAAACCCGGAGTCAGGGAATGGGCTAAGAGCGGCTATCAACTGGTTGTTTTCGATATTCAAGGCAGGATAATCGGTCATTATGATTTATCTCCATTCTGCGAAGGTAATGCTCCGTGGACATATTTCAGCAGTTTTATTCCTGCTGGTGCGTTTCGTCGTGATGCCGCATATCTCGAAATTTGGCCCAGGATATTTGAGGGAGCGACTGGAGATGCCTGGTTCGCCTCGGTACAATTGATCATACTCCCAAATAAGAACAACAGTCATGATACGAATTACGATGCGGCTAAAGCATTCGTCACAATTGACGCAACCAATTCCACCAATGAACCAATTCGTCCGGTCTGGAATGCCACCGACATTTCCTATTTCATGACAATCAACGAAAATGTTGCAAAAACTGCACTGTCTGCCATGCGTAAAGAGGGAGTTTCCGTACTGCGTTGCCGGGAATTTCTCAAAGGCGGCGGAATCCTTAAGAAAATTGACCAAAGCGGAAAGCCTGTATACGACTGGACTTTTCTCGACAATATTATCGATTGGGCAGTCAAGGAACAAAATTTTACGTTGACAGCGACAATCGAAAGTACTCCGGAACAGATTGCGTCAAAACAGTCCAAGTCATTTTACAACCGCAGCGCTCCACAAGATTATCAACTGTGGGGCAGAATAACCGAAGAACTGATCTCTCATTGGATAGAACGTTATGGATTGAACGTAGTGAAAAACTGGACCTTCGAATGCTGGAATGAACCGTACTCTGAACGTTATTTTCAAGGCACGACAGATGAATTCATCCAGATATTTAACTCTTATATCAATGCAATGGAACGTCTGAAGAAAAAATATAAAGCAGAATTCATAGTGGCCACATCCAGTGACGTAAACTGTAGTCCGTGGTTCAAATTGATTTTCGACGGACTTCGTGAAAACGATAAGCTGTCAATAATAAAGGTGATTAGCATGCATGTCTATTCTGGATACGTTAATTCATTCAGTTGTCTCAAAGATAGTATCGGCACAATCAAGGTCTTAGTCGATTCATACCCCGAACTGAAAGGAGCCCCGTTGATTCTGACCGAAGTTAACGGAGCCTCCATGCCCAACCCGATAAACGATTCATCGGCAGCAGCAGCATGGAACGTAAAAGCCAATCGGGTATACCTTGATAACGGCGTCCAATCCGGATATTTCTTCGCTGCAATAGATTATCTTTACAGTCGGGACAATATATATTTTACAGGAGGACTAGGCGTATTCAATAAGGCCGGAGTTCCGAAGCCGGTTTTCAACAGTATTGTCTTGCTTAACCGTTTGCAACACGGCAAACGCCTTCCCTCAATATTTTCAAACGAGCCGCTGGATGGAATCGCGGCTATGGATCCAGCTAATAACTTGAAAATCCTTTTGACTTCATTTGATGAGACCAAGTTGAATGAAGAATACCAGACCGATGTCAAAGTAGTAGTAAATTGGCCTTCCGCGCCGAACCGGCTGAACGCCATTGTGTACAGGATCGACAGCAATCACGCTAATTCCTATGTTGCATGGCAAAAAATGGGAAAACCGGAAATCAGTAAGAGCGTTACTAACATACTAACAGAAGCCAATGAATTGAAGATTGAGCCGTTCAGTGAATTTGAATTCAATAACGGCAAACTGATATTTAATCTGAAAATGCCTGGTAATTCAGTGATCTATCTGGAATTCAAAAAATAATAAAAATTTTTCTGTCGTTCAGGCTATCTCCGACGCAGGGCATCGGAGTACTACGTTCGAACTTCCACACCATACGAACGCGCCGAAAATTTGTTTCGGGTTGAACGCCCCAAAGGAGCGGGGAATTAAACCATGACTGAATTAGTATAATGCATGATATACGATTTTGGAAGCATTATTTATGCAAAAAAAGTAACTTTAAAGAAATAACAATGATTAATAATATTAAGACATTCTCACAACAAAAAACGCACCGCCTTTTCGTTGGCGCGGCAAAAGCTGATATTACGCCAAACTATGGTGCGCAGATTTCAGGCGATCTTGGCAGATATAGGCCAGTCGAGGAAATACGTGACAGATTATATGCGCGGATAATAATTATTAAATCCGGAGAAAAAACGGTCTGTATTATTACTTGCGACATGGCGTGCATAAATCGCAATATCGGGTTGGAATTCAGAAGCAATATTGCTAAAGAACTTGGCACCAGTCTGGAAAATGTTATGATTCACTGTGTTCAGTCTCATTCTGCGGCACGTATTGGAGAGATGTTTGGTAATTATCAGAACATCTTATCCCCGGATTTATGGTGGGTACGCGGGGAAATTCCGGGATACAACGAATTATTTATTGACAGAGTTATAGAGGGAGTACGCCAAGCCAGAAATGCTTTGCTTCCAGCAAAGATAAAATTTGCAAGGGCGATTGATGGGCGTTGTGCGTTTAACCGCAGATTCATCATGCGGGATGGCTTGGTAAAGACTCATCCTAAAAACTGTGACGAAAATATTTTATATTGTGAGGGTACTGTCGATCCGGAAGCTGCGTTGATATTATTTGAAGATTCAGATTCGAACCCGATAGCCGGACTGCTTCATTTCACATGTCATCCGATACATGGTTATCCATATCGTTATATATCCGCCGATTGGCCTGGCCTCTGGAGTGAAATTATCAGTAAAAAACTTGGAGGAAACAATGTCGTGGGATGCATTAACGGTGCATGCGGGAATATCAGCCCTTTTGATCATGCAAATCCGGATTTTAATAGTGAGAAGAATTTGGATTTAATGCTTAAATATCTTACGCAAACAGGCGAAAAACTCATTAATAATCTTAAAAAAGTTAATGAACTTCCTTTGGAGATGACAAGCAACATTGTAAAAATACCTTGGAACAGGCCGTCTTACGAAATAATTGAGAAGGCCAAGCAGATGCTCAAAAAACATCCAGAACCGATTTTTCTTGATGACAAAAAAGAAAGGATTTCATGGGACTGGATATTTGCGATAAGAAATATGGATTTGATTGAAAAACTCAAAAATAATCCAGATTACGACTTCGAAATCCAAGGATTCAGGATTGGAGATATCATGATTGTCGGTTGGCCCGGCGAGCCTTTTGTGGAAGCACAACTTGAAGTAAAACTCAAATCCAAGTCCAAATTCACAATAGTTGGACATGAGTGTAATGATGAATGCGGTTATCTGCCTACCATGAGCGCCGCGTCAAAAGGCGGTTATGAAGCCTGGGGAAAATTGCCTCTAGGGACTTTGGAAAAGGCAACAGAGCAGACTATAAGGATTATTGACTGGCTTTTTAAATAATAATCAAGAATATTTATGAGATTAAATAAAGTAAACATATAACGGTACTCTCTATTAAATAATTTGGGCTTTGAAATAGTCGCGCTGCAAAGCGTCCAAAATATCAATTTGCTTTGGGTTGACCATGTTATAAATCAATAAGCCGATAGTTTCTGAATAGAAACTTGCAAATACATTAAACTGTTGGATGTAATTGACATTATTATAACGATGCTATTGAAAAGCAGAGAATCTTAACAACAAAAGGAGTGATTATGAGAACAATTGTTTTGTCAAATCAGGATGTTGCGGTACTGTTACCACATGAGAAAGTCGTTAGTATGGTGGACGTGGTTTTCAAGGAATGGGGCAATGGCAACGTGGTAATGCCGCCCAAAATAAATCTTGACATGTCGAGAAGCGGGTTCGAGTCTTGGTCCAATGCCATGCCTGCTTATATCGCTTCCTGCAAGGTGGGCGGAATCAAATGGATTGGTGGTTATAAAAGCAATCTGGAGAAGGGGCTGCCGTATATTATGGGTATTATTATTTTAACTGACCCGGAAACTGGGCGAACCTTGAACTGAGCCGCATTTGCGGCGAGAAATACGGAAAAAACAGTAATTTTGCTGGCGTTTTGACAATAAAAAAGATACCGTTCTTTAAACACAAACCCGGGCAAGCAGCCCGAAAGGACGGTATCCATGTTAAAATT
>CAIKZE010000421.1 GCA_903831825.1 uncultured Lentisphaeria bacterium | reverse complement strand
CAAGCTGCAAGAGGCAGGTTACGAAATCCACTATATGAATGTCGCCAACGGCAGTCTCGGCACCAACCAGTTCGATTATAAAACGATTGTGGCAATGCGGCGGGAAGAAGCGCGCAATGCGGCCAAAGTCATCGGCGCGGTGTTTCACGAGAGCCTCGTCGATGACCTTGAAGTCTATTACGAACGCGCCACGCTGGAACGCCTGGTTCCGGTGATCCGCGAAGTCGCGCCGGAAATCATTCTGACCCACGGACCCTATGATTATATGGAAGACCATACCAACACCGGCCGGCTGGCGGTCTCCGCCGCGTTCTGTCGCGGCATGACCAACTTCAAATGCAACCCGACGCGTCCTGCTATCGACGGGAATGTGACGGTGTATCATTCGATGCCGCACAGTCTGCGCGACCAGCTCCGCCGCCCGGTGGTTCCCGGCATTTTCGTCAACATCAGCAGCCCATCGAACAGAAAAAGCAGATGCTGTCATGTCATAAGAGCCAGAAGGAATGGCTTGATTCCAGCCAGGGCAGCAACGGCTATCTGATCGACATGGCTGATAAAGGCCGCTATTACGGCGTCATGTCCAAACGTTACGAATTTGCCGAAGGCTGGGTCCGCCATAATGGCGTCGGGTTCTGCGGCCCGGACGACAATCCGGTGGTTGCCGCCCTTGGCGATGATGCTTGTGTTAATTTTGATTTTGAACAGCAAAATTCGGCATAGGGGGGAATTCTATGTGTTAGATAATGGCGTGTTTTATACAGTCGAAAGACTTATGGACAAAATATCTACGCGGTCAATCATCTTGAAGTGACGAAAATTATGGTAGATGATGTGGACAGAAGATGGTTTGAAAGGAGTTAAAAGTATATGAATTTTTAACAAAGAAGCTGAAGTTAATGTGAACGTTATAGAAGAACTGGTTGTTGTTCCGGCTCGTGATGCAATGGTATAAGTTTAGACAGGCTGGTTTATTCCATTATCGATCCGCGAGACTTGGACAACTTTCCATGGTTCCCCTTGTTGACATTCTGAAATTCTATCGAATTTAATGGAACATAAAGAAAATGAGCGAGATTATACCAGAAATCGTAGTAAAAAGTGCAAATGTATGTCAGTTGGCGGTATCCGTTATAGCCCTGTCGGCATATCTTCCACAATGGATCAAGCTGTTGCAAACAAAGTCAAGCGACGATATATCGCTTCGTTCCTGGATCTTGTGGATGTTTTCCACCTCGCTTGCTATTTATTATGCAATTGTACAGTTTCTCATGAATGGTAGAGGCTGGCCGCTAATCATATCTTCACTTATTGGGTTCGGCTCAATTCTGTTTACTATCTTTCTTATTGTCCGCTATAGATCGAAGAAGCAGGCTACTGTCCGCCGGGTTACCCGAAAAAATCTGTTTTCCCGGGATTCCGTTCCGATGGCGACAAAACGGCGAACCACAGGTCAAACATTAAACTGCGATTCGGCAAATAGGTTCAAAAAACATTAGAATTTTATAAAATAATCGAAAAATAATGACGCAAGTCAAGTTTTGAAAACAAAACTTAAAATATTGAGGAGACGAATAAATGACAAGATATGAGCGTTTAATGAATTCAATAAAGGGTATTCCTGTGGACAGGCCGCCTGTTTCATTTTATGAAATCAACGGAACGGAGGACATAAATAGTCCTGATCCGTTTAATATTTACAACGATCCTTCCTGGAAACCACTGATTGAGCTTGCGCGCGATTGTACAGACCGGATTGAAGACCATTGATTATCTCCTCATAACTCATTATCATGGCGACCATATTCAGTTTGCTCCACTTTTGCGCGAACGTTATGGGGCAAAGATTGCCACGACGACGAATATAGCATCCATCCTCAAATATCCTAGAAAATTCCGCTATCCGTGTACTCTTTACTGGTATGGATTTCCATTTGCAACGCTTGATTGCGATGTGCTGCTCGAATATGGGAACCCTTTGTTCTGGCACGGGAACGCAGTAACTCCGATACATACTCCAGGACACTGTTATGCTCATACCGGATTCTTACTGGAGTGGAATGGAGAAAAAATTGCCTGTACGGGCGATGCTCTACAGTATGGTTCAGGGCTAATTCGCGCCGATTGGCCTATAATATACAATGATGTCGCCTGGCCTGGCGGTTCCCTGCTTATTACGTTGCGGAAGCTGGCCGAATACTGTCCATCATTGGTTCTTTGCGGACACAGTCACACATTCGAAAATTTAAACGGAGCGATTATCGCCAAATTTATTTCAGCATATGAAGAGGCTGAACAATTGGCGACGGCAATGTTGCATGACGCAAATTTAATGCGAGCAATGACCCCACCGGAATATAATTCATTGTTTGAAGTATTATCAATGCGAACTAAGATTGTCGGTTAGTTGACCGTTGTACATAAAGGTAGAATAGTAATAGAACTTTTAACAGATATCCAAGAGGAAAGAGATGGCAGACCGGATTTTCTGGGAATATCTGGAGGAGTTGCCAGAGCAGGAGGCCGCATGGAAAGAGTGGTGTTGCCGCCTGACGGGCTGGCATCGTTTTAACACTTTCTATACACATTATCTGAGAGTAGAAAACAATCGGGCCAAATTTCTGGAATGTACTATTCCTTGTGAACATGGCTGTCCTCGCCAGATTGAGGAAACTTCTCCTTATGATATTGCGGCAGTATGTATCCAAGATAAAGCAGAGCCCATCCAACTCAAGTTCAGGGATATCCTCATCTATTCCCTTCGCCGAGAAGCTTTGCATCAGGCCCTTTGCGTTTCGCTGCAAGTTGAACGCCCATCCGGAAATGTATGGGCTGAGTTTGGTAGCACCTGGTATCTCGGGGACTATTGCGATGCAACAAGCCAAACATATTGTCCTGTTTATATTACATACCGGATTGCAACGCTGACTGAGGATATAAGTTCGATTTATCTTTCGCACCAGAAACCATTCATCCTGATGGTGCCGACAGTGAAGAACGTAACCCCGGAAATTCAACAGTTCATGGCAAATAACAACTCCGTCTTGTTGTCCATGGAAGCGGAGTTAAACATGCAGCCGGACGGTTCATTCAAGCCTAAGCGGAGTATATCGGAATGCATGAAATCATGCAATCAACCTTGAACTGAGCCGCATTTGCGGCGAGAAATACGGAAAAAACAGTAATTTTGCTGGCGTTTTGACAATAAAAAAGATACCGTTCTTTAAACACAAACCCGGGCAAGCAGCCCGAAAGGACGGTATCCATGTTAAAATT
>CAIKZE010000420.1 GCA_903831825.1 uncultured Lentisphaeria bacterium | reverse complement strand
TGCACATGGATGGAAGATGTACTTGTCAGGATCAGCACCACTCCCGCCACTGAAATCGACAATCTGCTGCCGCATCTTTGGAAACCGGAAATAAAATAACAGCCGGCACTTTCAAGATGTGGCTGGCTGGACGCTTACGAAGCATTTAAGTTTAATTCAAAATTTGTTATATGGAGATATCGGCATTCAGAAAAAGCTTTTTTTCTTTTCCTATAAGTTTGATATTATTCCCCTTGATTTGATTAGTGCCATATATGAAGAGTTCTATCAGACAGATAAGAAAGATGATGCCCGGCAGTTTGGCGCTTATTATACGCCTCCTGTTTTAGCCGAATTTGTCCTTTCTCGGGTTCTTTCTTTAGAAGAGTTAGCGAGACAACCTAGAATTTTAGACCCGGCTTGTGGTTCGGGAATTTTTCTGGTGGAGGCTTTTCGCCGGATAGTCCGATATAAATGGCAACAGAAACAGATTCCTTTAGATTTTAATGAACTGAAGAAAATTCTTGGCAACCAAATTCTAGGTATAGAGGTCAAGGAAGAGGCCGCGAGAATAACTGCATTCAGCCTGTATCTTGCCATGCTTCATTATCTAGATCCTCCGTCAATTCAGCAACATATTCGCAACGGCAATAAATTACCCAATCTTCTAGCTTTAGGGAAGAGAAGTGAGAATCATTACAATTCTATTCATGTTGCGAATGCTTTCAGTGTAGACAGAAATGATTTAGGCGAGGTCAATATTATTGTAGGAAATCCGCCTTGGGGGGCTCCGAAAAAACCTGATCGCGAAGTTATAAAACAACAAGAAATAATGGTAGACTGGTGTAAGTCAAACTCACACCAAATTGGAGATTTGGAACCATCCCAGGCATTTTTATGGCGTGCGTTTGATTTTTTAAAAGCAGGGGGACGTTGTGCATTATTGACATCTGCCGGCGTACTTTTCAAGCATAGCTCAACAACGCAAGCGTTTAGAGAAGAGTGGATGAGCAACGTTTGTCTTAATGAGGTTTTTAATTTTACTCATGTTCGAAAATTCTTTTTTAAAGACGCAATATCGCCTTTTGTAATGATTCATTTCACCAAAGCAAACCAAGGTAGCCATCCCATTGAATACTGGTCCGCCAAACAAGTTATTGCGATGAAGGAAATGCAGGCTATTTTGCTCTCTAAATATGATCGCAGTTATCTTATTGATCAAGATATTGTGGATAATAAAACTTGGAAAGTGAATTGGTTCGGCAGGTATGCAGATGCTGTATTTTTGAAACAACTTGGATGTTTAAAAAAATTAGTGGATTTTATTGACAGGGAAAGGTCTGGGCAAGGTTATAAAAGATCGCCAGCGGAGTTTGAGTTTCCTGAAATAAGCCAATTAAAATCAGTTTCATTAATTGATTTCTCAAGATATAATAGTTTGAGTTTTGAAAAATCGCCAATTAAATACCATAGAGCAGGTATTATTGACTCTTATTTTGGGAAACGCTTATTAGTTCAAAGAGGCATAAATGAGAGCAATGATATTAAAGGCGAAATAGTTTCTAGATATGAATCCGAAAATTTTTGTTTTACTAATGCAATCAATGGTTTAAAATTAAAAGAAGAAAACGTAAACAATTATAAATTACTATTAGGAATTCTTTGGTCTTCATTTAGTCGTTATTACTTTTTTAACGTAACGGCTAATTGGGGCCTTTGGCACCATGAAATTCATCTTGATGATGAGTTGCTTCAATTTCCGGTTCCACAAAATCTCAATACAAAGGGAGCGGAGAGGGTCATTGGCATTGTTAATCAGCTTCGAAATTACCATCCGGAAGAAAAAAGCCTTTTGCACCTTGATGGTGTTTCCCTAGAAGAAATAGAAATACAGCGACGCAAATGGGAAAAGGAACTTGATGAGTCTGTTTTTGATTTTTATGGATTTACAGAGGAACAGCGTGATTTAATTAGAGATTGCTGTAAAGTTACTCTTCCATTCTTTTATAAGCCTTATGATAGCGTTGGAACTACTCCAGCTATTGAAAATGGGAATACGTCTTGGATTCAAAACTATGCTGAAATATTTGCCCGGCGTTGGAAACCCTATTTGAACGACAATGAAGTGATGCGGGCGGATGTTCATATAGGCGCTTCTGGTAATATGATTGCGCTTGAGTTTTATCCTGCCGACATTGGAGATAAGTGGAATTTGACTCCAAAAGATAAATCATGGGACTATATTCTTGAAGAAATCGGAAAAGCATTGCCGCGGTCAATGGGGACATCTCAAATTGTTTTGGATGGCGTTGTTCATGCTGTTTCCGATGATGCCATTATTATTATTAAGCGTAATGAAAAGAGGTTTTGGACTCGTAGCTTAGCCCGCGAAGATGCTGATTCTACATTGTGCAAGAGAATGTTTGCGACAATGCCTCAAAATGGAGGTGTTGAATAATGGCCCGTAAAAATGGCAAAATAAAATCTTTTATGCTCTTGTGGATGAGACATGAAAAACTTTATTACTCTATCTTCTTTGAAGCATTACAACAGCTCAACATTAATGATGTACAACGTAATGATGAGGATGCTATATCTGAAGCTCTTTGCCCCATTTTGAAAAAATTATGCTTTAATCATGAGCGCGACGTACGAACACCCGATTGGGAAAAGCCAATTCAACCAGCAAAAATCGAGGAATTAAAAGGCGGAAAGATCAGAAAAAGACCGGATTTTACATGTAATTTTTTAAATAGTTTGGCTGATTCTTCGGATACATATGAAATACCTTTTCATGTAGAATGTAAACGTTTAGGTAAAAAAATAGCGTCCTGGGATTTGAACAAAAACTATGTTACTAATGGTATAAAACGATTTGATAATAGCGATCATGAATATGGAAAACGTGCGCCATCTGGTATGATGCTTGGCTATGTGGTTAACATGGAACGAAATGCAATATTAAAAACCGTAAACAATCATCTATCTAAAGATATGAATAAACTTAACTTGAACTGAGCCGCATTTGCGGCGAGAAATACGGAAAAAACAGTAATTTTGCTGGCGTTTTGACAATAAAAAAGATACCGTTCTTTAAACACAAACCCGGGCAAGCAGCCCGAAAGGACGGTATCCATGTTAAAATT
>CAIKZE010000419.1 GCA_903831825.1 uncultured Lentisphaeria bacterium | reverse complement strand
TTGAACAGAAAAATAAATTTGACCATCAGAAAATCTTTCGGATTCAGAACCATAAAAATCGCTAAAATATGCTTATACCATCAACTCGGAGAACTTCCGGAACCAACTTTTACCCACGAATTCTGGTGAAGAGGCATAAAATCATTTACCGCAACGCAGGTGGAGATCAGCCCACGGCGGTTCAAATCAGCAATCAACTGGTCAATCAGAAAGTTGATATGATTGTTGCCATCGCCACGCCGGCCGCGCAATCGGCATGCAAAGCCACTAAAACCATTCCGGTAATTTACACGACCATCACCGATCCGGTCGTCTCCGGGCTGGCGGACAGCGAGGCCGCGCCGGGCGGTAATAAAACCGGAGTCAGCGACCGCTGGCCTTACGATAAACAGATCGCCCTGATCAAAAAAATATGTCCGGGCGCTAAAACTGTCGGCATTGTCCTGAATCCGTCTGAATCAAACTCGGAAGCCAGCATGAAGTATATCCGTCCGGAACTGGAGAAAAACGGGTTGAAATGGATTGAAGTGCCGGTAGCCAATTCTTCTGAAGTCATGGGTGCCGCACGAAGCCTGGTCGGGCGTTGCGACGCCATCTATTCCCCGCCGGATAATACCGTTGTTGCCGCGGCGTCCACTCTAGTCAAAATTGCCAATGAAAATAAAATCCCGTTTTTTGCCGGAAATGTTTCAACCGTGGAACAGGGGGCAATCGCGACTTACGGTAACAACTACTATCAGATCGGAGCCGCCACCGCCAGAATCATCGCTAAAATCTTCAAGGAAAACATCAAGGACATAGGAAGCCTGCCGGTGATCGTGGATTCCGAAGCGGAACTCGTAATCAACCGGAGCGCTGCTCAGAAGCAAGGGGTGAAAATCCCGGAAGAACTGCTGAAACAGGCGAAAAAAGTATATTAACGGAGCATGATGAGCATAAATGAATTGATTCCGATGCTGGGCAGCGTACTGGAGCTTTCCAGCATTTACAGCATAGTAACGCTGGGACTGGTCTTCTCTTTCCGGATGGTTGGGTTTGCCGACTTGACCATTGAGTCGTCTTTCACCACCGGCGCCGCAATTTACGCAGTATTGATTACGCAGACTTCAATTTCCCCGCTGATTGCGCTGACGCTGGCGGGCTTGGCGGGCTCCGTTGCCGGGGTTTGCACCGCGCTGCTGCATGTTAAAGGACACATCAGCCGCCTGCTTTCCGGAATTATCATGATGACAATTCTTTATTCAGTCAACCTCCAGATCATGGGCAAAGGCAATCTGCAACTCGTAAATACCGTCACGGTATTTGATGCAATACCGGTCAATGTCCGTCCGTTCTGCATGGTGCTGTTCGCATTGCTGATCTATGCCGTCTCTTTTCTGTTGCTGAAAACTCACTTCGGCTATCTGCTGCGGACGTGCGGCGAAAATCCTTCAGTAGTGGAAAAACTCGGCTACCGGGCGGGCGGATTTGTAATTCTCGGGCTGGTTATTTCCAACGCATTGACCTCCCTTTCCGGAGCCGTTGCCGCTCAATACTATGGATATTCCGATGTCGGCATGGGCACCGGGCTGATTGTTGCCGTCTTTGCCGCGCTCATTTTAGGCGAGTCCGTCTGTTCGCCCAAATCCATTTTCCGGCTGCTGGCAGCCGCGTTTATCGGGTCCATCCTGTACCGACTGGCGTTTGAGATCGGCTTGCGCATGAATATTCATCCGTGGAATTTGAGAATCGCGGTAGGGCTGCTGCTGGCGGTAGCGCTCGTGCTGAAGCAGGCCATCAACCGGAAACACAGCAAACTCTTTGTCGGAGTCGGCGGAATATGATCAGACTGGAAAATATCAATGTGACATTCGGCAAGGGAACTGAAACCGAAGTCTGCGCTTTGGATATTCCGGCATTGGAGCTCTTCGAAGGCAGTTGGAACAACGTAATCGGCCCGAACGGCTCAGGCAAATCTACGCTGTTGAAGGTCATCTGCGGACAGATTCTGTCGCTGGAAGGCAAAATCTTCATCACCGGAAAAAATATTACCGGCTCCGGCGCCAGCAAGCGCTTTGATTATGTTCAAATGATTGAACAGGACCCCAGGAACAATACCGTCGCTTCCATGACGATTGAAGAAAATCTCAGGCTGTATGCGTTCCGCAGGGGCAGCCCCGCATTATCTTTTCTAAAATCCGGCAGCGTGGCTGAAATCCGCAAATTGCTGGCCAGGTTTGACATGGGGCTGGAAGACCGGTTGCACTCCCAGGCCGGACTGCTTTCCGGCGGACAGCGGCAGGCCGTTGCGGTTGCCGCAGTGCTGCTGCGCAATCCAAAAATCCTGCTGCTGGATGAATTTACCGCCGCCATTGACCCCAAAACTGCGCCTAAACTGCTCAATATTGTAAAACAGCTTGCGGCTGATTTCAAAATCACCGTAATCATGGTTTCCCATGACCTCGAACAGGTTATCAATTCCGGCGACAGAATTTTTATCCTGTCATCAGGCAAGGTCGCGGAAGACATAGCAACCGCCTCCGTCAAGATCACCAAAGCCGAATTAGTCGCCAAATACACCCGCGTCCTTGAAGAGGAAGGCGTACTCTGAAACTATTTTCTAATTTTACTTAAATTTTCAGCCTTTAACAGCTATTGACATTATCACTTTCCGGCAGTATAATGCTTATTAAGAGTCAGTGATGTAACGGGAATGAGCCATTAAGCGCCCCCGCGTTGATCTGCAAGATCAAATGTTCATCACTGGCTCGTTCTTTTTCAACCCGGTTAAGTTTCGGGTCTACTCCAGCTTCACCCGGGTAATTTTACCCCCGATGGACTGGACTTTCTCCGTGATGTTCTCATAACCGCGGGCGATAACATCGCCCGCATGAATGATGCTGGTTCCTTTGGCGCACATGGCGGCAATCAGCATGGCCATTCCGGCGCGGATGTCCGGGCTGGACATGGAAGTTCCATGCAGATGAGCGGGGCCGTTGATTACCACGCGGTGCGGATCACAGACAATGGCATTGGCGCCCATGCCGATCAGGCGGTCAACGAAATAGATACGGCTTTCAAACATTTTCTCAAAGAAAAGCACGGAACCTTTGGATTGAGTAGCGGTGACTATGGCGCAACTCATCATATCGCTGGGAAACTGCGGCCAGGGGCCGTCTGAAATGACCGGAGTGTGGCCGCCGAAATCAGTTTTGATTTTTGGTTTCTGTCCGCCGGGGAGGAAAATGCAGTCGGGCCGCAGTTCCATGACTATGCCGAGGCGTTCGAAAACCCGGCGGATCATCCAGTAGTGGCGGGGAACGGTGCCTTTGATTAGGAGCTCGCCGCCGGTGGCGGCGCCCAGAGCGATAAAACTGCCGGCTTCAATATGGTCGCCCTGAATGCTGTGTTCTGCTCCGTGAAGCGTTTCAACGCCGTCAATGGTGAGGGTATTGCTGCCGAGACCTGAGATTTTCGCCCCCATCTTAATCAGAAGTTCGGCCAGATCGGTAACGTGCGGTTCGGAAGCGGCGTTGCGGATAATGGTCTGACCTTCAGCAGTAACGGCAGTTATCAGGATATGTTCGGTGGCGGTAACGCTGGCTTCATCGAGAAACAGGTCCCTGCCCTTCAGACGTTCATGCGCGGAAAACTTGAAAGTCAGTCCGTCGGTATTGATATTGACGCCCAGAGTCCGCAGGCCGTAGAAATGGCCGTCCAGCCGGCGGCGCCCGATAATATCGCCGCCGGGCGGCCACAATTCGGCTTTTCCGGCGCGGACGGCCAGCGGGCCGGCCAGCAGAATGGAAGTTCTGACTTTCGAACACCAGCTCTGCGGAATCGAGGTGGTTTTGATATTGGCTGCCTTCAACCGTAAAACGTGATTGCTGAACGAAATTTCAACGCCGAGGTGAGCGATTATTTCCAGCATGACGTTGACATCAATAATATCCGGAACATTGCTGAGGGTAATCTCTTCACCGGTGAGCAGCGCGGCCGCAATCATCGGCAGCACGGCATTTTTATTCCCGCCTATCGTAATTTCGCCTTTAACCGGCGCGCGTCCTTCAATCTTCAAGCTTTTCATTAAATACTCTGATTTTCAATATTCGTATAGTTAAAATTACATCATGCAATAATAAGTCTTAATGACGCAATTTTTCAAGCCTCAAACCGGAAATATAAATCATAAAACGGCAGTTTAACATACTTTTGTTGATTCCCTGATATTATGAGGTAAGTTAGGTGTTGTTTGCACTTATGTAAATGATCCGACTGTAATCATTAATAGAGCAATGCTCTTTCTTTTGCAAAAAGGCACAAAAATGTCAAATACTATTGTAGCAGCAAGCGACAAAAATTATATCTGGGGTGTTTGGCTGCTCATCGTGTCCATGCGTAAAAACTCCATGAATGAGCCGGTTTTAGTGCAGGGAGAGGCATATTCGGAATCCGACATCGCGGCTCTGAAGCAGTTTTCTGATGTAGAGGTACTGAACAGGGCTCATAGTCTTGGACGGAATATTACCTGCAGCAAACCGGATGCAATGCTCCTGCCGGACACGGATTATATTACCTGGGTCGATTGCGACGGCATTTTTACCGGCAATTGCAGCCGCTACCTGACTGCCGACCCGGAACATATCCATATCGGAGTACGTGGAGTTATGGAGAATGCCGAGGTATTTTCCAAACGTTATGAAGCTAACGACACTTTTGGCTCGATTCCAGCTAAAATTCTGGATACATGGAGAAAGGATGTCGGAGAAAACACTGAACCGGCATTGTCTACATCCTGTTACTGCTGTTTAATTTCTATTCACCGGAGCCATCGGGCGCTTCTGGAAAAATGGCGTGACCAGATACATAAGGTATTGCCGAATGATGATGTCGGAGTCTGTGACACACGCAACCCCGCTTATTTACAGACTGATGATTCAGTGCTGAACTCAGTCCTGTGTTTTTCTAAAGCGGCCGTTCCGCCAACCGATAAATTTATGCTGGACAAGGATCCGAGTGCCATGTACATACACTTTGCGTACAACCCCAAACCCTGGCAGATGTGGAATATGTACACGATTAAGCATTTTGACAAAACGGTTAAACTGGTGGAATGGGCTGTCGCCCAGGGCTATAAGACGCCGGGACCGGTTCCGTTTTCTCTACAGCGCAAATATCGCAAACTTAACCATCTGCTCGCCCGTTTCGGGAAAAATTGGGCAAGGGCCAAAAAAGTGTTGCGCCGTTTCGGTATCGTAATCCGGTAAAACGCAGTCGCTGCATCTTACATTTTCGCCAGAAATTCTATCGCGGCTTCGGAAGCGGAATCTATTTCCTCTCTGGTGTGGGCGGCGGAAATGAAATTCAATTCGAATTGCGACGGGGAGAGATAAAAACCGCGTTGCAGCATGTGCCGGAAAAATGCCGCGAAAGTTTCAGTATCGCAGCGCTTCACTTCCTCCAGATTGCGCAAAGGCGAATTCCCTGTGAAAAATACGGTAAATATGCCTTTATAAGCGGCACAATGAACATTGAGCTGTTTTTCAGTCGCGAAACAGTTGATGTTATCGGCAAAAACGTTTGCCAGTACCGCCATTGCCGGATAGGGGTTGAGCCGCCGCAAGGTGTTCAGGGTGGCGATACCGGCCGCTGCCGCCACCGGATTGCCGCTCAGGGTTCCGGCCTGATAGACCTGTCCCAGCGGAGCGAGTTGTTCCATAATCCGTTTATTGGCGGCAATCGCGCCGAGCGGCATCCCGCCGCCCGCGATCTTGCCGAAAGTCGTAATGTCCGGTGTAATGCCGCACAGCGTGGCATAAGCCCCGGCGTGGAACCTGAACCCGGTAATGACTTCATCAAACACCAGAAGCGCGCCATGCTTACTGCAAAGTTGCCGCAGCGCTTCCAGAAAACCCGGCTCCGGCACTACCAATCCCATGTTGCCGGCAACCGGTTCAACAATCACCGCGGCGATTTTATCACCTTCTTTTTGAAAAATATTTTCCAGCGCGGCGACATCATTATACGGCGTGGAAATAACTTCCGCAACGGCGCTTTCGGGAACGCCCAGCGAGGCGGGCATGGAATTGGTCAGCAGTCCGCTGCCGGCGGAAACCAGCAGATAATCGGCATGGCCGTGATAGCAGCCGTCGAATTTGACAATCCGGCTGCGTCCGGTGCAGCCGCGGGCCAGCCGCAGCGCGGTCATGACCGCTTCCGTCCCGGAGTTGACCATGCGCACCATTTCCGCATGCGGAACCAGCGCGGAGATCAGTTCGGCAAACTCCACCTCATAAGGATTGCAGGTACCGAAACTCAAGCCGTTTTCAGCGGCCGCAGTGACTGCGGAAACAACGTCCGGATGCGCGTGTCCCAGTGCCAGCGGCC
Organism: uncultured Lentisphaeria bacterium; assembly: GCA_903831825.1. Lineage (GTDB taxonomy): Bacteria > Verrucomicrobiota > Lentisphaeria > Victivallales > Victivallaceae > CAIPAT01. The sequence goes on along the minus strand of CAIKZE010000419.1, from coordinate 10,875 downwards.
CCCAGGAACCGCAAAAATCAATGTATTCATTGTCATCCGCGTCATAAATGCGGGCGCCGGAACCGCGCTTGATGTAGACGGGGTCGCCGCCGACCGCGCGAAACGCCCGGACTGGACTGTTGACGCCGCCCGGAATATGTTTACAGGCGCGTTGAAAAAGTTTTTGTGATTCGGTCATTTTAATCCTATTCTTTCAGCATTTTATCATATTGATTGGCCCAATACGAAATAAAAATATCGGTACCGGCGCGCGACAGGGCGCCGACGGACTCGCGCACCAAAGTTTTGAGATCGCCCCAGCCCTTTTCCGCAGTGGCGATCAGCATGGAATACTCACCACTGACATTATAGGCGGCCACCGGCAGCAGCGTGCTTTCCTTCAGGCGGCAGATGATATCCAGATAGAACAGCGAAGGCTTGACCATCAGCATGTCCGCGCCCTCGCTTTCGTCCAGCAATGATTCGAGCATGGCGGCGTTGAGATTTCTCCAGTCAGCCTGGTAAGCTTTGCGGTCGCCGAATGACGGCGCGGAGTTTGCCGCTTCCCGGAACGGGCCGTACATGCCGGAGGCGAATTTAGTGGAATAACTCAGCAGCAGCGTGTCCTGATACCCGGAGCTTTCGAGCGCCTGCCGGATGGCGGCGATCTGCCCGTCCATCATGGCGCTGGGCGCAACCGCGTCCGCTCCGGCCGCGGCATGGGACAACGCTATTTTTGACAGCAGTTCCAGACTGTGGTCGTTGACTATTCTGCCGTCGCCGTCAAGCACGCCGCAATGGCCGTGGGATGTATATTCACAAAGGCAGACATCGGTAAAAATGACCAAATCCGGGAAAGCGGCTTTCAATGTCATGACGGCACGTTGAACCACGCCGTCCGGCAACCAGCCGTAATCGCCGGCCGTGGTCTTGCATTCAGGGCCAACCACACCGAAAATCATCAGCGATTTGATCCCCATCGCGCGGACTTCGCCCACCGCCTCAACCAGAGTGTCGATGGAGTAACGGAACTGCCCCGGCATTGCCGCCAGCGGCTGTCTGACGCCGGCGCCGTCCACCACGAATACCGGCCAGACAAATTTCTCCGGTCCCGGCAGCGGCGCTGCCAGCATATTGCGCACCGTGGCGTTTTTTCTCAAGCGGCGCAGCCGCAAATCCGGAAAATTAGCAAAGTTTTTTGACATGTTTTTTTACCTAAATTTATAAATCCAGAAGTCAGAATCGATGGCATAAAAGCAGAAATCTGTTTTGCTTTATTCTGACTAATTGTTTTAATTTTTCCTTATCTTCCTTCTTCCTGCTGTCTTCTAGTTTTCGCTTTCAGCTTTCAGTTTTCCTAACTGTATTCTGTATTCTGTCTTCTGTTTTGATTTATTCTGACTACTGACTTCTGACTACTGACTTCTCGTTTTCGTCCCCTGACTTCTGTTCTCCTAATTTACTACTGATTTGTGTAACTGCCAAGGCATAAATCATGGATTCAACCGTCGCTTCAGTTCCCTGCACGATTTCAGCCCCAGGCAACAATTCTTTCAACTTTGAAGCGGTCGGATTGCCGATTGCGCAGATTATTTTATTCTCCAGGATTGACGGCGCAAAACTTTCAAAAAATGCCGCTGCCGAGGAAACGCTGGTAAAGAGCGCCGCGTCAAACGGCGGCAGCCTGTCATAATGCACCGGCTGGTTGGAATACAACACAAAATCAGTGACCGAGGCCGCCATCTGCCGCAACTGTTGATCCAGTTTCTCTCCGGCCAAATCCGAACGCAGCCGCAAAACGGTATGTTCGCGCCGGATTTTTCCCCGGAGCGCATCCAGCAAGCCTTGAGCACCGAAATTCTCAGAAGCGCAGACTTCAGGATAAATTCCGTGTGCGATGAACTTTTCCGCAGTACCCGGCCCGCAAACCGCCAGCGACGGCAATTTCCGCAAATCAAATTTCACGCGACATGCCGCCTCCAGCAGAATTTGAGCGGCGGAGGGGGAAGTGACAATCAACCAATCCGCTCCGGCGGCTTTTGTCAGCGCCTCCGGCGTATTGGAGGCGGGGAGCAGTTCAATCATCGGACGCAATACCGGCCGCCCGTCAAAATTCAGGATTGCCGTTTTCGCTTTTTCCGACAATGCCGCGCTGCCGGCAAACAGCACCCGCATCCCGCCAAGCGCGCCGTGTTTCGGAAAGAGAAATTTGCCGTCGGCGGTAGCCCCGGCAATGACGATGCCGGGCAAAGCGCTGTCCGGAACTTTAGCGGCAATATCGGCCAGCGTGCCGGAAATAGTCAACTCTTCGTCGCCGCCCGCGTCAAACACGACCGACACCGGCAGCGAGGCGGGATATTCTTCAGCTTCCAACTCCTCCATGACTTCGCCGATGCCGGAAGCCGCCATGAAAAAAACTTTGGAGAATGCCTTCGCTTCCGCTACGGAGAACCATTCTATTTTTTCCGAGCCGGATTTACGCGGGGTGGCGGCGGTAAAACCTCTGGACAAACCGCGCCGGGTCAGCAGCAGTCCGCTGGCAGTAGTCGCGGCATTCAGGCTGGAAACTCCAGGCAGCGCCCGGTACGGCAATTCATATTCGTCCAGTTGACCGGCTTCCTCGGCAAGCCGCCCGAAAATACCCGGATCGCCGCCTTTCAGCCGGACTACGCTCAAGCCGCGGCGCGCGGCGTCAACCAGTTTCCGGGAAATCTCCGCCTGGGAAAATGCGTGACGGCCTTTGCGCTTGCCGACATCCAGTTTAACCGCGCCTTCCGGCAGCAGTTCCAGCAGTCCGGTGGGACATATGGCGTCATAAAAACAGATATCACAATGCTGCAAAGCGTTGACCGTTCCCAGCGTGACATTGTCCATCGTCCCGGTACCGGCCCCGGCGAAAATCACCGGTTTTACAAAAAGTTTGCGCAACCGGTTAAACCGGCGGTCGCCTTTTCTGAAAGTCACCGCCAGCCTCCCCTGCCCCGGCGGGACGGCAAGCTCGTCCAGCGGGATATATTCGGAAATACGGTCAGCCAGGCCGATGCGGTTGAGCCCGGCCGCCGCCATAATCAAAAGGTCATAATTACCCCTATCCAGTTGCTCGATCCGCTGTTCAATATTACCCCGGACGGACAGCATCACGGCATTCGGGAAACGCCTGCGGCAGTAATCTTCACGCCGGGCGCTGCTCACGCCAATGCGCGGCGCTTCCGGAATCACAGAAACGCCCGCAGGCAAAATCAGCACATCGCGCGGGTCTTCCACCCACGGCAGATACAACAGATCCATTCCGGCGACGAGTTCATCCGGCAGATCTTTCGCGCTATGCACCGCGCAGTCAATCCGGACGTCCAGCACCGCCTCATCCAGATCGCGGGTAAAAAAATCGCCCGGCGTCAGGCGCAGATCGGTCGCCTTGTCGCGATCTCCCGGCGAAGACATGCTGACGAGCTCAAATTTCAGGAGCGGGAAAATCCCGCACAGCCGTTCAATCGCCTGCCGCGTCTGCGCCAGCGAAAGCCTGCTGTCCCTGGTTCCCGTCAGTATAACTTTGGACAAATTTTTCATAAAGTTCCCGGTGTTCCCCGATTATTTGACTGGCCGCGGCAAAAACTTCTTCCATAGTGGAAGCATTTGGCTGCTGCCGTTTTTTAAGTTCCTCCATATCCGCGATAGTAATATCCGGGCGCAGCGCGGAGACTGCCTCCGCGACATTGCGCGGTACGCCTAAATCAATTACCACCGCTCCGGCCTTGAACAGTCCGGCCAGCTCCGCGGTAATCACCGGCTGTTCCGCGGCAAGCGCGGTAATCACTAAATCAGCCGCCGGCAGTTTATCCTTTATCCCGCTCAATTCAGCAACAAAAACATTGCTTTCAACCGCTTCCGGACGATGGGTGTGATAGAGCCAGTCAATGCGTCCGACTTTTCCGGCAAGCAGTTTTTTCATGCCGCCGCCGATGCTGCCGGTTCCGGCGATTACCGTATTGCAGCCGGACAGTTGCGGCAAGGCCGATGCGATAAGATCACACGCCAGTTCTTCAATTTCCCGTGTTTTCAGCAATGCCGCAGTTTCATTCCGGATATGTTTTGAAGCGTGCAGCACATGGTCGCGAAGCGTATTCATCAGGCTGCCGCCCCAGTTTTTTTCGTCCGCATACTGCCAGGCGTCTTTCATCTGGGCGGTAATATGATTTTCGCCGGGAGTCTGCGAAAAAAGCCCTCCGGCCACCAGGCACAAATGGGCAAAGGCCTCAAAGCCGGTTTTGACATAGTAATCTTTATCGTCGAGCTGACTGAAATTCAGAATCAGCTTCAAAGTATCAAGCAGCGGCGGCGAAATATGCGCCGCCGCAATCAGTTCAATCCGGTTGCAGGTGTTCAGCAGCACAAACCCCTGAATTCCCCACAGATTCGCAATCATGCCCCCTGCTCGCTCAAGTCCCGTCCACCCCAGATGCAGCGGCTCGCGCCGCTGCTGCGCCAGATAGTTGTGATCCGCGCCGATCACCAGCAATTCACTGTTTTCCAGCGAGGCAATATGCCGGGACAGATTGTCCTTAATCAACCGCGCCTTCCGGCAGGCAATCCCGTTAGAAGAAACCGCTACGGTAATTTCATCGCTGCTGATGGTCGCCGGGGTAATGAACGAGCCGCCGATCCAGTTCTGGTCCACGGAACATACCAGAATATTCCTCTGCTCCGCCAAACCGGTTATCTGCAAGTTCAACGCATGGTCATCCGTCGCGGCGTAAACCAGAAAAGCCCCGTCCAGATCATTGTCCTGAAAACTGCGCTGATGCAGCACAATCCGGTCTTCAGCCGCCCAGGCGCCGATCTGTCTGGAATATTCCGGGGCAATGACGGTGACCTCAGCCCCGGCGTCCAGCAGTTTCAGCAGCTTGCGCGAAGCCACCTTGCCGCCGCCAACCAGCAGGCATTTCCGGTTTTTCAGCAGCAAATTTACAGGAAAAGTATTCATTGCACTCCAAATATATTTTGAACTTAACCACAGAGGCACAGAGACACGGAGAAATCCTTTTTTTACCACGAAAAACACGAAAAAGACAAATACATTTCACCATGAAGAGCATGAAGGTAATGAAGAGAGATTTTTTTAAACCAAAAACTTCAATTTCTTCATGTTCTTCATGGTGAAATGGTTTTTCTTATCCTGCCTATCCTGTCTATCCCTGTTAAATTACGAATTTACTGTACGATTAAATTCTCACAAAAAATAGCCGCAAAACCATCATATTCGCCCAGCCCTTTCAGCACCGGCACACATTTAATGCCGTCGCGTTCCAATCGAACCCGCCATGCCGTCTCGCCGTCTCCGGCCAAATCCTTTAGCGCATGGGCTCCGGCGGCGATCATCAGCGGCATCAAATATGCTTTTTTAACTCCGCAAGCCATCATGTCCCGCCTGACGGAATCGAAATCCAACGTGCCTTTGAGCGTTGCCGTAAAAATCAGGCGGTCCCGCTCTTTAAGCGCGCTCGCCAAAGCGCTGAAAATCCGATCATTACTGCCGCCGGAATCATTGTGTCCCATCAAAACTATAGCTTCATCTTTAGTTCTTTCCAGCGGCAACACGTTGATTAAGGCTTCGATAAACCTGTCCAGATCGTTGGCGGAATCCAGCAACGGACGGCCAACGCTGATTTTCATGGCGTTATTTTGCAGTTTAAAACTTTCGACACTGTTCAACACAGAGTGATATTCCCGTCCGGCGGCAACAAATAACGGCAGCACCGCAATACGGGAGACCCCTTTGGCCTGGATGGACTGAATAGCCCCACTGACCGTATCCGGCGCTGTAAATGCCCAGCGCACCGGCAGCAATGGAAACGCGTCCTTAACCATCCGTTCAATATTACGGTATGAGCGCCAGGCGCTTTCCGCCGCGCCGCCATGCGCAATTAACAGGATAACTGATTTTGAAATATCATTCATCGGGATTCCCTTATTACTGAAATATATGTGTGCTGAAAATGATATTACCGATTGGGAACTTTTACAGAACATGCGAATTGCACACGTAAGCGCGAATCTTGCCGTAATTTCGTAAGCATATCCTTTAATTCATCGTCAAAATCAGAAGAATTAGTTGCTTCCCATCTAGAAAGAACATGTCCTACAGCCGCTCGTATGTCTGGACTAATATTTTGTTTGAATTTTTTTAGTAATGTTTTAAACAGCACAATTACATCTTTGTAAGAAGAATCATTCTGAGATTTTAGTGATTCCCAAAATACTGGGACTTCTTCCGGCATTATGAATGCTGTAATACGGTGGATAATCGCCACTATTTGAGTTTCATATAAAAAATCATTTATTTTATAATTGGCTGAATCCATTTCTGCTCTTGCTCTATCATTGGCTGCAAAAATAATCATCATTGCTTTTGACATGAAAAGAGATTTCTCAACAGACAATAGAGAAGTAAGTGCAAAATAAATGTTTAAAGAAAATAAAGAATCAAGATATACAACATTATCAATATAACAGACAAAGGCAAGAATCTGTTTAATTTGCTCTTTAGCCTGAACGGAAACGTTTCCATTTTTTAATAGGCAATCGCATAAATTGAACATTGCAGATATTAGATGATATCTCTTATCACCACATTCTAAATAAAAATCTTCTGGATTGAGTAATTTTTCTAGATCAATACAAATCTTATCAACAACCTCCGATGAACAATTTTTAAATATATTACTCAGGTATTTCAGGATATCCCATTTCTCCAAAGAAGTCGCATTACGACTTACGTAGACCTTAACCAGCAGATCAATGAAATTTAACGAATCTCTATTCCATTCTATTAGTTCCACATTTTTATGGCTATCTTCTAATCTTGACTGTGATTCTGAACTAGCTCGATCTAAAATACTATTTAATTTATTAGTTGTTGACGCAATTACATTATCCTTAAACCGATTACGAGCATTATATAAATTTTGATCAACGGAATTGTTGTTGCACATTGTTGATATTGAAGTAAAAACCCATACTTCACAAACAGGTTCAATATCAGAATTATTTTTCAGCCACTCTATATTATCATTAAGTAAAGCAGCATTATTCCTACAGGCATTGTAAATTATTGTCCATCTATAACTATTATTATTGTTGATGGTCTTAAGTTTCTCAATAAATTTTGAACCTTTTTCATAATTTGAATTTCTGATCAAATGCAAAACAAGTTGCCAGTATAATTGCATAAACACGGGATGTTCTAGCTTCTGTAAAATTAGATCAGAAAGCTTGTCAATTGCTACTTTCACATTCTCATTTTGGGGATTGGCATACATAAAAATATCCGCCCAAAATTCGAGCCAAGTAAGCCTATGCCCTGTTGTTTTGGTATTAGTGTCTTCAAGTTTGATAGTCCAATCTGCAAACTGCGGCAAAAGCTCACATGGAATTGCATCTGCAAATACTTCAATCAATTCATGAGCTCGATAAGCTTTATAGTTTGAACACCCTAAGATATATTGAAAAACAAATTCACGCTTTTGGGGGTCTAAATTGTCGAACTCAAAAGCAACACGTCTAAATACAGGATCATTTTTACTGATTTTTTCTCCGGACATAAGCCAGTACAAAATGGTTTTGTCTGCATTTTCCGTAGTTTTGAAATATTCTCTTAGGTATTCACAACTTGATCTAAAATGATAAATCGACCAATATCGCAAAGCATAAATCATAAGCTGATATGATCGTTGTACAAACAATCCGATATCCCGATTCCCTGTATTTAAGTCTCCGCTGTCGATTTTTTTTATGAAATCATCCATCATTAAACCAGCCATGCTTTTTTTCATGGACAAGTCGTATTTCGCGATTTCTATAGACGGAATGTAAGAATTCAAATCCTGATTTCCGGTCTTTATGTCTCCGCTGTCATTTTTTTTTGTTAAATCATTCACCACTAAATCATCCATGCTTTTTTTCATGGACAAATCGTATTCCGCGATTTTTATAGATGGAATGCAAGAGTCCGGTTTATCTTGTGATCTCGGATAATAATAAATCATTCTCCTGAGTTGAAAAAAGGGTATGTAGCCCGGAGATTCTATTGAAATATCTTTCTTATGTTTGTATTTATCAAGAAATATACCAAGTTTTTCCATATCCATATTGTAAGAATATTTAAATCCTTCTGCAAGACCTAGTTCATCAGAATTTTCTAAATGTTTGAATTCATTAATTCTAGACCCCCAAAAGACATTAAATTGCCAGCACAGCCGCTCATATAAAAGCTTTAACGCTTTATATATTTTAACGTTATTTATAAAAATATTTTGTAATGTAATGTGATATTTTTCCCATTGTTTCTTGTCTTCGGATTTGACAAAAACAAGTTCACTTGAATAGACAATTAAAGCAACATCCTCATCTTGTGCCAAATTAAAAAAAACTTTAAATTCTTCTATAGATGATTCAAGATTGCTTATTTCATTCTTATTATCTGTTATTAATTCAATAATCGCATAAAGAAAGTTTTTATATGTTAACAGTAATTTTGCTTCTTCGCTATTATTTAGAGATATAGCATTAATTTTATCAAGAATCATGGTATATTGAAATGAGTCTGTATACCAGTAAATTAACAATGAGAAACTCCAATGCCAATCATTAAAGCTAAACTCGTTTTCGTCGGATAATTCAAATTTATCTTGTGAATGGAGTTTGAATTTATGAAGCCTAAGACCATCAGAGGATTTCAAATTTTCTATACCTACTTGGCACAAATAAATAACTTTATAAGCATCTCCTGACAAATGGGCTTCAAGAGTTTGCTTTTTCAAATATTTATATGCTTTATTATATTCATTATCCATTAATGCTAGAAAAGTCTTTTCAATAATATGACGAGGAGTCTTTCCATTAATCGCATTAAAGAGGCTTAAGTTTACGTCTTCCAATGGAATATGCTGAAAATATGTCTTGTCTTCTTCTTTAATAACGTTAAGTGCAGGCTTCATAAAGGTATTTAAAAGTTGGAAACAAAAAGCATTTTCACTCTCAAAGCCTTCAATATCTTGCCAACCGTTTAATTCTTTTGATCTCTCTTCTGGGTTAGGAAAGTCTATTTCAAGCGATGCATCAAATCTATCGCTATGCAATACAGTATCATATAGCTTTATAAGTCTGAAATGATTTCTAAGGGCTCCCAAAACTGGCTCTAGGCGGATAGTATCTTGCCAGTCTGAAGGCTTTACCAATGCAATGCGGATATGAGACTCGTTTATAGTAATTCGCTCAGGAGTCAGACAGTGCCTTATCCAATGAGCCTTATTCAATTCATTGCCATCACGGTGTTTAATTAGTGTCATAGTATCACACCTTGCGCTATCTTCATCTAGCAAATCAATAACTGACACGATTCCAGCCAAAAACCTTTGCCCTTTATCCTCAAACCCCCACTCCCATGGCCATTTATCATGAGATGTTGCTATTATAATTACATCGTCAATGAATTTTTGTTCTTCTCCTAAAAATTCAAAATCAAGTTCGTCAATGACTGATTTGAACAACTCTGGCAAACGATCAACATGAGTACGCCGTACCCAATCTGATATATTTGGACTTAGTGCTTTCTGTTTTTCCAACGGCACATCGGCTGGTAAATGTTTCGCTTTCTGCGACAGCATTCCAAGGTCATGAATTAAAGTAGCTAGCAGTAATCTTGCAGCATCGTCAGGCTCAATGTTATCGACTAATCTATCGCTACCTTTTAATGTCCAGGAGGAAATTCGTTCAATCAAGCTGCATAGATGTGAAAGCCCGTGGTCTGTGAACTCAGGCATATGACAACTTACAGACAAACGATAAATTTCTTCAATTAAATCTTGCAGAAAGATTGACAATTTACCAGAAAGACATTGGGAACATAATGCACGGCGAGCAAGCAAGGAGTTCAAGATAAAGTCTCTAGCTTGTTTGAGAGGCATGTCATTATCAGGTAGGGCTCGTTCAGATGTCAATAACCGATTTCTCATAAATCCCGCATATTTCCCATGTTAAGCAATTTAAAATAATCGGCTGAATATAGCATTCTCTACGTATTGAGTCAAAAGTAATTTAACTAACCGTGCGAATAAAATGGTAAAAGAGGTTTCTGAATGACTTCGCAATTCTGTATGATGTTGGGAAAATATTTGGGGATTGAGTTTCAGTCGAGGACATTGATCAAGAAAGGCTTCGAATCCTTCACAAATTTTATTGTTTCGAAAATAACACAATGACCATCGTCTTTTGCGAAACAGCTTGTTTCGCAATTGCGTTCTGCTCTGACCCAAAACAGTGCCATTTCCTGACAAGCGCTGGATTCGGCGATTCCGCCATACTTAATCATTACACGATTATCGCGTTATTTTAGCTTGTCTTTTCCATTCGAGTTGACATTTTTACTATATATGAAGGGACAATTGAAAATTAAAAATGGAAAATTGAAAACTATAAAGGCACTGGACAAAGGACAGAAGTAATTGAAAATGGAAAATGAAAAAACTAAACAGCAACAACCTCAAAGCAGTCTCTAAACTCTCCGGAATGTGGAAAAAGAGAAGTCAGAAGTGTGAAGAAGCGAGAAAAGTGGAAAGCAAGAAAAGCAAGAAAAGCAAGAAAAGCAAGAAAAGCGAGAAAAGCGAGAAAAGTGGGGAACTGGCATCTGGAAAGATTTCAGAGTATGAAAATCATTATGCTCAATGGCTATCTAACGACTAGGAGTAGTTATGAAAACTGAAAAGCAATATGTTCAACGACTATCCAAAGTCTCGGAGTGGGTCCACAGATGACACAGATGGACACAGATGTAAAACAAGAACATTTTATATTGAAAGACTATCCAAAGTCTCGGAGTGGGAAGAAGCGAGAAAAGCGAGA
>CAIKZE010000418.1 GCA_903831825.1 uncultured Lentisphaeria bacterium | reverse complement strand
TCCCAGAAACCACTGCTGGATATATTTGTCATAACGCAAAACAGAATCAAGGATTTTGATATACAGCGGATCATGCGGATCAAGCGCGGCGGCGACACTGAGCATTCCATACGCCTGATCAAGCGTGTCGGCAATAAACCAGCTATGCGGGATATTGTCTTTGGTCTCAAACAAGTAACCCATATTTAATGCGGCCGGATCTCCATAAGTTCCCTGCAGCCTGATGCTGAGTTCAACCCATGATTTTGCCGCATCAAGGTATTTTCCGGCGTGTGTTCTTTGCCATTCCGCGACTAATGCCCGCATGTAAAATGAATGAATGTAACCAGTCGCGGCCACTTTCATAAATATATACATCGGACCCTCGTTACGGATGGAATCCACATAACCGCCCAATATTGACTCTCTAAGTTCTGTTATTGATGGCATTTTAATTTCCTTATTGATATCTTATGTAAGATTATAGGTCTCAATTGGAAATAAGTCAATAGCAATTCATAAAAAAATAATTTTTTTATCCTGCTACGTCAGAAGATCGAATAAAGGAGGATAATCACGATCCGGGTCAGCCCGACCCTATCCCCAGAAATAGTCCGGTTATTGGACAATTCATGCCCAAAATTGTTAATTTTTAACAGCTATAATTTCGGTTTTAACATTCATTGAACGAAGTTCATTGAGACTTTTTTTACTCATTTTTTCGTCGGAAATCACTATTGCGTTAATGTTTTTCAAGTTGGCGTATGCCACAAACGCTTTGCTGCTGAACTTGCTGGAATCGGTCAGGATGAATACGGTGTCGGAATTGCGGATTACTACTTCATTGATAATGGCGGTGCGGTCATCGGTGGTGAGCAAGTCTCCGCTGGGGACGATTGCATCCGCGCCAAGGAACGCTTTATTAAAATGATACAGAACAAGGTTTTTTTCCGCAAGCGGCCCGCAGACATCGCGCCTTGCCGGCCGGATAATGCCGCCGACAAGAATGACTTCGGCAAGCTCTGAAAGATTATCCATGCAGGATAGCGAGTTAGTTACGATGGAAACCTTGCTGATTTCGCCGTGCCGGAGACGGCTGGCCAGCGCATCCGCCATTTTTAATACGGTAGTGCCGGAGTCCAGATAAATCCGGTCGCCGGAATGAACATTTTTGGCTGCCGCCGCCCCAATGGCGTTTTTTTCCGGAGTGCGGCATACGGCGGAAAGCCGGAAAGAATAATCCGGTGCGATTTCCGGAGCTGCCTGGATCCCGCCGTGAATGCGGATGAGTTTGCCGCTTTTTTCCAGATCGATGAAAAGTCTCCTGGCGGTAGCTTCAGAAATAGATAATGCATCCACCACGCTTTTGATGTCCAGCCGCTTTTTTTCAGATAACATTTCCAACAGGCAAATTTGCCGCATTGCATCTTTTTTCAATATTATGCACTCCTGATTTAATTCCGTCCACTATACTTTAACGCAGAAAAATGGATTTTCAATTATTTTTGATTAAATCAATCATTTAATGCTTGTAATAATCAAAGAAGAGAATTATAATCAATGTAGTAAGATGAATTATGCCATGGAAGGTATTGAAATGTTACAGAACATATCACGATCATTACAAGATCTAGTAGGCAAGGATTATATTGCTGCGGTGTGCGAAGCCGGGGCATTTCTGTCCGGACATAACGTTTCCGAACTGAAAGCAGTTGCGGAAGAAAAAGTAGATTTTTATCCTTCGGATTTTCAACAACGTCAGGATGAATTGCTGGAATACGTCGGCAAAAAGATTTGTTCCGGGCTTGGCGTCAGCGCTGTCGGCGCTGCGACTGCATCTTTTGCGCAGGCCCAGCACAATGAAATGGCCCCCGTCGGCGGTGCCGGCGTAATCCGCGTCGGCGAGGATGGTCGAGCTTACTTTATCGGAAAAAGCGAACATTATCATGCATCGCTGGGTCATGCGTTCCCCGGATACCGACTGCTGGCAAATGCCGCGAAAATCGGGATTTCAAATGTCACTCACAACAATACTCGCGGTTATATTTCCCGACAGCTTGAACAGGAACTGATAAGGGTTGCCAACGGTCTTCAGCGCGATGACCGGGATGGATTGGAAAAAGTATTGAAGTCATCAGAACCGCACGTCCTGAACCGGGTGATTAATCTGGAAACGGGCAGTCTGGCTGTTGAAGCCGCGTTAAAAATGATGCTGGCCCGGTTTTACCGCCTGGACCGGACTTATCCGAAACCTCAGTATGCCGGGCGAATTCCGGTCTTTTTGGTCATGGCGGATAACAAAGGCGGCAAAGAAGCTAATTACCACGGGACGACGGTACTGACACAAATTTTGCGCGGCATGTGGCCGGATTTGTCCGATAAGCTGGCGAGCAGCGGTATTTACCGAGTGGAGCCGGTCGGAATCAATGATACCGAGCATTTTGCGGAAATAGTCGGCAAGTACGATTCCGGCGAATGTAAAATCGCCGGATTCTTCCACGAACTGGTACTGATGAACTACGGCGGCATCCGGCTGACGGACGATTTTGTCCGAAAAACGCACGAAATCTGTTCGAAACGGGATATCCCGGTAATCGTTGACGAAATCCAGTCCTGTATGTGGTCGCCGGATTTATTTCTATTCAGGGAATACGGCTGCCGCCCGGATTTCGTTTCTGTCGGCAAGGGCTTTCCCGGAGGCCAGTATCCTGCCTCAAAAATTCTGACCACTGCGATCATGGACAGACTCAACCAATTCGGCGCTTTGGTTACAAACGGGCAGGAGGAACTGGCCTCGCTGGCCTATTTGATCACTATCGAGTTTGCCGAAGCGAACCGGGAACATACCCGGACAACCGGAAAATACTATCATACGGCCATAGCAGGACTTGCCGCAAAATATTCCAGCCTGATTGATAAAGTCGAAGGTGAGGCGCACATGACCTCGCTATATTTCAAATCCGCCGAATGCGTAACAAAGTTTACCAATCGTCTCAACAAGGAATGCTGCATTGACATCAGCTCCCATACCTACAAAGCCGATTGTCCGCCCGCGGCGCTGACGAAACTGCCATTGATCACGTCGCGAAAAGCCGTGGATTTCGTTATCGGAAAAATGGATGAAACATTGGCTGAATTACAGATGGGAACTAAAAAATGAATTGTAGAAAGATTAAATTCGGAATTATCGGTTTGGGCCTGATGGGACGGGAATTCGCCAGCGCAACTGCCCGGTGGTGTCATCTCCCGGACTTTGCAATGCGTCCGGAAATTATGGCGATTTGCGACGTGAACGACACGGCATTTCCCTGGTATCTGAATAACTTTCCCACCATTACCCAGACAACAACCGATTATACCGCATTGCTTGCCAATCCCGACGTAGAGGCGGTCTACTGCGCGGTGCCGCATAATCTGCACGAACAGTTATATTGCGATATTATCCGCGCCGGCAAACATCTGATGGGGGAAAAGCCGTTTGGAATCGATAAAAAGGCCAATGACAAAATCAATGAATGTCTCCGGCAGCATCCCGGCGTATTCGTGCGCTGCTCGTCCGAGTTTCCATTTTTTCCGGCAGTACAAGTTATTGGCCGGATGCTGGAAAACCATGAATTTGGGAAAATTATCGAAACCAACAGCGGATTCCTGCATTCCAGCGATATGGATACGTCCAAGCCGGTCAACTGGAAACGCCGCAGTGCGACCAACGGCGAATATGGCTGTATGGGAGATTTGGGCATACATGCTTGCAATATGCCATTCCGTGCCGACTGGAATATCGCAAATGTCCGGGCGCTGCTTTCCGATCTGGTGCCGGAACGCCCGGATGGTAAAGGCGGCATAACGCCTTGCGACACCTGGGACAATGCCACTCTGTTCTGCGAAGCCTCCGGCGAAGACAACTTGAGTTTCCCGCTCACCGTCAAAACCCAGCGGATTGCTCCCGGCCAGAAAGACACATGGTATATTGAAATCCTCGGCATGAAAAAAAGCGCCAGATTTTCAACAAAAAATCCGAAACTGCTCGAAATACTGGATTACACGAATGGTTCGCAGGCATGGCAAAATGTTGACATGGGGTATGAAACTGCGTTTAAATCCATTACCGGCGGGATTTTTGAGTTTGGTTTTTCCGATGCAATTTTACAGATGTGGGCGGCGTTTATCTATGAGCTGCACAATGGCAAGCCGTTGTCTAAATTCGCCGCTTGCGTTACTCCGGCGGAGGCCGCGTTGAGTCACCGGCTGTTTACCGCGGCGCTTGAATCACATAAGAAACATCAGGTTGCAATACTTTAATTTATAAAGCGGAGAGTTATTGTATTATTATGTCAACAGCAGCGGGAAAAACTTTTCTGATTGGACTGGACCTTGGCACCAGCGCTATCAAAGGGGTGTTAATGGACCAGTGCGGAACGGTTCTTGCCGAAACTGAAAAAAAGACCACATTTACCCACTTTCGGTCTGACTGGTGCGAAATTGTGCCGGAAACCCATTACCGGGATGTTTGCGAAGTTATCCGCAAACTGGCCGTTGCCGCACCGGCCCCGGTTACCGCGCTGGCAATGGCTGCTGCATCCGGCAACACGCTGCTGGCCGACTCAACAGGCCAGCCGCTGACCAATATCATCAGTTGGCTGGATCGCAGAGAGGAACAGGCGAAAACGACGGTATTGAAGCAGTTTTCATCTGCGAACGTCAGGCAGATCACCGGTTGGCCGTGCGTGGATATTTTCCCGCTGGCACATCTGGCCTGGTTGCGGGAAAATCATCCGAAATTATATAAAAATGCGGGACAATATTGTATGAATACCGATTGGCTGCTGTTCCGGCTTACTGGAGACTGGCTAATGGATTATTCCACCGCAACTACGTTCCATCTGCAAAATCAAATCGGACAATGCTGGCATCAGCCATTTTTAAAAACCTTGGACATTCCGGCGGAAAAACTGTCCCGTCTCACAGGTTCCGGAAAACCCGCCGGCAATTTGACCTTGCAAGCAGCGCGGGATACTGGTCTTTCCGTCAATACGCAAGTAATCACCGGCTGTTTTGATCATCCGGCGGCGGCTCGTGCCATGGGCGTGCTGGAGCCTGGCCAATTGCTGCTGTCCTGCGGCACCTCCTGGGTAGGCTTTTTCCCTGAAACGGAGCGTCAGAAAATAATTGATCTGGAATTGCTGTGCGATCCTTTCCTGTCCAACCGTGGCGGCCCGTGGGGAGCGATCTTTTCAATTCCGTATGTCGGCCGCACCATCGAAGCCTATATTGATAACTATATCGCGCCGGGCGAATCCGATAAATACCGGATATTCAATGAATTAGCCGCTAACGCCAAACCTGGCGCTGATGGTTTGAAAATCGACCTGCGCGAACCGCCTCACCATATTGAGTCGGAACGCCGGAATATCAGCCGGGCAGTAATGGAGGGCGCGGCTGAACTGCTCAATGGTGAAATAATCCATTTAAAAAAGAGCGGCATAAACTTCAGTAAAGCAGTGATGACGGGCGGCCCGTCTCATAGTTCGTTATGGCCGCAAATCGTCGCAGAAATCACCGGACTTGAACTTGTCATCGGCTCGCGCCACGCCGGAGCCAAGGGAGCCGCGCTGCTGGCCGGCATCGGCGCCGGGATATATCGCGATGAATATGATGCATACAAAATTGCGGGAGATAATTATGAACGTTGATTGCAAACAATCCGATCTGGCTGTTTACCGGACTGAACTAAAGGTTTTTTTGCCGGAAAAAATCTTTGATGCCCATATTCATTTGTTTGATGGCTCGTGCTTGCCGCAAGGGTATGAATTTCCATCCAAAGACTGTTGCCTGAAGTTCGGCGGCCAATTCACGTTGGAGAATTGCCTGGAATATATCCGCACAATGTTGCCGGAACAGGATTTTTACCTCAACAGTTTTGGCTATCCGTCTCCGGAATTCAGTCTTGACGCCAGTGCGCAATATACCGGCAGCATATCGGACAATAAACAATACTTCGGCATGGCTTTGGTGTCGCCGCATGACAGCATCGCTTCCGTACAAAACAGGATCACCGCCAACCGGCTTATCGGCTATAAGCCTTATCTCAATTTCGTTGACTGGAAAAAGAAAGATGAAATCACGATCTTCGACATGCTGCCGGCTGAACAAATGGAATATGCAAACACTAACGGACTGGCGGTGACATTGCATATACCCCGTCCGGCCAGGCTGGCCGATCCGGTCAACCAGCAGCAGATGGTCGAGCTATGCCGCCGTTACCCGGATGCCAAAATCATTTTCGCACATATCGGACGCGCTTATTACCTGCAAAATGTCATTGGTTATCTGGACGGCATCGCCGGATGTCCCAATGCTTATATTGATACCGCGATGGTCAACCATGAAGGCGTACTGGAATACGCCTTTAACAAGTTCCCGCGGGAACGTATTCTGTTCGGCTCAGACGCTCCGATTGCAATGCTGCGCGGCAAATCGGTGGAAATCAATAACCAGTACGCTTACCTGATGGGTGAAGATTACCAGATCGGCAACGCCATTTACGATGCCGGTCATACGGTCGAATTCACCTTGTTTTATTATGAGCAACTGCGCGCGGTCAAACTTGCCGCTGACCGGGCAAAACTTTCCAGCGCGGAAGTCGAAAACATATTTTTTGGAAACGCGTTCCGCTTATTCTCGCAAATAGCGGCAAAATTAAAATATATTTGAGGAATATGCCATGAGCAAACCTGTAGTTGGACTGCTGCCGTTATATCTTGAACTGTATGATCAGGTCGTACCTGAAATTCGTCAGGCGGCGGAGACTTTTGCCGGAACGATCCGGGATGAACTGGAAAAGTTGAATATTGAAGTAATCGCAGCTCCGGTTTGCTGCGTCAAACCTGAATTTGCGAAGGCAGTCAAAGCCTTTGAAAAGAGACGTGCCGATGCGATTGTGACGCTGCATCTGGCATACTCGCCGTCGCTGGAATCCGCCGGTGTGCTGGCCGCAACCGCACTGCCGCTGATCATGCTGGACACGACGCCAGACTTCGATTTCGGTTTTGCTACCGATCCCGCCAGAATCATGTACAATCACGGAATTCACGGGGTGCAGGACCTCTGCAATATGCTGCGGCGCAAAGGCAAATATTTTATGCTTGAAGCCGGACACTGGCAACAGTCGGATGTGTTGACAAGAATTGCCGCCGATATTAAAGCCTGCATCGCCGCAACCGCAATGAAAACCGCCAGAGTCGGCATCATCGGCCGGCCATTTCCCGGCATGGGCGACTTCGCGATTCCGTTCGCCGATTTGAAGAAGCTTATCGGCATTGAAGTAGTTCAGGCAACTCCGGCAAAATTCAAGGCTATGCCCCCTGCCCCCGCTGAAATCGCGGAAGAATTGAAACTTTATAGTAAGTTATTTAAAATCGGCACAGCTTCGGAAAAATGCCTCGCCCGGACCGCCGCAACATCGTTGACGGTCAGGCAATGGATTGAGAAAGAGAAACTGGCAGCATTTACGTTCAACTTCCTCGATATCGACCGCCAATGCGGACTCGATACCGTGCCGTTTCTGGAAGCATCTATGGCAATGTCGCGCGGTATCGGGTATGCCGGAGAAGGCGACGTGCTGACCGCAGCATTTGTCGCTTCGCTGGCGAAAGTTTTTTCGGAAACAACGTTCTCCGAGATGTTCTGTCCGGACTGGAAAGGCAACAAAGTTTTTCTGTCGCATATGGGAGAACTGAATGTTGACGTCATTAACAGCAAACCGGAATTGCTGGAGAAGGCATTTCCGTTTTTCAAAGCGGACAGTCCGGCGCTGACCCAGGGATGCATGAAACCCGGCCCGGCCGCGCTGGTCAATCTGGCTCCTGGCCCGGATGAATCGTTTACTATGATTGCATGTGCCGGTAACATCCGCGCGCCGCGTAAAAATAAAATTACCGGCATCAGCGGTTGGTTCGAACCGGAAATCCCGCTGGAAGATATGCTGTCGGAATACAGTTGTCACGGCGGCACCCATCATCTGGCCTTAATTTACAATCCGGATTTAAAAATACTGATCAGGTATGCCGAAATCATGGGTTGGAATTGTAAGATTATTTAACTTTATCTTAAAATTAAAAGGAAGCCGCTAAATACAAAATAGGAAATCAATGAAACTAAACCATATACAAGGGTGCTATGATTAAAAATAAAAAAAACTATCTTATTAATACAACTCAGACTCAGGTTGCGACTAAAGAAGTGTTTTTCGATTTGCCGTCAATAAAAGTTACTGATGAGAAGATTAGCGGCGGACGTAAAGTGGTTCGCTATGAACATGACAGTATGCCTCAGTGGAGATACATGAAAACGCAGAAAGATTGGTTCAAACTAGTGCTGCCCCAAACACCCGCTAAAGGAGCCCCGCTTTGTGTCGTACTCCATTCTTCCGGCGGCAACGGGGATGAGCCGATGCCGGCTATATGTGGTATGCCAAACGCTAAAGAGGAGGGTCAAGATAGAGGTTTCTACGGTGACGAAACCTACTATGTATTGAGTATTGACTGTCGAACAAACATGAATGACTGGTGGTGGGGAAACGAAGAAATTACCAGAAATCCAGAACTCTACAAAAATGAACTATGCCCTGTAGAAAAGCGGGTATTGGCGACCATTGAATGGGTAATCAAATCGTTCGATATAGACCGGGATCGTGTGTATCTCAACGGCATTTCGATGGGCGGCAGCGGCAGTTTGGGAATCGGCTTGATCCACGGTGATGTTCTTGCCGCAGTTTCTGTCGTTGTGCCTGCGGGGGTCAATCACATGAAATACCGGACATCCAATTACAAATGGCCAGACCCGCCGCCGCTTTTCAATATCTCCTCACACAGTGATAAATGGGCGTTGGGCCAGGAAGAACTTCTGGCATTTTGCAGGGAGAATAAGTGCTTTCTCGCTTTTGCATGGGGACCATTCGGACACATTGCCGATGTGAGGAAGGCGAATCCTGCCGTATATGAATATCCATGGCTCTCTATCCGAAGAAACGAGGCATATCCGGTATTCTCCAATGCGACAACAGACAACCGGTATCCCGGATTCAATAACTGCACAGCGCCCGATCAGAACGGGCAAATCAACGGGTATTTCAGGTGGAAGAATATTGAGGACACGACAAAGGCTTTCGTGATGGAATTGCGCCTGCTCAGGAAAGATGAACTCAGAACACCGATCGAAATACCACGGGAAAGTGTCGCAAACGTCACACTCAGACGATTGCAGAAATTTGCGGTTAAGCCCGAAACCGGATATAAGTGGAGCATGATGCTCGCAGAAAAGGCGCTGCAATCCGGCAAGGTGACAACAGATTCAAGCGGAGTCCTGACGATACCCGCCGTAACCGTTTCAGATGTGCCGTTATGCTTGAAAATAGTGCGAGACTCACAAACAGCCGAACCGGGTAAGTTTCCGACCAATCCATGACACAAGAACCGACGAAAGTTTTCTCGGAAACAATATTTTCCAGAATATTTTGTCTTAAAACAAGGAGATTATTATGAATGACAAACTTGGAATAGGCGTAATTGGTTTGATGATGGGATGCAACATGCTGCACGTAAATCGTCATCAGAGGCAGTTCCGCTCCGAGGTTAGAGGTATCTGTGATGTTCGCAAGGACCGGCTTGACCAGTACGGAGCTGAATTTTCTGTCCCGTATGCGACCAGCGACTGGCGCGAACTGATAAAAAGAGACGACATAGACATTATCGGGATTTTCTCGCCAGATCATCTCCATATGGACATGATCAGGATGGCGCTTGAAAACGGTAAGCATGTTATCTGCACAAAACCCATGGTTGTCAGTCTTGATGAGTCAAAAGAGACTGTCCGGTTGGTGCGCAGATACAAACGGAAATTTCTTGTCGGCCAGACCCGGCGTTTCGTGACACACCATCAGGAGGTCAAGAAATTCTACGACAGCGGAAAAATCGGAACTGCAATGATGGCCGAGGCGAGTTATGTTCATGGCGATATATGGAAGGTGTTTGACCGCGGCGCCTGGCGCTATGAACATCCGCAGGACATTATTTACGGCGGAGCCTGCCACCCGATTGATCATTTACGCTGGTATTTCGGCGATGTGGATGAAGTTCACGCCTACGGTTGCGCCAGCCCGGTTGATCCGCGCTATCCGCAGGATAAGGAAATGAATTTTATCATCAATATGAAATTCAAGAACGGGGTGATTGCCAGAGTGATGACCGCCTGCGGAATCCATGAACAGCCGGGCGGCTCGATCAGTGACATCATGCCCATGGAAGGCGTCAGTATTTTCGGCACACAAGGGACCATCGTGAATTATCACGCCGCATATCGTGAAGGCGGGCGGCATGATGCTCTGCGGCAGGAGGTTCACTTTGCCAAAGACGATGTTGCGGAGGATTTTGACGGCAAGGCTTATTCCGGACATCTCATGTCGGTGCTTAAGTATGTGCAGGAGATGGAAGCGGCCATATTCGATAACAAGCCGATTACGGTGAATGAAATCGAGGGCGCGAAGTGTATCGCCACTTGCGCCGCCTGCTGGGAGTCAATTAAAAATAAACAGAGCGCAAAGGTGTTCAACGAATTTTGACATGAATCAAGCATGTTTTAGGAACGTTGCTGCTGAGAATATAATGGTTTTCCACGAAAAGACCGGCAAACAAAACGCATGGTCCGGCGAGAAATTATGAGGTTGTTTTTATATGACGAATATACGAAAAAGATTTGAGTGCGCCTTGGCGGGAGAGAAGTTTGAACGCCCGGTCTATGCGGTTTATGACTGGTTTGTGAAAAACCGGCCCGCGGTGGACTGGGGCGCGCTCTTCAGGCTTGGGCTTGGTCAGATTAATCATGCCAATCTGGTCAGACATGAGCATCCGAACTTCGAACTGGTCAAAACTGAGTTCGAGCAGGCCGGACAAGTTCGCCGTGATGTCCGGTTAATTACTGACAAAGGAGAGTTGCACGAGTGGTATCTGGGAGAATGGAAGCAGGAACATTTCATCAAAACCGCTGAAGATTACCGGATTATGACGCGGGCCCTTGAAGGAGTCAGGATAATTGCCGATGACAAACCATTTATGGAATCCGAGTCAATTCTTGGAGATCAGGGAATCACTATCGGACAAATACAAGGGCTTGGTTCAGGGCGCACTCCGTTAATGGTGCTGCAAATAGACTGGGTGGGACTGGAACAGTTTTCCGTTGATCTGGCCTATGAGCAACCAGAGATGCTTGAATTACTCGAAATCATGAATGAAATCAAGCTCGAAGAAATCCGCCAGGCAGTCAAAACACCTGCGGTACAGATAAAGTTGTGGGAAAACTTGTCTATTGAAACGCTTGGTCCGCTTAATTACAGACGGCATCTGGTTCCGCTGTACAGACAAATCCTCGATATCATGAGCAGCGCCGGGAAGCGGTTACAGGTGCATTATGACGGACAATCAAAAATAATTTCGCAAGATATTGCCGCTTTGGATTTTGACGGGATTGATTCTTTCACCGAGCCGCCGGAAGGCGATATGTCAACGCGCGAAGCCCGGGCTGTCTGGCCTGATAAGTTTATCTGGCAGAACATCAATTTGAACTGGTATGAAATGTCATCGGAAAAGTTGAAATACAATATGCTTCGAGTTATCAATGAAGCAGAACATAAACGGCATTGCCTGATGATTAGTGAGGAAGTGCCGCAAAACTGGGAGAAAACAGTTGCTTTTGTTCTGGAGGTGCTTGACGGAATATAATATTAATCTTTATTAAAAGTTATATGAAAAATTATTAAACATGGAAATTATCGCCACAAAAATGACGAAATGACATAAAAAATCCAAAGATGGATAAAAAAGGCTGAACTGATATGAATATAAAACATTATTATGAGAAACGGGAACGGTTGCTGAACGCAATCGAATTCAAGCCGACGGATCGTTTGCCGGTGCAGGGATGGAATGGAACCATTGCCGCCATTGAAAGCGTAACCGGGCGCAACGACTATGCAACACATGCGAAGGAAGTTTTCACCCAGGCGATGAATTTATGGGACGTGGACTTAATTATGCAGTTTGTTTTGCCGGATCGCCAGGATCGCTATTGCGGTCCTGGTGCTGAAATTAAGACCGGTGATGGATTGAAAAGTGTAGTCCATGGTTTGCTTGGAGACTGGAGTAAGGAACATGGGGCATGGACATCTCCGGAGGACGTGCGTGATTTCTGCGAATCGGTGCCGGCAGCGGCGAAGGCCGGGCAGTTCGTAAATCCCGATGTCACCTGTCAGCGCTGGTTGGAACTGGATGCATGGGGCGAATTTTTAAAACCCATCGTATGGCTGCCCGGCCACTTGTGTGGTACTGCGGGCTGGATGTGGTACGGGGTTTGGGGCTATGAAAATTATTTGATGGCGAATGCCTTATATCCCGAAGCAATGGAACATCTGTTCGCTTTTCTTGGAGAGGAAGGACGGTTGCGCAATATCGCGATTGCCCGTGCGATCCGTGAACACAATCTTATACCGCTGGTGTATTCAGGCGAAGACATCTGCGGCAATGACGGTCCGATGGTGTCGCCTCAGCTTCTCCGCGACATCTATTTCCCGCATCTCAAGCGCGCCGTTGAACCGCTGATTGACGCCGGGGTTCACTGGCTCTGGCACAGTGACGGCAACATTCTCCCGATCCTGCCGGAACTGCTGGACTGCGGCATTGACGGATTTCAGGGCTTTGAGGAAGACAAAGGAATGGATATGATGAAATTGGCGGAAACTCGCTGTAAGAATGATAAATTGCCGTTTCTCTGCGGCAGCATAAATGTCACTACCACATTCTATACCACTCCCGAAATTACACGGGCAGATGTTCAACGCATGGTGAATCTGGCGCGGACGCGGGGCGGCGGAGTGATCCTTTCGTCCAGCAGCACCATTATGGAGAACGCGCCGGTGGAAAACGTACTGGCTTTCTATGAAGCGGCCGTCAAGCAGTGAAAAAAAGAAATGGAGAATACCAGGATGAATGAACAATTTTTCACGGAAGTCTATGCTCACATGTCGGCTGACGATACGGAAGCCTACCATCGGGCGGTGTTCGTTAATATGGATGGGGAATACGCCAGGAACAAGCGCGAGGAATACTATCGCGGTCTGCTCCGGCACATGGGGACAAACGTCTCCATCGGCGTCGGGGTAAGAATCGTCAATCCGCAGTTCATATCGCTGGGCGACAACGTTCAAATCCATGACCGTTGCACTCTGATTGCCAATTCCGACAAAGGTATTACGCTGGACGACGGGGCGCGTCTGAAACATGGGGTGTATCTGGACACGGAAGTTGCGGCAACGGGTTATATCCGAATAGGCAAGCGTGTCTATATCGGAACCGGGTGTTGTCTTCACGGACACGAAGGGCTGGAAATCGGGGATAACTCCCTCCTGGCGCAGAACATCACCATAACACCTTATTCGCACAGGTTTGACGATCCCGATAAGACCATCTATTCCCAGGGAGGGATTCAAAAGAAGATAATAATCGGGCGGGACTGCTATATTGGCATGAACGTCTGCATAGTGTGTACAGCGGAAACAATCGGCGAAGGCTCGGTTATCGGAGCCGGATCCGTGGTAGTCAAACCCATACCCCCTTATTCGGTGGCGGTTGGTGTCCCGGCGCGAATTATCAAGAAAAGAGGCGGAATATGAAAACACAGTTGTTTAAAACAGAAGAGTTTGAGAAGATGGCCTCTGACGTCAGGCGTGTGCTGGCGGAAATCGGTTATGTTGTAGATCATCCGCTGGTTAAAGAGCTTGCGATTAAATCAGGATGCAGGGAATCGGCAGTCGGCAGGATATTGTTTGATAATACCATGATTGAGGAATTGAGGCAAAAGCTGTTGCGGCAGTATCCGCCGGTGAAACCGTCCGACGAACCGTCGTTGATTCATCCCAAACGGGAATTCAAGACGGGGATCGGCAATCTTACACCGAAGTTTTATGACTATGAGAATGACCGTCCGGAAGGCGGAAATCTGCGCCGTTTCACCGAAATGGTGAAATTTGCCCATGCGGAACCGCGGGTAACATCCATAACGCTTCCGATTTCCCGTCAGGATACAGCCCCGGAAATTGAGCAGTTGGAGGGCGTTGTCCTGATGAGCGGTCTGACCGACAAACCGTTTGGCGGGGTGGACGCCACCGTGCCTGAAGCGGTCCCGTTCATTGCCGAAATGGGCATTGCGCTCGGTCTTAATCCTGCGAGATTTGTCGGGTGCTGCAACTGCATAAACCCGCCGCTCCGTCTCGAGTACCGGACGGCGGAAACAATGCTGCAAAGAAGGAAATATCACAGCCGGAGCATGATTACGCCGATGCCCAGCATAGGCGGAAGCGGACCGGCGGATATTCGCGGGACAATTGTTCTCGGAACGGCTGAAATCGTAGGTGGGCTTATTCTTTCCTCGATCATAGATCCCGAAGCGCCGCTGCTCGGTTACATAGCCTGCAATCAGGTGGATATGCTGACAGGCAACGGGTCATCCTGCACCCCGCAGACAGTCCGTGTCGATTCGGGGGTCTGTCAATTAATGGAATATGCTTTCGGCGGCGGAACAACAGTAGGCGGGCGCTCATATGTCAACGCCCGCAGACCCGGTTTGCAGGCGGTGTTTGAAAGGACGCTGAAAGCGGCAGGTTATGCCGCGTTTGTGGATCGCGGTTCAATGATTTATGCCGGCTCCGGCAATCTCGACAATGGCAGCATGATCAGTCCCGAGCAATGTCTTTTGGACTGGGAAGTCATGGGAGGATTGGATTGCCTGTTTACCGCGCCGGAATTTGATTTTAACGATGATGTCTTCGGGCGGATTTGCGAAACCGTGCTAAAAAGCAACGGCAATTTTCTGGAGACGGAGCATACTTTAAATCATTTCCGTGATGAAAGATGGAATTCAGTCTATTTTCAAGCGCGGTCGGATACGCAGTCTGAAAAGAGCATCCTTGATCGCTGTCACGGTGAATTTCTTGACAAACTCGATTCTTATCGACAGGCTGAATATCCAGACAATATCCGCAAAGAATTGGAATCAATTCTTAAAAATGCTAAAAAACATCTTATGG
>CAIKZE010000417.1 GCA_903831825.1 uncultured Lentisphaeria bacterium | reverse complement strand
TTATCGATAACGACATTGCGGCCCTTGGGTCCGAGAGTGGCCTTGACCGCTCTGCTGAGCTGCTGCACGCCGGACAAAATCTGGCGGCGGGCTTCTTCGCCGAATAACAGTTGCTTAGGCATAATTTAAATCTCCTGTTTGGTTTATTGAATTGCTGTTAAGAATTAGCCGATGATCGCGAGGATATCATCCGCGCTGACAATCTTGTATTCTTTGTCGTTGTACTTGACTTCGGAGCCGCCGTACTTGCTGGTAAGAACGATATCACCGACTTTTACGTCCAGCGGAATCTTCTTGCCTTTGTCATCGGTTTTGCCGGTGCCGACTGCGACAACCACATATTCCTGCGGTTTTTCTTTCGCGCTGTCCGGAATTACGATTCCACCTTTGATCTGCTCTGCCGCGCCTTCTTCGATTTCGAGGAGGACACGATCACCTAACGGTCTGATTTTGACTTTCGCCATTTTGGGATCTCCTTTGTTTTGGTTAAAAGGTTCGTTAAATTAGGAAAGATAATAATAACAGCCGGGATACATAACATATTCCGGCTGTTTAAATTAATTAGTTATTTGCCGTCATCCACAACTTCGGCGTCAACGATATTATCGTCGCCGGGCTTATTGGAACCTGACTGCTGCTGTTCGCCTGCCTGCTGTTCGCCTGCCTGCTGACCCTGCTGCTGACCCTGTTGAGCATGAGAGTATATCTCTTGTCCGAACTTCATCAGATGCTGTTCAATGTCAGTCATGGTGGCTTTCATGCCTTCGGTATCGTCGGCCTCAATCTGTTTCTTGAGTTTTTCGATGCCGTCAACGACCGGCTGCTTGATTTCCGGAGTCAGTTTATCGCCATATTCTTTAAGCTGCTTTTCGGTCTGGTAGACCATGGAATCGGCGCGGTTCTTGATTTCAATTTTTTCTTTGATCGCCTTATCTTCGCCGGCATGGGTTTTGGCTTCATTGACCATCTTTTCGATTTCCTGTTCATTTAAACCGGAACTCGCTGTAATGGTAATCTTCTGTTCCTTGCCGGTACCGAGATCTTTGGCAGTCACATGCAGGATGCCGTTGGCGTCAATGTCGAAAATGACTTCGATCTGCGGAACGCCGCGCGGCGCCGACGGAATGCCGTCCAGACGAAAACGCCCGATGCTTTTGTTGTCGCGGGCCATTTCGCGTTCGCCTTGAAGAACATGGATATCCACTGACGGCTGATTGTCAGCCGCGGTGCTGAAAATTTCGCTTTTCCGGGTCGGAATCGTGGTATTGCGTTCGATCAGGCGGGTGGATACGCCGCCGAGGGTTTCGATGCCGAGAGAAAGCGGAGTCACGTCCAGCAGAACAATGTCGGAAACAGTTCCGCCGAGTACGCCGCCCTGGATTGCCGCGCCGACCGCGACTACTTCATCCGGATTAACGCCTTTATGCGGTTCTCTGCCGAAAATAGCCTTAGCTTTATCGGAAATCTTCGGCATTCTGGTCATCCCGCCGACCAGAATAACTTCATTAATCTGCGATATGCTTACTCCGGCATCTTTTATGCACGAGTTGCACGGGTTGACGGCGCGTTCAATCAGACTGTCGGTCAGTTTTTCCAGTTCGGCGCGAGTCAGTGTCCGGTTCATGTGCAGCGGACCGGTCTGGTTCATGGTGATGAACGGCAGATTGATGTCGGTGGACACGCTGGACGACAGTTCGCATTTAGCCTTTTCCGCGGCTTCTTTCAGACGCTGTAAAGACTGCGGATCTTTGCGCAGATCCACTCCGTTTTCCTTCTGGAATTCATCCGCCAGAAAGTTCATCACAATCTGGTCGAGGTCGTCCCCGCCGAGATGGGTGTCGCCATTGGTGGCTTTCACTTCGAACACGCCTTCCCCGATATCGAGGATGGAGATATCAAAAGTGCCGCCGCCGAAGTCATATACGGCAACAGTTTCTTCAGCTTTTTTATCCAGACCGTAAGCCAGCGAGGCCGCCGTCGGTTCGTTGATAATTCGGAGAACGTCAAGACCGGCGATCTTGCCGGCGTCTTTTGTGGCCTGGCGCTGGCTGTCGTTGAAATAAGCCGGAACGGTGATTACCGCCTGCTTGATTTCTTCGCCCAGGTAGGCTTCCGCGTCGACTTTCAGTTTCTGCAGGATCATCGCTGAAACTTCCGGCGGAGAGTAGGTGCGGTCGCCGATTTTGACGTGAGCGTCGCCGTTCTTCGCTTCCACAACTTCGTATGGAACCAGGTCTCTTTCGCGTCCCACTTCAGAAAATTTGCGTCCCATGAAACGTTTAATTGAAAAAACCGTATTCTTGGGGTTGGTGATCGCCTGGCGTTTCGCCGTCTGACCAACCAGTCTTTCACCGCTTTTGGTGAAAGCTACGATTGACGGAGTCGTCCGGTTGCCCTCTGCATTGGGGATAACTTTTGATTCTCCGTGTTCCATAACAGCCATACAACTGTTGGTTGTACCTAAGTCAATACCTAAAATCTTAGCCATAGTAATGTCTCCTTCTTTAAAGTTATTAATAAAAATCTTAAGTTATGTTCAGCAAGCGGTGTGCCAAGATAATGATAAATATGCTTTAATTAACTTGTAATAAGCTACTTAAATATATTTATACTGTAATTGCAGGTCAGAATTGCGGTAATAAGAAAAGATCGTATTGTGACATTGAGACAATTTGACGCACTGGCATTGTCTCAACTGCACACTTACTTGCGACAGCGGTAGACGAACGCCGGCGGCAGATTACTCCAGATGACGCGGGAGGTTTCCACGGAAGAAAAGTTTTCCGAGAGGAATTTACGGAAACGTCTGGCCGATGGAATAAATACCCCTTGAATGTAGGCAAAAGTGGTAAAATATCCGCCATCGTTCAAATTCTCCAGAATCGGGTGCATAATTTCCCGTTGCAGGCTGTGCGGGAAAGAGGCCCAGGGCAGGCCGGAGATAATGGTGTCAACCTTATTCAGATTGTGGCTTTTGATGATTTTTCCCATATTTGAAGCGCTGTCGTTAAAAATCTTTACGTTGGGAAAACGGTGTTTGAATTCTTCATAGATTGCCGGATCAAGCTCAATTGCAAAAAAATCAGAACCGGGCCGGATGGACTCCAGGATGGCGCTGGTTATCGCGCCGGTGCCTGGGCCAAGTTCGACCACGCTTCGCGACCATGAGATATTTATGTCAGCAATCATTTCCCTGCACAATGCGGGAGAACTTGAACAAAGAGCGCCGATAGTAGTGGGGTTCTTTATAAATTGTTTAAAAATCAAATTCTTTTTCACACTGAATCTCCGTTCACATATTCTCAAAAGTTAGAAAACATAATTTCATGATCATAAACTTCAAACCTGGCCGGAGGAATAGCCTCCCTGAAATTCCCGCGCATGATGAAAAACAACTTTCCCGGCGGGGTATTTCTAATCAGCTCGCCCAGTTGCCGCTCATTGATAATCCGGTCTTTGGCATCCGGATACTTTAACCCGTATTCCAGCTCTCCGCCATGAGTAAAGAACAATAATCCGGATTTTCGGAATTCCCAGGCGGCGGCATGCATTACATTCGGATGCACCACGAGAATTGAATCCGGCTTGATCCGGTCGCGGAACTGCGCCAGATACAAGCCCTGGGCCTTGCCTTCAAGCACCCTGCGCGGCGCAACATAATTGGACACGAAAATTATAAGCAGCGGACTGAACATGAAAAGAACCAGTTTCTGCCGGTATTTCGGGCTGCGCCAGGCGGCATAAATGCCGAGTCCCCAGATCGTCGTCGCCGTCACTGCCAGAATCCATTTCCACGATTCAGCCGGAGAATATAAGCCGGGAAACACTTGCCGGTTTGCCAGTAGCTGATATATGGAGAATCCGACTGCGCCGGCAAACAGCCCCCAGGCCAGAAAACCGCAGAGGCCGTTGAACATTTTAGAACATCCGGTACGGAAGTAGGCGATCAGGGCCACGCCCAGGATTATCGCCAGCGGCGCGAAACACGGCAGAATATAAGTCGCCAGTTTTCCGCTGGAGGCGGAAAAGAACAGGAAAGGAAATACCAGCCAGCAGGCCGCATAACGCAGCAGCGGGCGGGACGATATTTGCCGCAAGTTCTTCCGCAGGCTGATAAACGCGCACGGCAGCAATAACGCCCAGGGCAGAAGTCCGCCGAGCAGGATTGGAACATACAACCAGAACGG
Organism: uncultured Lentisphaeria bacterium; assembly: GCA_903831825.1. Classification (GTDB taxonomy): domain Bacteria; phylum Verrucomicrobiota; class Lentisphaeria; order Victivallales; family Victivallaceae; genus CAIPAT01. Next base: position 19,479 of record CAIKZE010000417.1, on the reverse strand, counting down.
TTCAACATGCTGTGTGTCATTTTTGCCTAAAAGGCGCTGCACGTGTTCCACCCAGAAGAAATAGTGCCAGTAATCGCTTTCCCGGAAGTTGATCAGCAGTGCCCAGGGCAGGGCGACCAGCAGCGCGGTCAGCATGGGTATCCACGGCAGAATGAACAGGTCTTTCCAGCGCTTTTCCCATAGCAGATAAGGAACAATCGCTACTGCCGGAATTGCGAAGGCTATAAATCCCTTGGTCAGGAAAGCCAGGCCGCAGAAAATGCCGGACGTGGCGAGCGCAAGTATTTTGAAGCGATTCCATTCCTCCTCGGACGCCGCGAAAAAGAAGCACACCATTGCCCCGTTGATGAACATGGTGGTGGGACTGTCGAGCACGGCAAACGTGCCGACGTAATATACCAGTACGCTGGTCAGGAAAATTCCGGTGGACAGCCAGGCCGTTTCTTCGTCTTTTGAAAACCGCCGGACCATCAGCCATAACAGCAGCGCGGAAATACCCGCCGAAATCGCGGAGGACAAACGGACGGCAAAGGCATTTTCCCCGAATAAGGATATTGATATCGCGTTAAGCCAGTAACCCATTACCGGTTTTTCAAAGTATCTGACATTGGCGAGCCGGGGGGTCACCCAGTCGCCGCTTTCGATCATTTCGCGGGATACTTCCGCATAGCGGTATTCATCCGGCGTAATCAGCGGCCTGCCGCCGAGCGGAATTATATATATTGCAATAAAAAGTATGATAAGTCCGAGCAGGTACTTTTTCATCCGTTACTTGTACTCCTGAAAAAGAATTTTCTTTTCAAGTATTCCGTCCGGAGACGCCGGCAGTTCGCTGATCAGTCTTGGCGATTCGAGAATAATTAAGATTTTCTGGCGCGGCCTGGCCTGTACCTTCGCTTCGAAATCTTCCTTGCTCAACAGCCGGTGAATCGAATCCGGTTTACTGATTCCATATTCCAGTTCGCCCGCCTTGCTGTAAATATAAACGTTGTCCCGCTTATAATACCAGCAGATCGAGGAAAGCAGATTTTTGTAAGAAACCAGCATGGTGTCCGGAGTCGCCATGCCGGCATGCTTCATCAGGATGCGTTCCGGCGCTTTCAAGTCCAGCACCAGATTGGGAACCGCCGCGTTCCAGGCAAAGAAGCAGCCCAGCGGGCCAAGCACAAAATAGATTATTTTCTTCTTCAGGTCTTGGGCCTTGATTGCCATGTACAGCAGACTGCACCACAGCGCGATTGCCGCGACGGCTAATGTGAATTTGAATAATTCATCTTGGCCGTACAAGCCGTCAAAGTGTTTAAATTTAATCGTGCCGGTTGAAAAACCGATCTGAGCTATAACCACTATGCCGGTCGCGACCACCAGGATGGTCAGCAGAATTTTAAAAGTAAGGTTTATTTTGCCGGGTTTGTCGCGCATCAGAAAATTATCCAGCCCGTATGCCATCAAAATGGCCAGCGGCGGAAAACACGGCAGAACATAGGTGGCCAGCTTGCCGCTGGAGGCGGAGAAGAACAGGAAAGGAAACACCAGCCAGCAGGCGGCATACCGCATCAGCGGTTGTTTAAAAGCTTCAGTACAGCGCTCTTTGTAGCCGGAAAGAATAGATTGCATGAGAAACAGCCAGGGTATGGCTCCACCGATTATTACCGGAATGAAAAACCAGAACGGCGCCGGATGCTGCGACTCTTCATGCTGCGTAAAACGCTGAACATGTTCGACCCAGAAAAAATAATTCCAGAAATCATTGTCGCGGAAATGAATCATCAGCGCCCAGGGCAGGGAGGTGACGATTACCGCCAGCGCCGGTATCCACGGCAGGATGAACAGCTCTTTCCAGCGTTTTTCCCAGATCAGGAACGGGCCGATGGTGATCGCCGGAATGACAAACGCCAGAAAACCCTTGGTCAAAAATGCCAGCCCGCAGAAGAAGCCGAACAGCAACAGAGCAATGACTTTCCTGGCATTCCACTGTTTTTCCATATACGCGAAAAAGAATCCGGCCAGAGCGGCGGTCAGGAAAAATGAAGTCGGGCTGTCCAGCACCGCAAATGTGCCGATCCCGTAAACTAGAATGCTGGACAGAAAGATGACAGTTCCCCATAACGCCATTGATTCCCCGGCAAACTTTCTCAGCAGCGTGAACAGCGCCAGCGCGGCCAGTCCGGCCGCCAGCGCGGAAGCAAACCTGACGGCAAAGTTATTTTCGCCGAACAGTTCCAACGATGCCGCATTGAGCCAATGCCCCATGATGGGCTTTTCGAAATAACGCAGATTATTGATTTTAGGTACAACCCAGTCGTTATGCACGATGAGTTCCCGGGCAATTTCCGCATAGCGCGGCTCGTCGGGAGTGAACAGCGGTCTCAAACCCAGCGGTACTATATATAATATAATGAATAACCCGATTATCAGTAAATATATTCTTCTCATAACCTTATATTCAAGTTAACTGTCCATAAATTAAAAAAAATCAAGATACAATAGCTTTTTCCGGTAAATAAGCAAAGATAATCCATAATTTAAACTCAAAATAAGGCAAGTGGAAAATAAGAAGCCAGTTAAATTCATTGTGAGGCGAATTGATTAGAAATATCAGGACAGTTTACTGACGGTTTCGCGTTCGATCAGCTTGACCGGGACGGCAAGCTGATAGGGGGCACCGCCGCCGGTGACATGCCTGACGGCTTCAATAAGTTTGTCCGCAAACATTTCTTCATTCAGGTCAACGGTGGTAAACGCCGGAGTGGCGTATTTGCCCCAATACAGGTTGTCGGTGCCGATCAGGCTGACGTCTTCAGGCACTCGCAGTTTGTTCAAGGTCAATGCCTTAATTGCCGGAAACATGATGTTGTCGGCGAAACAATACAACAGCGTCGGCAATTTCCGGTCTTTTGACAACTGCCGGATTTCTCCGGTCATGGTTTCATGATCGAATGTCACCGTCCAGCGGAATTCTTCCGGACATTGCCCGCCGCCTGCAGTAAAAGCTTCGATAAACCCGTTAAATCTTGCGCCAGGCATACCTTTGGGGAAAATAGTTCCTGCGATAGTATGTCCCATTTTCAGCGCATATGCCCCGGCGATTTTGCCGGCGGAATAATCGTCGCAGTATACGGATACGCATTCCAGCATGATTCCTGCTTGCACAAGAATAACTTTAAGGCCATTTTTCAGCAGATATTTGGCTGTAGCCAGATTGTTGGACAGAAAAACGTCGATGTCCATGGCACGCAATTTCTGCAATTGCAGATAAGACTCTTCCGGGCTTTCGGGGCTGAATTCGTGCAATGACAGTTCGATTTTATTCGCGGCGGATTTCCGTTGCATATTGCTGTACACCCCGGCAAAAAACGAGGTGTAGGAGTTGAAGTGTTCAATCCTGGAAGTGAGGTAGGCAATGCGCGTCCAGCCGAGCAGATTGATGCGCGGCAGTTTGCGGTAATTCATCGCCACCGCCGCGGCAATAACTTTGCGCCGGGTATCTTCACTGATGCCTTTATCCTGTCCGTTAAGGACAAACGATATTGTCGCAGCGGAAATACCCAGTTTTTCAGCAATGTCTTTGACCGTGGTCTTTTTTGTCATTATTCTTTAATTTTACCTTCTGTATTCTGTCTCAAATTTCTTTTTAACCACAGAGGCACAGAGAAATCCTTTTTAATTTTTTGCTTTCGCCAAGTGCCAGTCACGATTAATCCCGGTTATGACGGAGCATAACCATAAAAATCGGAACCATTCTAACTTCCGGCCGTTGATTTCCTGCTTTATTTCTGACTACTGACTTCTGCTATTAATATATCGCTCCGCTGGATCAGATTCTTAAAGACTATTAATTATGCCGTGCCAGCGGCGTTTGCATCAGAATTCCCTGTTTCTCTTGTTTTCCTGTTTTATTCTTTGTTTTCATGATTTATTCTGACTACTGACTTCTGACTACTGACTTCTTGTATTTCTTCAGTATGTTCCCAGTTTCAAACCTTCGTCAACAAAATACCTGTATGTTTCATAATTGCAAGTTTCCGGAATCGAATGATCGGAATGCAGGATATATCCGGAACCGGCTTTAACTGCCGGAATTTTCTCTTCCAGTTCCGCCTTGATGGCTTTCAAATCGTTGGCTACCAGATTTCTGGCGTCCATGCCGCCGAAAAGCGCAAGTTTATCGCCATAATTCTTTTTGATGCGGAGCAGGTCCATGCCGGCCTTCACTTCGATTACCTGAAGACAGTCAACGCCGGATTCAATTATGCCCGGCAGCAGCGGTTCGACATATCCGCAGGAGTGCATGATAACCTGCATTCCCCGTGCATGTACATAGTCAATAGTTTTCTTATGTGCGGGGCCGATCAGTTCACGATACATATCCAGTGAGAAGAACGGGCGGCCTTTGAAGCCCATATCTTCGTAAAACCAGGCGCCGTCCGGCTGACCTTCTTCAGAAAAAAGCATTTCCATCAAATCAATTGTCAACTGCGCGTAAGTATCAGCCATATCTTTAATCCAGTCCGGATCCATCGCCATGCCGTACAGCATGTGCTCATGGCCGCATACCGGATGCATCATTTCAAAAACATTTACTCCCGCCCAATTGAAGTAGCGATTTTTTTCTTCGGCATGTTTTTTTATTTCCCGGTAAGCTTCAAAATTTATCCTGTCTCTTGTCGGTTTCAGCAACGGCTTGATTTTTTCTTCCCAGGCGCTTCTTTCTTTGACCATGAAGTCAACATGTTCCGGAGTTGTGTCATGCATTTTATGGCGACGCAAGATGGCGCCGTTGCCGTCGCGTTCCAGTCTGGTTTCCGCATCTTCTTCGATGAGCTCATTTTTAAAATCAACTTTTGCCGTCATTTTAAAAACCCAGGCATTTTCCATGTCAAAGCCGAAATGGTCGGCCAGGTTTTCGTCCAGTTTGACATGTCCCTGATCCTGCCACCGTTTTAAAGTATCACCCCAGAAGTGCTCATAAAGTCCGATACGGTCAACAGGTTTATGCTGAATTATTCTCGTTATGCGTTCTTTGCCGGTCATCTGATTCATAATAAAATAATCTCCATTGGTTAATTATTTACTAAATATTTTAGTTGATGTTTCAAGTTTTGTCAACAGCGGAAAACATCTTTTTCTAATTATCTTCACTTTTTTGCTTAATGTATTGATTTTAGTCTGAATGGAAGTTATTTTAACCAAGTTTGTCGCAAAAGCTCAAATAGCTCGTAAATTATCTTTTCATTGAAATCGTTATAATAATGCGCATGTATATTGATAAAATTAACCGGCAGCCTTTTTTTATGGCATGGGTAGCGGGATTGCTGGTGGCAGTTGCCGGTTATGGTCTTTGCAAGACGTTTGCCGAGTGTACATATACTGACATTGTTGAACTTACCGTTGTTGCCAGGATGTTTTCTCCGTGGAATGCGCTTTATGTTATCGTTCCGCTGGAATTTCTGCTGCTGCCGTTAATTCGTACCGTACCGGCAAAATATTTGGTACGGGCGTTGCTGCCGTGGCTGCTGATGATTCCATTTTATTTTTTCCCGACCAATATGCCTGGAATCATCGCCATGTGTGCCGTCGCCGGGCTGACCATGTTCCGGCTGCTGCTGGTGTTGCCGCCGCTGCCGTCACGTGCCGCCAAATGGATACCGACCGCCGCCAACTGGGAATGGACCGTGCTGGTGATTATTGGTGCCGGCGTGTTTATCGGGCAGGGAATTTATGTTTCGCATCAGGCTTATATCCGGCAGTTTTTCATGTTTCCGGATTGGGGGATTTTCTCCGAGGTCGCCTATAATATTTTTCATCGCGATTTTTTATGGACCTATTTCCAGCATAATATCAACTATTTTCAAGATCATTTTGAACCCGGCTTTTTTCTGATTTACGCTCCGTTGATTGGACTGTTTCCGTCACCCTACACCACGTTTGTTTTTTGCGCGCTGGTACTCTGGGGGAGCTCGATACTGATTTACTGGTTTGCCCGTTCCCGCGGTCTGCCTGCCGCCTGGGCGTGCGGTCTGGCGTTTATTTACCTGCTTTATCCGTCTGTTTCCAATATGAATCTCTGTATTTTGTACGGATTTCATGAATCCTACACATTTATTCCGATATTTATTTGCTTTTACGTGTTTTACGAGAAGAAAAAATATTGGCCGGCATTTTTTATTTTTCTGTTTTCGCTGTCTTTGAAAGAGACTATCGGCACATTATGGCTGGGGTGGGGGATTTGCCAGTTTATTGCCGGGGAGCGACGCTGGGGATTGGTTTACGCCGCATGCGGCGCGGTATATTTTCTGCTGTGCGTCAAAGCTATCATTCCGGCATTTGCTGCCGGCGGCACTAACTATCTTTATGTCAATGAATATTACTTTGCGCTTGGAAGCACCATGCAGGAGATGCTGCTGTCGCCGTTTACCCGTCCGGAAGTGTTTTTCGGCACACTGTTTCGCCTTAAGAATTTTTTATTAATTTCCCTCCTTTTGCTGCCGGCATTCCTGCTTGGCTTCAATCGTCCGCTTGTGATGTGCGGATGTTTCGTGCAATTGGGTTTCATCTGTCTTTTTTCGTTGCCCGCTTTTCTTAACTTGGGTTTCCACCATCAGGCGGAAACGGTAGTTTTGTTCAATTGTGCCGCCGTATTGGGGCTGTCCAGAATTCACGACTCCGGCAGTTCGCCGTGGCTGAGATTCATTGCGCGCGGTATTCCGTTGCCCGCGGACCGCACGCAAACCAGCCGGGCCCTGCTGGTGGCTGCGGTGTTTACGGCGTTGCTGTCCAACTATTTTTATGCTCAGTCGTTTTACGGTTGCAGCACTTACGAAAATGTGTTTTCCCGTCCGGATTATTCTAAGGTTATGGAAGAGGTGAAACAAGTCATTCCGCCGGACGCTACGGTTACAGCCCAACTGCGACCGGCCGGTCAACTGGCTATCCGCAACCGGGTTTACTGTGCCGACCGCCCCAGAGACCCGGATCGGAATACGGAATATGTGTTTTATGATCTTGGAGATTCCATGCCGCTTTCTATGGACTATCATCGAAAGATGCTGCTGCGCAAAGGATACGGGTTGGTCTGGATGAAATTCTTCAAAGGCAGCCAATTTTTTATTTTCAAGCGTGGAGTGGAATCGAAATTCCACAACCCCTTGATTAAAATGGATGACCAGGCCTGGGCCGCGTGTGGAAATTCAGTGCAGGTTCCGAATTTTGAAAAAGATTTTGAGGTAAAATTAAGACTATTAAGACCGCCCAATGGCAGAATTGCCGTTCAGATGTTTGTCCGGGTATTGCGGCCGCAGGAAAACTATTGCAATATTTGTCTGCGGATTTCTGACGGCAATCGGGAATATAACTGGTGGATGCCGTTCGGTTATGGTTTTTATCCTCCATATATGGCAGAACCAGGCGAGATTTTTCCAATAACGTTCCAGGCGCCGGCAGATTGGAATAATATTGCGTCCGCGTCAGTTAAATTTACAATCCAGAAATAATGTGCAAGCCGGAAAAATTTTCTTGTAATGGAAGTTTGATGAAAATTATTAATCATGAAAAGCTTTGGAAATTATGACATGAAATTTACCGAAACCAAGAGAACACTGTCAGTGTTGATCTTTTTACTTGTATATTTTGGGTTAATTCTATATTTCTTGCCAGTGCAATATGCGGTAAATGATGACTATGCGATATTGACTGAAATAAAAAATAATGTCAATACTTCATTTATGAGTCCGATTCTGGGTTATTTTCTATCTTTTTTGTATTATCTGAATGCCTGTATTCCATGGTATGGATTATTCTTATATTTTATTCATTTCGTTGCACTATATATCTTAATTACAACAGTGTTGAAAAGAAATTGGAATAAGATGCTTAGTTATGGATTCCTGTTCATATATTTGGTTTTTTATCTGGATTTTCTGCAGAAAGTCAGCTATAACAATTCCAGCATTATGCTTGGAATAACTGTAGTCGTGTATTTTTTATTTAACATAAGAAATTTAAGTAATGCCAGATCATTTCTCGTTGGTCTTCTATTTGCGATTTCCTATTTGATTCGAGGCGAAGCTATTTTTTTTGTGCTCTGTTTTTCTGCACCGGCGTTTTATTTGGAGAAGAAATATTACCGGAAAATGTTTTATTTATTATTCCCCGCCATTATGATTATTTCATTACACATGATGACAGATAATTTTGCTTTTTCTGAAGAACAGAAAAATTTCAATGAATTTAATAAATTGAGAGGTGCGTTTCACTGCTATCCGGTTGCCATGGACAATTACAACAATCAGAATATTCTGAAAGCGAATAATTGGACGAAAAACGATTATTGGGCATTGGATGCATGGTTTTTTATGGATGAACGTAAATTTAACGCAGAAACGATGGAAAATATTTTCAAATATAGTATCCAAGGAAAGAGTGAATTTAATACCATGCTGAATGAAGTTACTGGGAATATCAAGGGATATTACATTTACTATTTATTTGCCGCAATATTCTTATTATTATTTATTCCTGGTTCGAGTTATGCAAGTTGTTTAATTGCATCCGGATATTTTATCTACTGTTTTTCCGGAATTGTGGTGCTTCAGCTTTTCTTCAGATTTCCATCGCATATCGCGGCACAGGTATTTATGATCATGTTTTTGGTGATGTTCTTTTTGGCATGTTCATTTGAAATAAAACTATCCTATCGCAGAAAAAGTATTGTGATTATACTTTTAGTGTTGTATTTATTGACCTTGAAAATTTATGACATATCTAAAAGCATTTCTAATACTGCCCGAATGATTGAGTTTTTTAATCGGGTATACGTTGTTCAATTAAATCAAAAATATCAAGATGGAATATTTATATTGCCGATAATGCCAAGTTTCCTGCCCATTGAATACTCTGGTCCGTTTATGGAGGCAAAACTCAAAATAAATATTATTCCATACGGCTGGCTTACTTACTCCCCCTCTTTTTACAAAAGTATTAAAAAACATTTGAAAGTTGACAATGCTTATGAGTTATTTCCTGCCATCGCACTAAGAAATGACGTTTATCTGATGGGAACGGAACACTGGATGCAATTTGTACAAATATATTTGAATGAGACTTTCGGAAATAAGTATCGGCTAATGAGAATAGCGCAACTAGGGGGTTGGACAATTGGTAAGGATCATTTGTCTATTTTTGTAGTAAAAGAAGGGACAAACAGCGGATTAAGCCGAAACGCCGCGCACCAGACCGTTAATTAAGGTTTCCTGAAAAAGTATTTTGTTTTAACATTAAAAACCGTTGATGCATTTCCTCTCAATGGGCGTTGCAAATTCCTTATCGCTTATTATTCGGAATGCGGGAAGATCAAAAAATAGCCCCCGGCGAAGAGAGACATATGAACTCAAAAATGCAGACTCCTATACAATAAAATTATTCTTGTGCATTACTTAGGAGCTGTACAAAAATAATCTTCACATCTTCGCGATTCTCCCGAATGCCTTTGTGTTTGCCGGTTCGTTACATACCTTCAGGTATGCGCCTCTCCGGCAATTCCCCAAATCACTTCGGGATATTTCACGAAACTTGTCAAGTTTATTTATTTGACCTTATAAAACCGCGTCTTCTGTGCGTGGTCAGAGTTCATCAGGCTCTGCCTGGACATTTTTAAACTTTTCCAAAACCAAGAGAAGTTCTGTTCTCCATCTTTTTTTAATCCCCAATTACTGATTGGGTTTATTACTTGATTTTTCAGAATACGTATTGTATTACGGACAAAACGTCTCACGCTCCCCTCTGGGTAGCTACATACAATGCCATGTCCTCTGCGTGGTTGTTTACTTACAGCTCCTTAGTTTCGATATAAACAAAAAAGAAATAATCTACAGTTGACAATCCTGTTGAAAAGGCTATTATCTTTCATGGGATTATAAATAGTCTAATGCGGGAAGTTCAAGCTATGAAAAAATACAAGGTAAATACATTATCAGTCGTGGTCCCGGTTTATTATGGAATGTCTTGCTTGGAAGAGTTGTTCAAGCGGGTCAACGCGGCTGCGGAACCGGTATTCAATGATATTGAATTGATTTTGGTCAATGATGCCAGTCCGGATAATTCGTGGGAGGAAATAAAAAGACTCTGTACATTGGACAAACGAATCAAGGGAATAAATCTATCCCGCAATTTCGGACAGCATTATGCGATCACCGCCGGGTTGAATGAGGCCTGCGGCGAGTGGATAGTGGTTATGGACTGCGATTTGCAGGATATCCCGGAAGAGATTCCCAACCTTTACAGGGCGGCGTCAACAGGCGGTTACGATCTGGTCATGGCCCGGCGGATTGAGCGGCAGGACTCGTGGCTGAAGCGTTTTTCCTCAAAGTTGTTTTATCGGATTTTCAGTTTTCTGACTGATACGCGCCAGGATTCTTCCGTGGCTAATTTCGGTATATATCATCATAAAGTGATTGCCGCAATATTGGCTATGCGCGACAATATCCGCTATTTTCCGGCAATGGCGCAATGGGTCGGGTTTAAGCGGCATTATCTGGCGGTCAAACACAGTCAATGCAACAGAAAATCTTCTTATTCATTAACAAAACTGATGAAACTGGCGCTTAACAGCATGATTGCATTTTCGGATAAACCGCTGCGGCTGGTAGTCTATCTGGGATTATTTATCTCATTGAGCTCATTTGGGCTGTCGGTTTATTATTTTATAATGCATCTTATAGGTAAGATTCAGGTCATGGGTTTTGTCAGCATTGTTCTTTCGGTCTGGTTGTTGGGTGGAATTATTATTTTCATTCTAGGAATCACCGGAATTTATGTAGGGAAAATATTTGACCGGGTAAAAGACCGGCCGCTGTTTATTATCGCCGACAAGGTAAATAGCAATGATTAAAGAAGTTCTGGACTGGGATTCGAAATTTTTCGGTTTTCCGGTTGAAAAAATAACGCTGGACAGGTTCTTTAGCGAGGAGCAGTTCCGGATGTTACTTGCGGAATCAGCAGCCGATGTGGTTTATATATACTCTCCGCAAGACCTCACACCCGAACAGGAAACGGCAATTGCCATGTCAGGAGCGGTCAAGTATGATGTCAGAACGACTTTCGAGAAGCCGATTACCTCCGGCTTGATTTCCTCTAATATAGTCAAAATTAACGAAATGACGAATGAACTTGAGCAGTTGGCATGGATTGCCGGAGGAGATTCGCGCTACAATTTCGACCCGCGTTTTCGCCCGTATTTTCGCAAGCTCTATTCGGAATGGTTACGCAAAGCGTTCGTGAGTGACGAATCGGTTGTGCTGGCCGTCATGGAATCAGGGAAAATAGCGGGGATGGTAATCATTTCTATGACTGCAACTACAGGGAAAGTCGAACTGCTGGCAGTTGCTCCGGAGTTTCGCGGACGCGGCGTTGGTTCCGGACTGCTGGATGCGGTCGGTGCTATTTGTCTGGAACGCGGCAAAAAAATTAGCAGCGTTGTCACCCAACAGAAAAACATTCCAGCATGTAAACTTTATGCAAAGAACGGCTATATTATCAAAAAACAGGAAACCGTATGGCACTGGTGGAAAGTCAGTAATAGAGAGGAAGCTTGAACATGCAGATACCATTCAATAAACCGTTTATTGTCGGCAAAGAATTATTTTATATTGAGCAGGCGGTAAAGGAAGGTAATCTTGCCGGAGACGGTCCGTTTACAAAAAAATGCGCACTTTGGATGGAGAATCATTTCACGGCTAATAAGGCGTTGCTGGTACATTCCTGCACCGCGGCTTTGGAAATCTCTGCGATTCTCTGCGATTTGCAGCCAGGTGACGAAGTGATTGTGCCGTCATATACTTTTGTTTCCACGGTCAACGCATTTGTCTTGCGGGGGGCAAGGCCGGTTTTCTGCGACATCAGGCCGGACACGATGAATATGGATGAAAGTAAAATAGAAACGTTGATTACGCCCCGTACCAAAGTGATCGTTCCTGTGCACTACGCGGGGGTGGCCTGCAATATGGACAGGATTATGGAAATTGCTGCAAAATACAATCTGCTGGTTGTCGAAGATGCTGCCCAGGGCGTATGTTCATACTACAAAGGACGGGCGCTGGGAACAATCGGTCATCTGGGCTGTTACAGTTTTCATGAAACTAAGAATTTTATTTCAGGTGAAGGCGGAGCCCTGATAATCAATGACAGCCGTTTCATTGAACGAGCAGAAATTATCCGGGAAAAAGGTACTGATCGCTCAAAATTTTTCCGCGGACAGGTCGATAAATATACCTGGGTGGATATCGGCTCCAGTTATCTGGCATCGGAACTGACCGCAGCTTTTCTCTACGCTCAACTCGAAGAGGCCGATAAAATCACTAAAAAACGGCATGAGATATGGAGACAATACCATCAATTGCTGCTGCCGCTGGAAAAGACGGGAATACTGCGTCTGCCGATTATTCCGGATGATTGTGCTCATAACGGGCATATGTTCTATATCTTACTCGAATCACAGACTGTGCGAGCCGCTTTGATTACTCACTTGAGGTTGTGCGGCATTATGGCGGTTTTTCATTATATTCCACTGCATAGTTCACCGATGGGCAAGTCTTTTTGTACTAAGGACAGGCGTCTGCCGTTTACAGAAAATCTGTCGGAACGCCTGTTGCGGCTGCCATGTTATTATGAGCTTACTGATAGTGATATTCAGAAAGTGGCTTCCGAGATAAAATCGTTTTTCAAGGGTATCTGAGAAGCGGCGCTTTCATGGATTGCATTTCCTCAGCTTTTGCAATTGGATCGCTGGAAGACGTGTTCCCATAAAAAAGCTCCGGGTTTTGAGGCCCGGAGCTGTAAAAATCATCAACGATGAGAAATCTTACATGATTTCGCCCATCTGCTGATAGAACTTCATGCGGCGTTTCGCATCTGCTTCAGCACGCGCGAACAATGCTTCGGCTTCTGCCGGAGCTGTTTTGTACAACGTGGTGTAGCGACGCTCGCTGCGGATGAAATCCTGATAGCTGGCGGTGGGTTCTTTGGTTTCCCATTTGAACGGTTTTGCATCCATCGGGTTGTAACGGAAGAGCGGCCAGTAACCGGCTTCAACCGCGCGTTTCTGCTCAAGCTGGCTCTTCATCATGTCAATGCCGTGAGCAATACATGGAGAATAGCACAGGATGATGGACGGACCGTTATAGGCTTCCGCTTCCTGGAACGCCTGGAGCAACTGATTGCGGTTGGCGCCCATGGCGACAGACGCGACATAGACGTTGCCGTAACTCATGCACATGAATCCCAGATTCTTCTTGGTCAGGCGCATGCCGGAGTTGGCAAACTGTGCCACTGCACCGATCGGAGTGGACTTGGAAGCCTGGCCGCCGGTGTTGGAATAAACTTCGGTGTCCAGCACCAGGATATTGACGTTGCGGTTCTGCGCCACGACATGATCGAGTCCGCCGAAACCGATATCATACGCCCAGCCGTCGCCGCCGATGATCCAGACGCTCTTGTCCACGAAGTAGTCTTTAAGCTCTTCGATTTTGGTCAGGATTTCTTTGGCTTCGCCGGAAGCGGCTTTAATCGCTTCGGGCAGGAGAGCCGCAACAGCTTTCTGTGCCGCAATGGCTTCCGCGTCTTTTTTGTCCCAAAGTTCCAGCGCTTTGCCGAGAGCATTTTTCAGGTTGTCGGCAGTACCCAGTTCCTGGATGCGCTGAACGTTGGCTTTCAACTGTCCGCGATTCTGGTCAACGGCCAGTCTCATGCCGTAACCGTATTCGGCATTGTCTTCAAAGAGGGAGTTCGCCCAGGCGGGGCCGCGGCCTTCTTTGGTCTTGGTGTAGGGGATAGTCGGGAACGAGCCGCTGTAGATCGAGGAACAGCCGGTGGCGTTGGCGACTATCATGCGATCGCCGAACAACTGAGAGACCAGTTTCACATACGGGGTTTCGCCGCAGCCGGCGCAAGCTCCGCTGAACTCGAACAGCGGTTTCAGGAACTGAGATCCCTTGACCGTGGAGGGCGCGGCGCCGTCAATCACATTGTCCGGCAGCGCTTCAAAGAATTCAGCGTTCTTGCGTTCGCCTTTGTCGCGTTCCTTCTGGATGTGGGAAAATTCGAGGGCTTTGGTCTTGGCCGGGCAGGTTTCGATACAGACGCCGCAGCCGGTGCAGTCTTCGACGTAGACCTGAACCCTGTAATCAAGATTGCGGTCGTTTTTGGTCTTGGACTTGACGGTGATGAAAGATTCCGGCTTGTTGACCAGGTCTTTCGGATCGATCTGTTTGGCGCGGATTACTGCGTGCGGACAGGACATTACGCACTGGTTGCACTGAATGCAGTTTTCATTAATCCATTTCGGCACCTGCGGCGCAACTCCGCGTTTTTCGAGACAGGTGGTGCCGGTCGGCATTGAGCCGTCATAGGACATATTGGACACGCAGATGTTGTCGCCCTGCTGATGCATGATCGGCTCGATGATATTGCGGGCAAATGCCGCGGCATCGTCAGCAATGAGTTTGGGCGGCACATAGGAAACCGTAATCTTTTCCGGAACCTGAACCTTTTGAAGCGCGGCAATGGTGTTGTCCACGCAGGTCAGATTCATCTTGACGATATCGTCGCCTTTTTTCTTGAAGGCCTTTTCGATGGTCTTCTTGATGTAGCCGATGGATTCGTCTACCGGAATGATATTGGCGAGCTTGAAGAATGCCACCTGCATTACAGTATTAATACGGGCGCCGAGACCGGCGTCTTCAGAAATCTTCAACGCATTAATATTGTAGAAGTTGATTTTCTTCTTGATAATCGTTTCCTGCATATCTTTGGTCAGGTGATTGAACACTTCCTTTGAATCAAAGTCAGAGTTCAGCAGGAACGTGCCGCCTTCCTGAATTCCGGCGAGCATGTCATAGCGTCCGATATAGGCTGGATTATGGCAGGCTACGAAGTTCGGGGCCGTTACCAGGTATTCAGACTTGATCGGAGAGTTGCCGAAGCGGAGGTGGGAAATCGTAATCCCGCCGGACTTCTTGGAGTCATACACGAAATAAGCCTGAACGTATTTGTCGGTATTGTCGCCGATGATCTTGATGGAATTCTTGTTCGCGCCGACCGTGCCGTCCGCGCCAAGGCCCCAGAACATGCAACTGACCACGTCTTTAGGCTCAGTATTGATTTCTTCTTCAATCTTGAGTGAAAGATTGCTGACGTCATCGGTGATGCCGACTGTGAAATTAGTCGTGCATGCGCCGTCGAGGTGCTTGTAGATCGCATTGACCATAGACGGGGAGAATTCTTTGCTGGACAAGCCGTAACGGCCGCCGATAACGGTGATGCCGGTGCCGGCCAGACAGGCCTTGACATCCAGATAAAGCGGTTCGCCGAGAGAGCCGGGCTCTTTAGTTCTGTCGAGCACTGCTATCTTTTTGACGGTCTTCGGCAGCGCGCCGATAAACGCTTCGGCGGAGAACGGACGGTACAATCTGACTTTCAGCGCCCCGACCTTCTGGCCTTTTCCATTCAGATAATTGACAGTTTCATCAATGGTTTCACAGGCGGAACCCATTGCAATGATAACTTTTTCCGCATCTTTGGCGCCGACATAGTCGAACAGATTATACTTTCTGCCGGTGACGGCTGCAACTTTGTTCATGAGATCCTGAACCATTGCGGGAAGCGCGGCATACTGTTTATTGGTCGTTTCGCGGCCCTGGAAATAAACGTCGGGGTTTTGAGCTCCGACTTTCGCATAGGGTTTTTCCGGACGCAGCGCGCGAGTACGGAATTTTTCGACATCTTTCATGTCGAGCAGATTTTTCATATCGGCATAGTCGATCACTTCGATCTTCTGCACTTCATGCGAAGTACGGAAGCCGTCGAAAATGCTGAGGAACGGGATTTCGCTTTTGAGTGCGGCCAGATGTGAAACAATCGCCAGGTCATGCGTTTCCTGGATGGATGCCGCGGACAACATGGCAAAACCGGTATTGCGGCAACCCATAACGTCGGAGTGATCGCCGAAGATCGAGAGCGACTGCGCGGCAAGGGCGCGGGCGGAAACATGGAAAACCGCGGGCAGCATTTCGCCGGCAATCTTGTGCATGTTCGGAATCATCAGCAGCAATCCCTGAGAACAGGTGAATGTTGTGGTGAGAGCGCCGGCGCTGAGTGAGCCGTGTACTGCGCCGGCGGCGCCGGCTTCAGACTGCATTTCCGCTACTTCAACAACTCTGCCGAACATGTTTTTCATGCCCTGGCTTGCCCAGGTATCGGCATACTCTCCCATCGTTGACGACGGGGTGATGGGGTAAATCGCAGCCACTTCGCTGAACGCGTAGGCAACATAGGCCGCTGCGTAATTCCCATCGATGGTTAACATCTTCTTTGCCATTTCTAAAACCTCCATATATAAAATTGATGGCTTGGACTAAAAACTCACAATGACTCCCGGCTTCTGAAAACGGCAAACAAATACCCGCCGTAATTATAAGACAAAAAGCCGACGTGAAACATACACTGCAAAAAAGAAATTTCAAAGGAAAAGGCAGGGGAATTTTCACTATATCAATACTTTTATATTAATTTAATGATAAAATCATGTTAAATGAAGCCGAATGGCCTGTTTATTGATAAAAAACAGGTATTCGGTTATTGCTTCTGATTTTATTGATTCTGAGGACGGCAGATTATCCGGCGGCGAAGCCCTTGCTGACCAGAGGGCCGTTTTTCAGAGCTTCGAGTTGCGACTCGAAACTTTTCCGTTTGCCGCGGTAGATCACGCCGATGGGAATTTCATCGCCGAACTTCATCGCCAGCCGGAACGCCGCTTCCCGGTCGAAAGGATCATGTGAAGAATCAACGGGCCGCACCCGTTCCCTGTACCATTTGAACGTGTTCTGGTGGTTGAACGAGAAGCAGGGCTGGAGAATGTCCAGCAGCGCCATGCCGTCGCGGTGATTGAGCGCTTCTTTCATCATTTCCTTTAAATGTTCCGGCGCGCCGCTGAACGAGCGCGCCACCCATGAGCAATCCTCGGCGATTGCCAGCGCCAGCGGATTGAACGGCTGGAGGATGACGCCGTGAATCTGGATTTTGGTGACGAAGCCCACATCGGAAGTCGGTGACGCCTGGCCTTTGGTCAAGCCGTAAACCTGATTGTTATGGACAAAGAGTTTCAAGCCGACATTGCGGCGCAGCGTATGGATGAAATGATTGCCGCCTTCACCGTAGATGTCACCGTCGCCGGAAGTCACCACCACTTCCAGTTCATGGTTTGCGATTTTGATGCCGGTGGCGGCGGGCAGGGCGCGTCCGTGCAGGCCGTTGTAAACATTCGCTTTCGTATAGTGCGGCAGTTTTGCCGCCTGCCCGATTCCGGAAACCAGTACCAGTTTACGGCGGTCTATATTCAGTTCATTGAGCGCTTCATCCAATGTTTTAAGTATCGGATAATTTCCGCATCCCGGACACCAGGCGGGCTGTTTGTCGGCAACGGCTATGTTTTTCATTTCAGCACCTCCGTGACAATGTATTCCGCAGTGAACGGCAATCCGTCGTAGCGGGTGATCAGTTCGTGATCGCCAATAATCTGCTGTTCGCGCAGAATCGAGGCGAATTGGCCGGTGTAGTTGCCCTCAATGACAATTGCGCGCCGGGAATTCTCCAGAAATTCCTTGCAAATCTTCGGATCCAGCGGCCAGACCTGCGAAAAATGCAGCATCGCCGCGGCGTGACCTTCCAGGTTAAGCTGTTCCACCGCCTCGCGGCACGGTCCGTAAGTGGAACCCCAGCAAATCAGAATGGTTTTGGCGTCAACCGCCCCGAAAAATTCAGGATGCACGAATTCCGCCAGCAGCCCGTCGGCTTTGGTCATGCGTTTTTTTTGCATGGCAATCCGAACGCTGAAATCTTCCGACAGATGGCCTTCCTCCGTGTGCTCGTCGCTGTCGCAGACAACCATGGCTTCGCCGCCGGGAACGGCTCGCGGAGAAACCCCGTTTGCCGTCAATTCGTAGCGCTTGTAACCGGGATTGCTGTTGTCGCAGAGATGGCGGTCCACCGGATTGTAATCCTCACTTAAAGGGGCAATATTTTTCTCGGCATCCTGAAGGAATTGATCGGACAGCATGATAACCGGCGTCTGATAATGGTGCGCGGTCTCAATCGCCAGCCGGGCCAGATCATAACTTTGCTGCTGCGTTCCAGGCGCATAAATGGCGCGCGGGAATTCGCCGTGTCCGGCATTTATCGCAAACTTCAAATCCTCCTGGGCCGTGCGTGTCGGCATGCCCGTTGCCGGGGCCGGGCGCTGTGCCAGCAGGATGAACAGCGGAAGTTCCAGCATGCCAGCCAGCGACAGGCCTTCGCACATCAGCGCGAAACCGCCGCCGCTGGTCGTGGTCATGGCCGGAATCCCGGCATAAACCGCGCCGCAGACCATGTTTACGGCGGCGATCTCATCTTCGGCCTGTTCCACCACGATGCCGTATTTGTCGGATACCGCCGCCAGGCAGTTAAAGGTGGCGGTGGACGGAGACATCGGGTATGCTGTCGCAAACTTGACGCCCGCGGTTGCCGCGCCGAGTCCGGCAGCGTCCGCGCCGCTGATTAATTGTTCGTACTGGCAGACTCCGGCGGCGGGAGCGGACAGTTTGAGGTTTTTCTCTGCCGCGGCATTATAACCGGCCAGCGCCGCCTGGCAGTTTTTCGCGATAATATCCTCGCCTTTTTTAGCAAAAATTTTATTCAGGTAATTTTTCAGCAAATCCGGATTATACCCCAGCAATGCGAAAACGGCTCCGGCTGCGGCAGTGTTCGCCATCAGGTCGCTGCCGCAGATGTCCTTGGAAATGCCGCTGAAGTTCAGCGCCAGCAGACCGTTTTCCGCCGGGGTGTCTCCGTCCAGCAGCGCGATGCCGTCGGAATTAAGATCGTCCCGGAGCAAGTCCAGAGCCTCCTGCGTCAATGCCACCAGCAGATCGGTCCGGATTCTCAGTCCGAACAGTTCGGAACTGCCGATCCGGATGTCGGTCCAGTTAAGGCCGCCGCGAATTCTGGACATGTAACTTTTGCCGGTAAACACATGCAATCCGGCGGCGGCCAGCGCCCCGGATAAAATTTCGCCGAGCGAAACAACCCCCTGGCCGGCCTCGCCGGCAATTCTAAGATTGATATTCATTATGAGCCTCCTCCTGGTGTTTTGTCAGCCTGGGAATCGCAAAAAATATTTTCTCTGACAAAAAATTACCATCATAATCGCAGTTTTCAAGTTATACTCTATAAGGTTGAAAATTTAAACATAGATTGCAAAGATTTTGAGAATTGGTTCGTATTCTGAGAGGCTGCCGATACCGGGATATCGAAGGCATCGAAGAGTGCGAATCCAAACTCAAAAGATCGCAATCCCGCAGGCGCGGGACGAGTGTCTTGCGGCCGTATTTTTCCGTTCCTCCTTCAGGCGATATTCATATCGCCAATCAGTCGGATCGAAAAAATCCAATC
>CAIKZE010000416.1 GCA_903831825.1 uncultured Lentisphaeria bacterium | reverse complement strand
GGCGAGGAAAATGCCTATCAGTACCGGTATCAATACTTATTGGGCGATAACCTTTTTGTCTCGCCGGTTATTGCGAAAGGTAATGGTGCTGCCTGCGTCGCGGAAAAAAGCGTGTGGTTTCCTCCAAATGCTAAATGGTACAATCTATTCAGCGGCGAGAAGTTTGAAGGCGGTCAAGAGGTGACAGTCAAGGCTGCCATCAATGAGATTCCAATCTTTGCGCGTGCTGGAACACCCATTCCAATGCAACCATATACACCACGCATGACTACTACCGCCATCGAAACGTTGATCGTCCGCTGCTACCCCGGTGAATCCGGCGAATCGGTCTTGTACGAGGATGATGGACAGACGGACGGCTATTTAAAAGGGGATTGTGCGTGGACCACGCTACGTTACCGGCATGATGAAACGAAAATTATTGTCAGGATAGAGCCACCGCTGGGGCGTTTCAATGGACAGCTTTGTTCGCGGAATTATCGGATAGAGCTTCCCTGTACTATAAAGGCGACCACGGCGACGCTGGACGGTGCGCCTGTGGCGGTTGAATACGACGAGCATTCCTGGATGAACATTGTAAATGTTCCGGCGTGTGGCATCGATAACGCGGTCGAGGTGATGGTGGAGACGATTGAGCTAGAGCCATCCACCCTATGTAAGCAGGCAGCAAAGCGCCGCGGAAAGACGTGAGTTATTATGAATAATGAACTTTATGCAAAAGGGATGCTGGCGATGTTCTTAAGCGCATCATTGGCGTCTTTGTCCGCAAAGGATGTAGATTGGAAATGGGAGAGTTTCGGACTGCCCAAAAGCGAATTGAAGACCTGCACCCCGGAAACCAGGGGGGATCAGGATTTCTGGTGGAAGCCATATTTTCAGGAAAAACTGAAACAACCCAGGCATGACCTGCTTTTTATCGGCGATTCCATCACCGATTTGTGGACCTATCCGGCAGACCACCAGTATCCGGGCGGATTGAACACCTGGAACAAAAGGTACAAGGACATCACCACCAATTTCGGAATAACCGGTGACAAAACCCAGACCGTGCTGTGGCGACTTACCGAAGGAAAATCCCTGGAAAGTTATACTCCGAAGCACATTGTTCTTTTGATCGGCATCAACAATTTGCTTCAAGGCGACACGCCGGAAGACACAGTTGCCGGAATCAAAGCCATAACCGATTATCTGAGAAAGGTGCTGCCTGATTCAAAAGTGCTCATTCTGGGAATATTTCCGTGTCACGAACAGGCTGCTGACCCCATCCGGGCAAAAATCAGGATGACTAATGAAAGAATCAAAAAACTGGCGGATTCTCAGAACGTCTATTTCGTTGACATCGGCAATGTATTTCAGGAAAAGGACGGGTCGATAACAAAAGACGTAATGAGAGATTTGCTGCACCTTTCGCCCAAAGGTTATGAAATGTGGGACCAGTCCATGGAACCATACCTGAAGGCATTCCAAAACGACAAACCTTTTCCGGTAAATAAATAAACACAAAACAGAAGATTAAGGAACTTTATCAATGAACATTACATTTGTTGGCGGCGGATCGCTGCGGATACTGCCGATTGTCCGGGCGCTGTTTCAAACGCCGGAAGTATTCGACGACGGCAGCATTCGTCTGGTCGATTTAAAACTTGAACGGGCGGAGGCAGTGGGCAGGCTGATTTGCCGTTGTCCAGAATATAAAAACGTCAACTGCAAAGTAGTCTGGACATCAGACCTTGACAGTGCGCTTGATGGAGCTGATTTGTTTTATCTGACTACCGCCATAGAGCGGGAACCTTCTGATACGCTGGCGTTACAGGCTTCATGCGAGTACAGCTATCTGCATTCCGATCAGCTTTCGATCAACGGCGCGTTTCTGGCCGCTCGCGGCGGCAGCATGGTGATGAATTTTGCCCGGAAAATGGAAAAATACTGTCCTGAAGCCATGATGCTGATTTTTGCCAATCCGGTAGCGGTATTCAGCACGGCGGTGACTAATTACACGAAAATAAAAGCCTTGGGGATTTGCGCCGGGTTCGGCAATTGCCGCTGGGATTTGCCCAGGATATGCGGACGTGACCGCTATGAAAGCGAATGGAATATTGTTGCCGCCGGCGTCAATCACCTCTCGTTTATTCTGCGAGGAGAATATCAAGGACAGGATATGAACGAAATATTACGTAGACAGCTTAACGATGCCTGGGAACCGATGCCGATCACGTCACATGCAGGCAGCGCGGCGCAGATTCAGGAAGGCTTGCGCAAGCTGGTCGATGTTTACCATCGTTTCGGTTCCATGATTTTCTCCTCGGAATTTGACGGAATGGCTCATGTTCTATGGCCGTGGGCGCTGGAAAAACAGCAACAGCAGTTCCGTCAGCGGATGCAGCATTTCAATCCGGCAACGGCCGCGGCCGACAGCATGCAAAAAGTTGAAGATAAATTCCTTGAATTCGCGCATGTGGCATCCAGTCTGCAGGAACCGGACTGGCATACGCCAATTAATAACAATATATTGTTTGGCGTTGATTTCAGCGAAATATCCGTTCCGATTATACGCGCGATGGCCGGGCTTGAGACCATGCGGATTACGGCCAGTCATCCGAATCGCGGCGCGGTGCGGGATTTTTCCGACAATGCCGCGCTTGAATATACAATGGACCTGCACGGCAAAAACATAATTCCGGTTGAAAATCAATATATTCCGTCGCCATTCAAGGGATTGATTACTTCACTTTCGGAGCATCAAACTTTGCTGGCTGACGCGATTGCCCGGCAGGATGGCAGGCTTTTCGCCGATGCCCTGGAGGCATATCCTATGAACAAATTCTCGGCCAACAGAGTGTCGTTTTTTCGCCGGATGTTTGACATCTACAACGATATTCCATCTGCGCTTCGTGGTGGCATGAATCATTTTAACTGGTAATCATAATCCATCATGAGTATAATTGAAAAGCAGCATGAAGTTTTAGAACTGAAGCCCCAAACCTACCATTGCGGCACCTTGACCTATACGAAATTCGGGCTCTTTGCGCTTTTCGCCTGGCTGCTGTGGGGGGATTTCTGTTTCACGCTGATGGAGGCTGTGGTCCCGAGCATTATGCCGCTGAAATTGAAGGCGCTGGGGTGTCCGAACTGGCTGCTGGGGATGATAATGACCACGGTTCCGGGCATCCTGAACATCGGCATCACGCCATATCTGAGTTTCAAGAGCGACCGATACCACAGCAAATGGGGCCGGCGCATTCCGTTTATCATCTGGACGTTGCCGTTTTTGAGCGTCAGCCTGTGCCTGCTGGGTTTCAGCGAGGACATCTCGGTGGTACTTCAGCGGAACTCGCCGTTTCTTCAGCAGTTTGCTCCCGCAACGATTGCCATTGGCGTTATCTGCGTCTTTATCACGGTATTCCAGTTTTTCAATATGTTTGTCAACACGGTCTTCTGGTATCTCTTCAACGACGTCGTGCCGCCGCAGTTCCTCGCCCGTTTCCTGGGTGCATTCCGTATTGCCGGCACTTGTGCCGGGGCGTTGTACAGTTATTTCATCTTCCAGTACGCGGAATCAAACATGCGGGAGATACTCCTCGGCGCTTCAATCCTGTATTTTATCGGATTCAGCGCAATGACGCTTCGGGTAAAAGAAGGCCAGTATCCGCAGCCAGAGGGCGAAGTAGACAAAGACAATAAAGGTTTGGGCGGGATCAAAACTTATTTCAAAGAGAGCTTTTCCGCCAGGATCTACTGGCTGGTGTTTCTGTTAAGCGGCGTCCAGTCAGCGGCAGGAGGTATTGGAGTTTTCAATATTTTTTTCAGCAGGGAAATGGGCCTTTCGCTGAAACAGTTGGGGCAGCTTGGCGCGATCGGTTCGGTGGCGGCGCTGATCACGATGTATTTTACCGCGATCTTTGTGGACCGCTGGCAGCCGATGCGGGTGAATACCTATATCGCAGTCTTTGGTCTGGTATCATGTTCGATGGGGTGGGTCTGGCCGTTCATCAACATTCCCGGCGACTGCTATTTCTGGTTATGTTTGTCAACCATCCTGATTGCCTCATTCCAAGGAGCATTGGGCGGCGCCTGCGGCTTCCCGATGCTAATGCGGCTGTTTCCGCAATCCAGGTTCGGTCAGTTCTGCTCGGCCAATGCGCTGGTTGGCACGCTGTTCAGGCTGCCGGCTGGAATGGCCGCAGGCTTTTATATCGATATTGTCCGATATTATTGCAATGGCACAGACTACGCCTACCGGTTCCTGTTTGCCTGGACATTGCCTTTCAACGCAATCGCCGCCGGAATCGCGGTTTATCTCTATATCTGCTGGCATCGTCTGGGCGGTGACGCCAATTACCAGCCGCCTACCCCCTGGACTGAAAGCAAATTCGAGGAGATGCCGATCATTCCCACGGTAGGCCCGCAATCGCGCTGGCTTAACATCGCGCTGCGGACGTTCGATGCGCTGATGCTGTCGTCAATTGTCATTGTCCCGTTCATGATGTGGTGGATGTATCATAAGCATGCCATGAAGGCTTTATTCTGGCATGGCTGGCTAATATTACCTGCCTCTGTTGCGGTCTGGCTATTCTGGAAATGGCTGGAAAACAAGATCCGGCGGGACATGCAGCGTTCACGCGGGAATCTGCCGCCGCTGCACGGCATTCCGCATCATGGCGTGCTGATGGTTGTAGCTGTTACTTATCTGACTGAACTGGTAATCTGGATAATGCAGATATTTATGACCGTCAATTTGCAACAGGATACCAGTGCGATAGTTTTCGGCATCGCCCATGTCGTGGTGAACTTGATGCTGACAGGCTGTGTTTTCGTGCTGTCAAGAGCCGAACGCAGTTACCCGATGCCCATGGATACGATCACGGCAGGCAATGTATAGATTGGCATATTTGATTATTGAAAAGGTAAGAGGAGGAGAGGAGCATGTCAGACAAAATTTTCTGGCACTATTTAGAGGAGTTACCGGAGCAGGAAGCAGCATGGAAAGAATGGCTGTCAGGCTTGTCGGGCTGGCATCGCTTTAACACTTTCTACACCCATTACCTGAGAGTAGAGGGCCGCCGCGTCAAGCTGCTGAATTGCCCGGCGCCATGCGAACAAGGTTATCCGCGTCAGGTGGTGGAGAATTCCCCATCCGATATCACGGCTGTGTGTCCGCAGGACAACGCTGAGCCGATCCGGCTCAAGTTCCGGGACATCCTGATCTACTCGCTGCGTCGGGATGCTTTGCACAAGGCGCTTTGCGCATCGTTGCAGATTAAGTATTCCGGCGAGAGACAGCTGGAGTACGGCGACGCCTGGCATCTCGGGGATTATTCCGGCACGGAAGTTTATATTACTTACCGGACTGCGCCGGCGGTACTTACTGATACCATACGTTCGCTTTACCTTTTACTCCGGAAACCGTTTATTCTGATAGTGCCGACCATGAAAAACATCACCCCGGAAATGCAGCAGTTTATGGATAAGAATAGCGTTATTTTATTCGCCATGGAAGCGGAACTGCGCTTGCAGCCGGACGGTTCATTCAAACCCGGGCGCGGTATCGCGGAATGCATGAAATCATGCAATCAGCCTGGCCCGCAACGCTATCAGAGTAAAATACTGCCGATTGAGGCTTACAAATTTTTATTTTACAGCAAGTCGTAACCCGGCTTGTCGATAAATTAATAAAAGGAGTGAGATAATGGCAACTGCGGAAAAATTAAAAACAGAAGGTAAAATACGGTTCCTTTGCCCGTTGTGCCATTTCTGCCTGGAAACCGTCCAGGCCTGCTGCACGCCGCTGGATTGTCCCGGCTGCGGCAGGCAGATCTTCGTGCCCGCAAGCCGTTTTGAGCCGGGCTGCGTAATTGATGATTTCGTCATCGGGGAAAAGCTTGGCAGTGGTTCGATCGGCACCGTCTACAAAGCGCTGCAGTATTCGCTGGAACGGGAAGTGGCGTTGAAGATCCTGTCGCCGGAGCTGACGGATATAAAAACCGCGGGGGCTTTTTTACGCGAGGCCCGGGCTGCCGCGAAGATTATCCACGTCAACCTGGTCCAGGCTTATGCTGTCGGGGAGGAGAACTGCGTTTTCTTCATGGCGATGAACTATATCAACGGGGAGAGCCTGAAAACCAGGATTCAGCGCGAAGGCAGGATTGCCGTTGATGAAGCGCTGCATATCGTGCAGCAGGTGGCGGAGGCGCTGCACTATGCCTGGCAGGAAGCGAAGATGATCCATCGGGACGTTAAGCCGGATAACATCATGATCACCGCCGAAGGCATCGTCAAGCTTACCGATCTTGGGCTGGCGATTAAACACACTGAATGGACCGAGGACATGGATATCTCAGGCACGCCCTCCTATATGAGCCCGGAGCAGTTTGCAGGCGAGCAACTTGATCCGCGCAGCGACATTTACAGTCTCGGAATCACCCTCTACCAGATGCTTGCCGGAGTTCTGCCATTCGATGCGGAAACCATCAAGTCTGTAGCCGATCAGCATTACCTGGAAACCGCGGTTCCGCTGCAGCAGCTTAGCCTGGATATTCCGGCTAGAGTATCCTGCCTGGTCAGGAAAATGATGGAGAAACTGCCGGAAGACCGTTTCCGCGACACGGAAGCATTGATCAAGGAGATCTGCCTGATCCGCCAGACAACGTCTAAAAATAAACATATGGTGCCGGCGATGCATACGGTATCCATTTCCAAACTCAAGTACCAGCCCCGGCCGGAGCCGCCCCCGGAGCAAACCCCGGCCGGTGTCAATATAAACAGCAGCACCGGGAAATTTAAAACGCGCCGGGATTATCTATTCTGGGGCATGGCGGCCGTCTTTCCGATTCCGTTTATTATTCTGTTCGCATCTGTGTGGTTTCATCCAGCAAATAAAGAGCCGAATGAAACTGCTTTCCTTGAAGACAGGCTTGAACTGCTGGAGAAAAAGCTTGCCGTCCCCGATATGCCGCCTGCCGCGCTAGCGGTGGAGGCTTCCAGGCTGCTGGCGATATTTCCTGAACAACACACGCCTAAACAGGAGGAGCTCTTCGTGAAGCTGAAGAATCATATTGCCGGCTTTGATTCAGTTAAAAAAGCAGTTGAGATGGAAGAAAAGACCGATTATGTGAAAAGCCTGGAGGGTCAGTTGAAAGAACTGGTTGCCGCCAAAACCGGACATGACAATCAACTGACTGAGGAAATTAAACAGTTAGAATCCAAAAACAAAACGCTCGCAAGCACGCTTGCCGACCTGACCGGCAGACTGAAAGTGCAGGACGACAAAATCAAACAGCAGCAGGCAAATTTTACAGCAGAGCTTGCCAGGCAGCGGGCTGCGTACGAGAAGTACTGGAAAACCGATCTACTGAATGATTTATACGCACAGCTGAAAGAAGAGGACTATGCCAGGGCGGAAGCGCGCCTGGTTTACAAACGTTCGCTGCTGGGCAAAGAATATAACGTCTGGTTCAATTCATATCTTGAATGGGTCAAGCATCTGCACTTACTTACCGGTTATTTTGATACTGGTAAATCTAATTTAATCGGGAGAAACATCGACGGCCGCAGAATAACCATGATCAATGACGGCAATATTTATTTTGAGTTAAAAGACGGCGGTATCAAATCCTGTAAATGGTATGAATTTTCGCCGCAGGGGATTTATGAACTGCTGCAAATCGCTAAACCGGCGCTGGCCGGCAACCGGCAGGTGTTTGATGGCGACATTGCCTGCCTTAAAGAAAATATTTTCAGTCCGGCTGCCATCAAAGGCAGACCCTGCCTGAAAGAATTATGCATGGCAGCCATTGACAGCCAGATAGAATCTATTTTCAGCATTGCTGTTTATGATAAAAACCAGGCTGCGGTTGCTGCCGATAGTTTGCTGAATATGCTTAAAAACACGGAATTTGTGCCGATGGTTAAGGCGCGGCTGGGGACGCTCTGCAATCAGAAATAATTATGAACGACACCGGATAGCGCGATTTTAACGGCGCATGCTCATTTAGAAAGCTTGAACAGAAGGAGTTGAATAAAATGGCGAATAAAGACCTTACAGAAATGAGAGTAAGAAATGTGATGAAGCAAATCCCGAAGAGCGCGATGACGAAGCGGACAAACAAGGTGCGCAATACAGTCAGGTCAACCCTGTCCTCGATGAAGACAGTGCTCGGCCAGTTGAAGAATGGCAACATGAATAAACTGCGGGATGAAAAGCGCCGCAGAAAGATTATTGCAATCACGATCACGGCAATCGTGGCCGCCGCAATTGCCATCACGTTGAAAATCATCCTGCGTTAGATCCGGTTTCAACCGTTTAAAAAATTTACGCACCGGAGCATTGAGATAACATGAACCAGCAGGACAGTAAGAAATGCACAGGATTATCGCTAGTTACCAGCCGCCGGCTATGGCTGGCCTGGTGCTTCCTGCCGGCGGGGCTGGCCGGCACGGCCCTGGGGGCGCTTTACATGAAAGCGAATATAGAATACGCCATCGCCTGGCTGGTATTATCCGGCGGGATATTCGGGTGCCTGCTGGCGGCCTGGCTGTTTTTCAGCCGGAGGAATCCCCGGCTGGCGGCGGAGGCGCTGGAAAAGAGCGAATTGTTCACCAGCAGCCGGGACGGCATCGTGGTAATTGACGGCGGCGGCGGCCTGCTGCAGGCCAATGCGGCGTTCTGCCGCATGCTGGGTTACCGGCAGGAGGAACTGATGGCGCTGCGATATTTTTCCGAGCTCACCCCGGCAAAGTGGCATGAGTGGGAGGCCGGGGAGATATGGAACAAGCGGTTATTGCAGGACGGGTATTCCGGTTTGTATGAAAAAGAGTATGTCAGGAAGGACGGTTCGGTGTTTCCGGTGGAGCTTCAGTCGTTCATATTTTTTAATCATGACCATACGCCCAGATACATGTGGAGCGTGGTGCGCGATATCAGCAACCGGGTCAGGCTGGAAGAGGAGAAGAAGCTGCTTGAAGCCGGTATCCGCAACAAGCAGCGGCTGGAAACCATCGGCACTCTGGCCGGCGGGATAGCCCACGATTTCAATAACATTCTGGTGCCCATCCTCGGCTATGCGGAGCTGTCGATGTCGATGCTGCCGCCGGAAAGCCAGTTATATAAATATTCCAGCGAGATCATGAAAGCCGCCGAACGGGCGCAGAACCTGGTAGCCCAGATCATGACTTTCAGCCGCCCGGCGGAGAACCGGCAGAAACCCCTCGATGTCCGGCTGCTGCTCAAGGAGGCGTTGAAACTGCTCCGCCCGGCAATCCCGGCCACGATCGCGATTGAACAGCATATCGACACACCCTGCCGGAATGTCCTGGCTGATCCCTCCCATATCCATCAGATAATTTTAAACCTCTGCACCAACGCCTTCCATGCGATGGAAACTGCCGGGGGGACGCTTACCATTGAACTCCGCGAAGCTGCCGCAGCTGACTGCCCGGCATGCTGCAATTCCGGGGTGGGGTATCTGATGCTGCGGGTGACCGACACCGGGACCGGCATGGATGCGGCCACGATGGAACGCATTTTCGAACCGTTCTTCACCACCAAGCCGGTCAACAAAGGCACCGGGCTCGGGTTGTCGGTGGTGTACGGAATCGTGCAGAGCTGCAAAGGAGAAATCACGGTCGCCAGCGCGGAAGGGCGGGGCTCGACGTTCAAGATCTTCCTGCCGGTCATCGAAGCGGACGCGGAGGAAAGCCAGGATGCCGGCAGCCCGGTCAGAGGCGGCGGACGGGTGCTGTGCATTGATGACGAACCGGCGAATCTGCAATTGATGCTGGCCATGCTTTCCAGGCTCGGGTATATAATCGAAACGGAAACCTCGCCGGTGAAAGCACTCGACCTTTTCAGCCGCGCTCCGGAAAGCTTCGACCTGGTAATTACCGACCTGGCGATGCCGGGTATGACCGGCATGGAGCTGGCGGAGAAGATACACCGCGAGAGTCCTGGCCTGCCGGTCATCCTGATGACCGGATACGGCAGCGATATTGATGAAACGGCGGCGCTGGAACGCTGCGGCATCCGGCAGATTCTTAAAAAACCGGTGAAACTTCATATATTAGCATCAAGTATTAATGAAACCATCAATTTATCGAGGAGGTAGAATATGGAAATCCTGCTTATTGAAGACGACGAAGCCGTAAGGGAATTCATCCGCGAAGTGCTGCTGGGTGCAGGTTACTTTGTCAGCGCGGCGGGCAACGGCAAAGAGGGACTTGCGGCAATAAAAAGCGATCCGGATATCGGCATGGTCATCACCGACATCGTCATGCCGGAAAAGGAGGGCATAGAAACGATTATAGAAATCAAACAGTCCTGGCCGCAGATCAAGATCATCGCCATATCCGGCGGCGGCAGAATCTGCGCCGAAGATTATCTGCATATCGCAAGCGAGCTTGGCGCCGACATTACGCTGAAAAAACCTTTTGCCAGGCATGAACTGCTCGGGGCTGTTGCAGAGCTGACCAGGCACAAATATCCGGACGTGAAGATGCCGCTGATCAGCGATTACCCGGCGGTGGCGGATGTTCTGGACAGGGCCGGGGTATAGGCGCGTATGCCTTAAAACGGTTTTTATCAGACAAATTAATCATAATAAAGAAATGATCTTCCGGAATCAGTACAATGGAAATGATGTTCGCAGCTAAAGTCAGCTTGTTTTTATGCGGAGTCGGCTTTATATCCACAGTTACCTGCATGGCATCTGCATTCGACTGGCAGTTGAATGCAGGGGCGCTGGCCTTCATGGCGTGGTGGAGTCTGCCGCCGGCTACCATTGCATACCTGGCTTTATTTTATCGCTACAGCCCGATGCAGAGCTGTGTAGTCTGCGTCTCCGGCGGTCTCTGGATGACCATGGGATTTGCCTGCTGCCTGCTGGTTTTGATCCATCCCGGCGTGCCGCAGGGCTTAGTATTTTTGTTCACCCCCTTGCTGCAGCTTGCAGTTATTGCATTGCTCAACGTGCTGCTGGGCTGGGTATGTCCGCTCGGTCCGGTCCGGCCGCTGGAGGAGAAGCACGAGGCGGATGGATTTTTAAAACAGGATAAATTCAGATGACTTTAAGCGCGGAAAATAAGAATAAATTAAAAGACATCAAGTCCATCCTGTACGGGATGGATATTGATTATGAACACGATAATATCGATCTTGAACTGGACAAAATCAAAACAGGCATACCCTTGATCGACCGGCATCACCAGGAGCTGCTGAAGCTGGTTATTGCTCTTTTCAGAATGCTGGACTCGAGGAGGCTGGATGAAAAAAAGTTTAAAACGCTGATCAAAGATCTGATGGTATATTCGCTGGAGCATTTCGCCTATGAAGAAAAGCTCATGCAGGACGCTGGATATCCGGATATCGAAAAGCACAGACACCAGCATAATAATTTCAACCTGAAACTGGACGGCTTCTTAAGGGAATTAAATGAGCAGACCGAACTGTATGACTACGCCGTCCGCATGAACTTATGGCTGGTGGAATGGTATTCAGCCGAAATATTGCACAGCGATCAGAAAATGGCGTTTTTTCTGCAGCGCAAAAAGAGCAGAATGTACGCCGCCGCCGGGGGGATTGGCATATGCCTGGCTGCAATTCTGCTGATATTAATCTACCGAAAGACTTAAAGCCAGGAGCAGTTAATAAAAAGATGGATAGCTTAGAAAAAAAATCAGCGGGAGGCGGAATCGGGGATTGTATGAATAATCAGGAATTCCAGGGAAAATTAGCTAACGCATTGCTTTTAAAAAAAGCAGGCAGACAGGTGGAAGCGCTGGAATTGTATATAGAGCTCTATGCACAGCTGAAAGAGGACGCCTTTGATTATGCAAGGTGCGTTGATAGTTCAGGCACGGACGATGACGGGCTATCAATTGATACAGCGCAATTTTACAGTAATGCCGACGAGTACTTAAGAAGCGATAATCTGGCGTGCATTATTTTGAATAACATCTGCGTGATTCTGGCAAATACCGGACATAGGGACGCCGCCAGAAAATATTTTATAAAGTTGATTAAATATCTGCCTGAAGGGAAGGATGAATCCAGTCATAAAATATGGATGGAAGAATGATTTTCGGGCGATATGCAAAAATAAGGTTTCAGCAAGGAACAGACGGACAGCGTGTTTTTGAAAGGAATGACGGTCATGGTTAAGTTGCGAAAATTTGAAGAAGCGGATATTCCCCGCCTTATCGGCGGGATTCCGGATGCGCGGTTTCTCCTGCAATGGGCGGGACACCAGTACCAGTATCCGCTGGACAGGGCCCAGCTCTTGAAAAGCCTTGAACGGACCAGAGGCGGTAAACCTTCGCATTTCATGTTCACCGCCTTCCGTCAGGGCGACGGAATGGCGGTCGGGCATATTGAATTAATGAATATCGATTATGCAAATGAGTCCGCCTGGCTGGGGCGTGCGCTCATTTGCCAGGCTGAAGATCGCGGCAAGGGTATGGGTACCGCGATGGTGGCCGAGGCGTTGAATTACGGCTTCAATGTGCTGGGACTGATGGAAATCAATATCGCGGTGTTCGATTTCAATAAACCG
>CAIKZE010000415.1 GCA_903831825.1 uncultured Lentisphaeria bacterium | reverse complement strand
GCCGTTCATGACATCGGTGCCCAGCAGCGCCCGCATGATGCCGGCGGTGCCTTCCGGGCGCAGCGTCAGGCTGCGTCCGCCGCGGTCGTCGAAACTGTACATTTCCTTCTGCACGACTTCCGTCTGGTCGCCGATTCCGCGTTTGAACACTTCGGTGTATTCAAATACGGGGGTACGCAACTCGCCGTAGCCGTAGAGTCCGAAAACGGTTCTGGCGGTTTCCTCCAGGCGGCGCCACAAGGCGGCTTCTTCCGGAAAAATATCCGCGGTTCCGGGAGGCGGAGAAGAGTTTGCCATTTTATCTTACCTTAAATTTAATCATAGTTCAGTCCGCCGGATAAAAAACAAATTGCGCCGGGCGGGTTTTGCCGGGCGCAATTAAATTATCATATCCTCAAGCGGAGCATAATTATTTAACGCTTTTGGTATTCAGCTTTTCGACGCGGTCTTTCAGCTCTTTGCCGGCGCGGAATTTAACCACTGCGCGTTCCGGAATGACCACTTCGTTTTTCGGACGGTTCGGATTGCGGCCCTTGCGGCTCTTGCGCACTTTTACTTCAAACACGCCGAAGTTTCTCAGTTCGATGGTCTTGCCGGATGCCAGTTCATCAGCCACATAATCAAGGGTCATCTGCACAACCGCGGCCACATCGTTCTGGATAAGTTTGGTTTCCTTGGCAATCTTTACTACCAAATCACGCTTTGTCATTTTTTTTGCCTCATTTACTTTCTTGTTCTATTTATTCTAATTCTTATAATTTTGAATGTCGTAAAAACTATTTAAATTACCCTTGGTTAACATCTTATTCAAAACGTGAACATAAAAATTTTGCATTTTTTTCTTTAAAAATCTAATCAAAAGCGGGTTGTATTTTTTTGCCGTCGCTTTTCAGGCATCGGAAAACGGCAAATTCCGGGATAATACTTTAGCCGTCCCGGTTTTGGGCTTGTAAACAGAATGTGCAAAGGATTCGAAGGATTTTAATATTTTGCCTTGCGAGACAGGCTTTCCGGTTCTATCTTTAATGCAGTTGCGGTATTGGCCGTCTTTACAAGACAGAACCTGAATTGCGGAATGTTTGGACGGCTGGATTTCCACGGAGTGGAAAAATATTAATATGGGGATGGGAATATTATGAACGTACCGACATTTACAGTTCAGGAAGGTTCCGGCAGCAGCCAGGAATATCCGATGACTCAGGAGGATTTTTTCATCGGACGGGGAGTGGAGTGTAATATCGTAATTGACAAAAATGACATTTCCAGAAAACATACCAGGATATTCCGGGACGGGGAAAAGTTTTTCGTTGAAGATTTAAAAAGTGTGAACGGCACGTTTTTAAACGCCTCTCCGGTATCGGAGAAACGCGAAATCAAGCACATGGACGTAATTCAGGTCGGTTCGACCATGGTTGTGTTTAACGATCCGGACAATCTGTCGCATATCAATCCTTCCGGCACCAGCACCAGGATCGGAATTGAGGAAGGTTGTTCATTCGAATACATGAAAGTCATAATCAAGCAGCTCGAAGATAATATTGCCGTGGTATTTAAAGGCAAACCGGAAGTAATCAGGAATATTATCGTCTGCCTGTTTGCCGACGGACATGTGCTGATCGAAGATGCGCCGGGAGTCGGCAAAAGCATGCTGGCGCAAGCCATGTCCAAATCAATCCAGGGAGTATATAAGCGGATTCAGTTTACTCCGGACATGCTGCCGTCGGATATCACCGGCATGTCCATTTACGACGAAGGCAAAAAGGAATTTAAATTCATGCCGGGGCCGATATTCGGGAACATTATTCTGGCGGATGAAATCAACCGCACAACGCCCCGGACGCAGTCAAGCCTGCTGGAGTGCATGTCGGAATCGATTGTGACCATAGACGGACGGCCGCATGTGCTGCCGAAACCGTTCTTTGTCATTGCGACCCAGAATCCGGATGATTATCACGGCACTTATCCGCTGCCGGAGCCGCAGCTCGACCGTTTTCTGATGCGTCTTTCAATCGGTTATCCTTCGCCGGAAGTGGAAAAAGACATTCTGCGTTCGCAGACGATTTCCCATCCGCTGAATGATATATCTTATGTGGTGAAGGCCAGCGATATTGTCCGGTCTCATTCGGTAGTCCGCAAAATTCATATTTCGGATGAAGTGCGGAATTATATTGTGGCGATTTCCGGAGCCACCCGCAACCATCCGGCGCTGACCAACGGCTGCAGCCCCCGGGCGTCGCTGGCGCTGATGCGGGTAAGCCAAAGTCTCGCGGCATATTACGGGCGGCAATATACCATTCCCCGGGATGTCCGGGAAATGGTCAAGCCGGTGCTGGCCCACAGAATCCGGCTGAAACTGCGTTATCAGGGGGAATGGCGCAGCGTAAACGATGTTCTGGACAGCATTCTTGAATCAATTCCGATGGCCAATGAGGAAAAAGGTCTATGAATTTGATCCTGCCGACATCACGGGGAGTGGTTTTCCTGTTTGTTACGGTTGGAAGCGTCATGGTGGCCCTGGTCAATGTCGGTCTGGCCACTGCGCTGACGGCTTCCAGCCTGAGCGGGATAGTCATCTCCAGCTTCTTTCTGGCGCTGTTTTCCCTGTACGGCATTGAAATAAAGCGCGTGCCGAACCAGGACGGGGAGCGCGGCCGGCGGGTTTTTATGCCGGTGTCGCTGATTAATCGCACCAGACGCTACCGCCAGTCAATTATAATCCGCGAAACATGTCCTTTTGTCGAAGGCGGCCGGAATAATTTTCCCGCACCGCCGCTTGCGCCGGGGGAAGAACTGATTGTTGACCGCTGGATGTCCGCCGCTTCGCGCGGATATTATAAAATGAGAAAGATCACGCTTATCGGCGGCGACCCGGCTGGACTGTTCTGTCGCAGAAGGATGTTCAAGCTGCCTGGCGCGGTCATGATTTATCCGGAAATTGTGCCGCTGACATGGGTGCCGATCAAGCTCCGGAAAAGTGTGATGCCGGCCGCGGAAGGACGGTTGCTGGGAATTTCCGGGCAGGGACAGGAATTTTTCGGAGTCCGCGGATACCGCAGCTATGATGAAGTGCGGTTTATTCACTGGAAGGCCAGCGCGTCGAAAAGATGCCTGATGGTAAAGGAATTTGAAGCCAATACGGTTGATGAGGTTAATATTCTGCTGGACGCCGAACTGGCGAGTATCGGCATTGACCCTAATGACAGCAATTTCGAATTTCTGATCAAAACGGCGGCTTCGATAACGGCTTATCTGGCGGAAATGTATTGCCGCCTCCAGTTTATTACCCATGGACCGGGCGAAACCGTTATCCGGCTGCGCGGCGATGCCGCCGGCGTCAAAGCGAAAATAATCAATTCGCTGGCCGTGCTGGAACCGCAGAAGGTGCCGCTGATCGAGCTTCTGGACGATGAGCTTGAACATATTTATGCCAACTCCATCTTTTACTGTCTCACCATGTCGGAGCC
Source organism: uncultured Lentisphaeria bacterium (assembly GCA_903831825.1). Lineage (GTDB taxonomy): Bacteria > Verrucomicrobiota > Lentisphaeria > Victivallales > Victivallaceae > CAIPAT01. The sequence continues at coordinate 20,364 of CAIKZE010000415.1, read as the reverse complement.
GGAGAATCTGCACCAGCGCTTTGAAGCGCTGATGGAGCGTGGAATTGAAATCCGGTGGATATATGCCCCGAAAGAGTATTTCCCCATGATTATCGAACCGGACGAGCCTAGAAAAATAAAAAAAGGCAAGGTTAAAACCAGTTCTTCCGGAGCGATTTCACCATATGTGGCGACGTTTGAAACAGATGTTTCCGGGATGTTGAGAAATGAATAAAAAAGATGCGAAAAACCAGGAGAAGGCTTTAGATAATCTGCCCGGTTATCGTCCTTCAAGGTTGTCTTTTCATTCCGCCTACATCGTTTTTTACGGACTGAGTATTATTTCCGCATTGTGGCAGCATGGGCATCCGGCGCTGACGGTTGCGCTGCTGTTCCTGCTGATACCTTTCGGCATGATGGCCTATATTCCCTATCGCACCATCAGCCGGGATGCCCGTTTTTTAATTCAAATAATCATCATTTTGCTTGCCGGCGGCTGGTTTTTCTACCGGATGATCTGCCACATTCAATTAGACAAAGTTTTAATTGAATCCGTATGTATTATCGGACTGTGTTTTATTTTTGCCCAGCGGCGGGAAGACTATGACTATCTTCTGCTGGTAAGCATGTTTCTGCTGGTTTACGGCGCGTTGCTGCCGCGAACGATTTTTATTGTAATTTTCTTTGTCGCCCTGATGCTGGCGCTGACGATTTTGTACAGCACCAGAACGCGTTCTCTTTCCGGCCAGCCGGGGATTTTGCCGCCGCCTGGTGTGCTCAAGCGCAATTGGCCGCATATTCTGATTCATATTATTATAAGCGGTTTGGTCTTCTGGTTTATTTTTTCCATTTTCCCGATAGAAGGAAAACAGGGGATTGGATTGTTCGACGTATCTTTCGGCACTGATAATGAATCAGACATGCCGGAGTTCACCCTCTGGTTCAAACCGGAAAAAGTAAAGAAATCCGAAAGAGGTAAAATGGAAGTACAGACCGGTTCGCCAACTTCCATCGGCAAAACCGGGGCTCCCATGACGGTAAAAAAATCGGAATCAATGAGCAGTGCAGGCAACGGCGGAGCAAGCCCTCCCGGCAAAGATATGGTATTCAAGGTGAAGTCGCCTGTAAAACTTTATTGGCTGGCACAGTTGTATGACGGGTATGACGGCAATGAATGGACCATCTCTGAAGACTTGAAGAATAAAGACAGCATCAAGGATACAAATTTAAAAACAAAAGTGGCGAATTGCGGCATTGAGCAGAGTTTTACCGTCGAAAAATGGGTCAGCAACTCGCTGTACGCAGCTTACCGGCCGGTGTCTTTAGAATGCTCAGGTTCACAAACCGGCACGTCCAAGATCGAAACCAATTTTTATCATAGCTGGCTGAAAGATAAGAACTATCCGGCGGTGCCGTTCAAATACCGGGTATATTCGGAACTGTATATGCCGGACATCAAAAAAGAGAGCGAAAAAGATGACGAAGTCAGCTATTGGATTGAAAGGCTGCCGCAGAAGCATTACCTAAAATTGCCGCGGAGTAAAATCAGCCGGCGGCTCAAGCTGTTGACCAGGCGGCTGACCCAGCATGTTCAGACGCCATTTGAAAAGGCGATTATCCTGAGGAATTATCTCCGGGAAAATTTTTCATATAAACAATTCTCTCAGAAAGTGCCGGAAGGCCGCGAGGCGACAGATTTTTTCATATTCGAACTGCATGAAGGGCATTGCGAGTATTTTGCCTCCACGTTGACCGTGATGGCCAGGCTTGCCGGACTGCCGGCCAGAGTGGCTACCGGATTTTCTCCGGGAAACTATAATGCGCTGACCGGTTATTTTGAAGTTCATGAATATCACGCCCATGCCTGGACCCAGATATACATTGAGAAAATGGGCTGGATAACATTTGACGCGACTCCGCCCGGAGAAATTGTTTCAAACACAACGCCGTTTGCAATCGGCAGCCTCAGAGACCCTTTTGGTGACAGTTGGCGCATTATGCCGCCGGAACTTACGCGCCAGACCCTGGCCACCGTCAGGAAAGGCTTTTTCGAAAATATGGATCAGTCAGACAACGCGAATCTGAATGTTGCTGAAAAAGCATTGATTGAAACTGCGATGGCTCCTGAAAAAATCCAGGATACGCTCCGCAATATGCTCAATAACGCGATGCCCGGTATCAAAGGCGAAGGGTTTGAAAAGTTTAAGACCCTTTATGACGATATTAAGAAATCCTTTGAAAAAATGATAAACAAAGCCGGAGATAAAATCCACCGGTTTTATCTCTGGTCCAAGAAACACTGGGCAGTGGCTTTCCCCTTGTTTATGATCATTATCGCGCTGTTTATGGAGATAAAAATACTGGAAAAATATTTTTATCGCCGCCGGTTGCTGAAAAATTGCCGGACTTGGTTCCGGCGGGCGGCGGCTTCCGCCGCCGTCAACCCGATTGAAACTGTCAGATTATGTTATCTTACGGTTCGTGAACTGCTGGTGCTGGCGGAATATCCGCGCCAGCACAACGCGGAGTTGTTTGAATATGGCGCTTCGTTGAGTAATCACGATTTGCAACTGGCGAAAGACGTAGTGGTGGTTTTTTTCATTTATTCCAGATATGAATACGGAACTGAGAACGTCAGTCAGGAGGACTGTCAGGAAATTATGGAACGGGCCGGCAGAATCCGGAAATTTATTTATCCTTTGATTCTGGAGAGTGAAGAACTTGGGCCTGTCGCAGTTTCTGAAGACGTAAATCCCCAAGGATAAGACTGCAATTTTGCTATACCCCGGTTTTATCCGGCCCCCAGATCAGTTTATGCATCTGCAATTGGAGGCGGGCAGCGGGACGGTCGGCAATCATCCATGCCGCCAGTTGCTGCGGCGCGATTTTACCCCAGGCCGGACTGAACAACAGATTCCGAGTTTTGGACGAAAGATCATATTCGCGGATAATCTTACGCGAGAAATCATAATCCTCCCGGTCGGAGATGACGAATTTTATTTCGTCAGCGGAAGTGAGAAAATCGTAGTTTTTGTAGAGGTTGCTGCCGGATTCGCCGCTGGACGGAGTTTTGCAGTCGAGAATGCGGATTATGCCGGCCGGCAGTTCCCATATCGGCATGGAACCGTTTGTTTCAACCAGCACTGTCATCCCGGCATCCAGTAATTTTTCGCAGAGCGGGATTGTTGCCGGCTGGATCAGCGGCTCGCCGCCGGTGATTTCAACTAGGTCAACGTCTGATGAGACCGCCTTTACCACCAGGAGGTCAAGCATTTCTGCTTTGCCGTCGGTCAATTTGGCTGAGTATTGCGTATCGCAGTAGCTGCATTTCAGATTGCACCCGGCCAGCCGGATGAAAAAACACAGTTTCCCGGCATGGGTGGATTCCCCCTGAATGCTCAGGAAAGTTTCGGTTACCAGAATACTGTTTTGATTCATGGATAATTCCATAAGTATCGTTGTTTAAAACTCTTTTTAATCCCGCAGGCGCGGGAACACAGAGAAAACTTTTCCGGTTTAACGGCTCCGCGGTTTTACGGTTTGACTGTAATACCGTTAAACTGTCATGCCGTAATACCGTTTTATCCTGTCTCCTGTCTCCCGGTTTTACTTATTCAAAATATGTGGCGCCGGAAGCCGGGGATTCGCAAACCCTTATCCTGGCTACTTTGACATTGCCGTCATTCATCTTGCCGGACAGTTTACGGTAGATAACCTGAGCGATAATTTCACTGGTCGGATTAACGGATTTAAATTCGTCCAGTTCCGAGATGTTGGTATGGTCATAATCTTCCAGGATGGCGTCCAGTTCCTGTTTCAGTTTTTTAAAATCCACGGCAATCCCGATCTGGTCCAGCGTTTCCGCCTGAAGTACGGCCTGCACTGTCCAGTTATGTCCATGAAGCGCCGAACAGTCGCCTTTATAGCCTTGCAGGCAGTGCGCTGCCGAAAAACTCCTGGTAATATCTATTTCAAACATGTTGAACCTCCGTTTACTTAATAAATTAGCCGTGGAATCCGGTTTGCGCAAGGCATTACAGATGCGCTGTTTCTATTCTTCCGGATTGCTGTCAATTGCTATAAGCATTGCTTTTAACTCTTCAAACCTGTCGCAAAAGCTGTCCATAAACACTTCCGCGTCTTTGTTGTTATGCAGCTTTCCATCCTCAATCCATTTTTCCAGGCGTTCTAAAATATACTCTATTTTGCCGGTAACTTCTTCAACTCCCGCGAATGTTCCCGGAGAATATCTGCTGTTGATTTCCGCCTTTATGGATTCGCAAGTTTTCCTGATTTGAGCAAAACTCGATTTCGCCAGGGGATGATTGCCGGATATGCCTTCATATACTTTGCTGACATCGTAGCCGTGACCATTCGGAATTAAATCAATCAATTTCATGTTCTCAAATTTCCCCTTATGGTTTTTCAAGTCGCTCTTTATCGTCTCGAATAACTCCACTTTCAAACATTTTACAGATGTATTCTACCGCGTCGCTTACTATAAACTGGCTCGTCTAATTTGCAATCTTTAAACGGCAGTTCCTGAAGAGCGCCGCAAGCATCCCTGCTTACGGCTTCTCCGCCCGGGATTTTACACCCTTGAAATAGGCTATTGTTGTTTCTTTTATTATATTTACGCCTATCTCTGCACGGATAGGCAACCTCACGCAATTCATGCTTTGTCAATAGCCTGGGCTCAGTTTTATTATCTATGTTCATGTAAACTATCCTGTGTTAAATGGCGTTCTATAATCAATAACTGCTCAAATCGTCATAATCAATATATTGTCGTATAATAGGCTTCTTGTTCTCCTCGGCCCCTATTTACTCACGTTTTGAGTAAATAGGGTATCGGAATTTAAAATTCTAACAACACCATCTGAATATAAAACATGCAGACATTCTCCATGCTTACCCATTCTATCCCAAATCATGGGAACAGGATTTTCATTTCTCCATACCCTCATATCTTTATTATAGATAAGCGTTTCCTGAAAGGCAATATTGTCATCGCATGAATAAAAATCTTTTGTATTTAACTTTAATAGTACCATTAAATTGTCAATATTATTCACCTCTGGAATCGAATGATATGTTTCGTAATACAGATTCATGGCATTGGCTATCACCTTCAAATTCAACATGCAATTTGCCATTTTTTGCTCTGCTTTCATTGCGGTATATGTAGTTGCAATCTTACTTACCCCAAGGTAAATGCAACCGATCAAAACCAACATTCCGCAGGGGACAATAAATATTTTCCGAAATTTCATGTATTCTTATCCTCACATTCTGACATGGTTAAAACAGCCATCTATTTCAATGCTGACATTGTACTTCCTTGACTGGTGCGTTGTAGACGAATATCCGGCCCAAAATAGCGATATGGATAAAACGCCCACTGCGGGAATTCGGTATTTTGGCTTTTCAGAGTCCTGTAATTTACGGTAAAACAGAGCACCAGGCAACGAATAACGTCTTCCTGCGGGTCAATGTAAATCATTGCATAATTGCGCTTCCGTGAACTTGACCGGTCAACCAAAATAATTTCGCCTAATACAGGGAGTCCGGTAAGTTCGATATTTTGTTGCCTGTATGAATTTCTAAGTTCATGCACGGCCAGAAAATACAATCCGACTGCAAGTATAACCACGAACAGAATTGCTGCGCCTAGCCGGATTAGTATTTTCCTGTTCCACGCTGAACGGCAAAACATTTTGCTCAATAATTTCAAAACATCCGGCAAGATGAACAGGTATGCAAGAAGCCATATCCCCCACCATGCGACCCAGCACCATCCATAAAAAGACCGTATCCCCCAACGCCATCCATGAACATACCATATCGCCCACACAGTGACAAAAACAAACAGCAAATAAAACAATACCTCACGTATGCGGTTTTGCCACCGTTTCTGTCTGCCGGGCAATACACGATGCAAGATAAATGGCAGCGAAAGCAGCATAACATTTACCATAAACATATAGTCAACTTTGACATATCCGGCAAAAAGCGGTCTCTCGATGCAGACTGCCTGAAATGGGAAACCATACGTGAATAACGTTGGCCCCATCATAACATCCACTATCGTTCTGGGCATGGCAGTTGCGATAATCAGAATCCCTGCAATCACAATTGACCAGTATATTCTATCTTTCCATGCCTGTTTCATTGCCGGAGCCTTTTTTATAACATGTTGTATTCTGCAAATCTGAGTGTAATGCCGCCATTGAAAAATTAGTACGCACTACAAAACTGACTTCTGGATTTTCAGCAAATTCTCTTTCAATTCGGCATCTATCTTTCGTGGACTGTCAACCGGATACCAGACTTGGCGTTCCAAAAACGGTTTGATGGCGGCATTGTTGGTGCTTATGCCGTAATACTCCAGGATAATATCAGCTACATTTTTTTCAGCATTCATATCCCATTCCGCAGGAATTTTAATATTGGGCCGATTACTCTGAATAATCATCGTCCTGAATTTATTGTATTTTTCTTTTATTATTGATACTGTTTTACGATAATCGTTCAGGTTTTTAGGAATCAGCAAAAATGCGTATTGGATGTTTATTTCCATTTCAGGTTTAAAATCTGTGAAACGATAGACTACAACACGCTTATTCTTTTCGCCTTGTTCGCTCCACCCGGCAGGAGTAATGCGTCGATAAAGTGCGCTGAATGGTGCTTGTGCCTGCTGTTGTCTATAATAAACGTAATCCTCATCTATCTCAGAGGCTCCACGCTTTTCTAAATACTTTTCATATTCTCCCACATGGATAGTGAAGGTAGCTTTTTCGATGGCTCCATGCCACGACTTGCCGGTTGCTGTTACATATCCAAAGATTTGGGTTATTGCTGTATCAAACTCACTTAAGTATTCAAAACCATATCTGTCTTGACCCCATTTATAAGGCATTTTTTGAGTCATGCCAAGTCCATAATAACCTGTCATGGAATAGGAAACAAGCAAGTTGATGGTTTCGTTCGGTTTGAAAGTCATATCCCATAGAAAAATATGAGTAAACTGCTTCTTTACATCAGTTCGCACATAACGAATTGGATATGTGCCGTGTGTCGTTCCGGCAATGAAACTAAATTGAGAAATTATCTTTGTCTGATTTATGTCCTCATTTTTTTCGCTATAGTGTGGCAGTGCATAATTGTCTCCGACCAACGGAAAACCGATTGATACAGTAACTTCTTTGTCAGTCAGATTTTTAAATTCAAATTTGCACTTATAGTGAGCTTTATCAATTTCCTCCCATTTTGCTCCGCCAGTCACCGGCTGCTCCGATCTCGCCAGATAAATATCCACATCTTCCGAAACCATCTGGATTTTTTCCGTGCTTTCCAGCCGGATATTCTGACCATTCCCTCCGAAAAGTCCGGCATTGGCAAAACCGTTAGTGGGAAAGAGAAATAAAAATGCAAGCAAATATAAGCCGATAGTAATTTTGATTTTCATAGTTGACATTCCTGATTTTCTGCAATTTTTCATGGTTTATGGTTGCTAATCTTCGAAATACGCCTTGCTTCCTGAGAACCATTTTCGACTACTTTTAATTTATCACTCTTCTAAATTGGAGTAACATTCCTAGTCCATATTACACTTCCATCGTTACCCAACAATACTTCACGGACATCTTTATCTAATTTGATTTTTATTTTAAAATCTCCCCTTAAACCATATGAAATTACTATTGTAATAATAACTTTATTCCCTAGCTTGGGGCTGCTTATGCTTTTTACCCCATATGCACTGTGTCCACATAATCCAGAAACAATCAAATATTCTTCCCCGTGCTCCAAAATACATTCAGTTTTTAAACTATAAACATGGTTTTTTTCTAATATCATATCTCTTGCACATCCCGTAAAAAGAAATAGTCCGATAATAACAAGAATCATTTGATTCAACATTTTCATGATTGATTCCTCTATATGCTCTGCAATAAACCTGCATCTGAGCTTATTCCATAACTTTACAGATTCTCCTTAAATGACCATTGCAAAAGCAATAAATTAATATAGACTTTTGATTGCCGAAAGCAACCAGTTGCATAGATTTGATATTTTGAGGCTCTGGTTAGAGCCTTTTTGTTGTTTAGCTTTCGGGAATAAGCGTACTATAACAACAAAATTTATTGTTTTTTATTGACTTGGCAGTTCTCCTGTTCCGTCCTTGAATACTCAAGCATTCTTAGTGCGTATTTTTCTAAGCATTTCAGGATAAACAAGTCTTTTTGCGAGCAAAGTCCACGGGATAATTTAGGGAAGCGCATTACTACAGGTAACGATACAAGGAAAAAGATGCCACCGGCGCTTACAATTGTGGTAAAGACAAACGTAGCAAGAAAAAGGATATGCTTGCCGGTTTCCTTGCTGTCCACGCTGCCATACCATTGAGTGCAAATTCCTGCCGCCGCATAAAGCCCAAGTGCAACGCCAAGTATCGGCAACGCAACAATAAACGCCATGAATATTATCTTGATAAATTTCATATTCCCCTCATTAGTTCGATGATTTCGACTACTTCTGTATTACTGTTTGTCGGTATTTGTCCATGTTCTGCGATTATTAGCTACACTGCTAATGTCTGTACGGAAAGACATAAAATTTCTCCATTTTTTTTTTATGCGTTCCCTCGCAAATAAAAATATTCCAATGACCAACATAACCAAAAAAGGGATGCAGAATAGAATTATTGATGGGAAGCGGGAATTAATATTGGAATATATATCATAAATACCAACAAAACTGTAAAATTCAGCAAAAGAATAATAAAATCTCTTTGGGAATCCGAGATTTTTTACAACATAAAAACTCCCCAAGCCAATAGCCAATATAAAAAGTATATTTAAGGAATATACCAGCCATTGGAACGATGAGTTTTCCATAGAAATCTTTAGTGTCCTTGACAAATGACACATCCATAACCAATTAATTATGAGATTCCATAAAAATCCTAACAGCAAAAACAAAAGACTGTAGCGTATAATATCTGTCGCCAAGCAACTATGTTCTTTCGTCATTTTACAAGTATCTGCGGATGTCTCTTTTCTTAGAAAGAAAACGAATATTAGTATGGAAGAAAACAATATCCAATAAAACGACCAAAGATAACCTGAGAATAAAAAGTAGATATTTAATATTCCCCCTACTATGCCGATCACAAGGCATAGTGTCTGTATATATGGGTTATAGAATTTGATTTTTTTCACTTCTGTACAATGTACTCCTGTCCGTTTTTCATGCAATCGCCAATCGTGCGACATGCCCAATCTTCGTCTACAAGGTATGTACTCCCTTTGATGTCTTCCGCAGTAGGCACGACATCCTTATCTAAATTCAAGGTTCGCCTTGAAAACGATAACTTCCATTCTTGGGTATCGAACGGTTCCCATAAAATCAATTGCCGTTTTTCTTTCCAATATACCCACGCAAACTCATCTTTTCCTGCTTTTTTAACCGGACTGACATAAAGATGATTCGTAGTGACATCCGCTTTCTCTTTTACCAGAGCCTTTAGCACTTTTTCAGACTGGGGAAATACAGATGGTTCTGCGTCTTTTGAGAACGCAGGATTGCCTGACAGTGTCATCAGCAAGATGAAGACGGTAAATATACGGGTCATTTTTATATATCCCCTGAAACGGACTGTTGCTTTAACTCTTTTAATTGCTTATTGGTGTAAAAGCGCAATGAACTTACTGCATTTGTATTGCCCGGAGCAAATTTCTTATCAAAGACAATGACAGGCCCATAAATAAAGCCATGAAGCTTGCCAAAGGAAGACAGACTTTGAACTATCGTTAAATAATATCCTTTTCCCTTATAGTAAGTTGTTCCTCCATCTTTTGGAAGAGCCGCCTTTTCGTCAAACTTGGCATTTTGGGGTTTTCTGCCTTGAAGGACGCAAGTAAAATCTTCATTCGCCAATCTGATTATTTGCGCATCCTGTTCCGGCAAAACGGATAAATCCACCAGGGCAAACGGCCCGTCCTGAGGCACCTGTTCTGCCGCACAAGCCATTGATACTGAAAACAAACAGGCTAAAATTAATAGAATATTACGCATGAAATGAATTCCTTTTGCTGAGTTAAAGTAACCGAAAAACTGGAGAATACAATTGACCGTATACTACTACTACTACTACTTCTTCTTATCCCGGAGGATTCGGGTCAAGGAAAATGGCGGCATGACGAGGGGCCTATGGGATGCGTTGCAGCGAGTGGCTGTCTCCCGCGACTGCGGGATTATGTCGGCTGTATGCAGCAGAACCGCAACCGTGCCGGACGGGGCGGACGGATTTTTTTGCGGATAAACCTGCCTTATCTGTTGCAAAATCAAAGAGTAAAAATTATATTAAGCCGGGAGTTTTAATTAGAGTGTTAAATATTATAGTGTTGCCGGGGGATTGTTTTGAAGGTAAAAATTCATAAAACGTTTTTTGTTCTGTTATTATTCATAGTCTCCGGCTTACTGCCTTCAGCAGTTTTTTCCCAGAAAACGGAAAGCGAAGCCGTGCCGGCTCTGACCAAAGTAATTTTCACCCCCCAGTGGTTTCCGCAAGCTCAGTTTGCCGGGTATTATATGGCGCAGGAGTTGGGGATTTACAATAAATGCGGACTGGACGTTGTTTTTCAATATAAGCCGCCGCAGCGGACGCTGATTTCCGTGCTGATGGATAAAAATGCTGATTTTGTGACGGACTTTCTGGCTTCCGGAATCAAAATGCGCTCAAACGGCGTGAAAGTTGTGAATGTCGGGCAGATTTCCCAGCGTTCGGCGTTGGTGTTCGTGGCCAGAAAAGGCTCCGGAATCAAAAAACTTGAAGATATCAACGGCAAAAAAGTCGGCATCTGGATGACGGATTTCCAGGAAGTCCCGAAAGCGCTGTTGGATAAGTATAAAATTAAAGCGGAAATAATTCCGGTGGTATCCGGGATTGAACTGTTTCTGTGCCGCGGCATTGATGTGGTTGCGGTCATGTGGTATAATGAATATCATGAACTGCTCTCTTCCGGAATCAATGAAGATGAAATAACCACGTTTTTCTTCAGCGATTACAACCTGGATATCCCTGAAGACGGAATTTACTGTCTGCAGGAAACATACGGGAAAAAACCGGAAATGTGCCGGAAATTCGTCAAGGCTTCGCTCGAAGGCTGGCAGGAGGCTTTTAAAAATAAAAAAAGAACGCTGGAGGTTATTCGCAAAAACTGCCGGGAAAATCACATCCCTTATAACAATGCCCATCAGAGTTGGATGCTGAACCGGATGGAGGAATTGATTTTTCCGCCCGGCGAAGGCCATCTTGCCGGTTTCCTTTCGCCCAAAGCGTATCTTGATACCGCCAAGAAATTAAAATCTACCGGGGTAATTAAAACGATCCCGCCGTACAGTGAGTTTTATAAAGATGTTTTAAACGGCAATACCTCTGCCGGCAAAGATGAAAATATCAGCGGCAAGGAGGAAAATGTTCAAGAATAGAAGTCTGGCATTTAAACAAAGTTTTTATATATTGCTCAGCGTGATTATCGTCTCGGTCGGGATTTTTTCCTACGTCACCTGTTATGTATGGTCGCTGATGCAGGAAGGGATTGAGACGACTACCCGGCATATTGGCGAATCCACCGCCAACCGCCTGGACCAGATATTCATTGAAGCATCCAGACTGGGCAAGCAACTGGCAATCCAGTTTGAAAACAGCAAAATGACCGATGAAGAAATCGCCAGACTGCTGACGGCAACGCTGGAGAGCATGCAGTACGACCGCCCGGAAATATACAGTTTGAGCGTCGCTTATGCCCCTTACTGTTTTGATAAAAACAAAGAGTATTACATGGTCTATTCATCTCGGAAAGACGGCGGCATTAAGCTGGAACATACGGGCGGAGCAGACTATGAATACTTTTATTACAACTGGTACACGCTTCCGAAAACGCTGGAACATGCGGTTTGGACGGAACCGTATTTTGACGAAGTTGTAATGTCTTCCTATGTCGAGCCGTTTTACCGCGAGCATAATGGAAAACGGGAGTTCACCGGCGTCATCACCGTTGATTTGTCGCTGTCATGGCTGCAAAAAGCGGTGTCCGCGATTAAACTCAACAACTCCGGTTATTCTTTCCTTATTTCCAGATTCGGACGGGTCATTACCCATCCTGACACCGAACGGATAATGAATGAAACTATCTTCAGCATGGCCGAAGAGCGCGAAGATAAATTTCTGCGGGATGTGGGACGTGACATGATTGCCGGCAATAGCGGCTTAGTGCCATATAAAAAGCATTTAATCAGTCAGAAAAAATCCTGGATGTTTTATACTCCGCTGCATTCCAACGGCTGGTCGCTGGGTATTATTTATCCTGAAGACCAGTTATTTGAAGCTATCGCCAGTATGGAATTTACCATTTTAACGCTGTTTGTAATCGGAATGCTGCTGTTGCTGGGCGTTATTATCTGGATATCCTTGAAAATCACCCGGCCATTGCGTGTTCTGACCCAAGCCACCGGCGAAATCGGCAGCGGCAATTTCCACGCGGCAATGCCGGAAATAACCGCCAATGACGAAATCGGCAAGCTCAGCAAGGCGTTTTCCGCGATGCAGGCGGCGCTGATCAAGCACATCGAAAATCTTAAAGAAACGACTGCCGCCAAAGAAAAAATTGAAAGTGAGCTGAAAATCGCCAAAGATATTCAAATGGGCATTCTGCCGCAACTGCTTCCTCCGTTTCCGGAATGCAAAGAATTCTCCCTGTATGCAGTTTTGAATTCAGCCAAAGCCGTCGGCGGCGACCTGTATGATTTCTTTTATCTCGACGACGATCATCTTTGCGTTGTCATCGGCGATGTGTCCGGCAAAGGCGTCCCCGCGTCCCTGTTCATGGCGGTGACTCAAACCTTGCATCGCGGCATCGCGAATATAAAAATGAATACCGGTGAAATCGTTACCAACGTCAGCAGATCATTAAGCCAGAACAATGAAACTTCAATGTTTGTCACCTATTTCATGCTTATTCTGAATATCAGGACCGGTGAAATGCAGTATACCAATGCCGGCCATAATCCGCCGTTCATTCTGAGAGACGGCGACGGCATCACCAAAGTATCCAAACGGCACGGCCCGCCGGTGGGAGTGGCTGAACTGAACTACGAACAGGATACTATGGCCCTCAAGCCCGGAGATACCCTGGTACTCTATACCGACGGCGTTACCGAGGCGATGAATATCAATAATCATGAATTCGGAGAAAAACAACTGTTGGGTGTCCTGACCGATTGCGCAGCCAATCCGGACCCCGCAAATATTACCAAAACTATCCTCCGGGCAGTTTCAACATTTACTGCCGGACAGGAGCAGTCCGACGATATTACAATACTGGTATTGCGGTTTGCTCCTAACGGCCTGGTAACCCGTGAGGAATTGACGACTTCGGAGACGGCTTGAAGACGACTGTGAAAAAATAACAGTAATTCATTCAGGAGAAGTACAATGAAACTTTCGGTACCGCTTTGGCAGTTGGCAGGAGAAGGGTTGGCGTTGTGCTATCGGGGGGCCGCGGCTTATGAAGCTGAAATAAGCCATAATTCGGCGCTGATATTAAGCGGAGAGCCGTACCCGGATTTAAACTATTTTCTGCTGGATGACCGGGTTTTTCCGGAAATTAAACTTTGCCGCGCCGTGGAGAAAATCCGGTTGCGCCAGATTCCGGCGCTATATCTCATTGCCGCGGACTTGAAAGAACGAATCGCGGAGACCGCCTGCAAGCTGGGGCTGGTTCACGCTTGCAATATGCCGGTCATGACTTATACTTCTGAATTTGCTTTATATGACGCCGGCGGCTATGAAATTGAAATAGTCGGCAATGCTAAAATGTTAAAAACCGCAAACCGGCTGACGGCTTCGGCATTTAATCTGCCAGTGGCGGCTGTGGAAAGAGTTTTTGGTCCCGGCATTATTGACGGTCCCGGCGTTCAGGTTTTTATCGCATCCAGAGACAATACTCCGCTATGTACGGTGCAAACCACGACGGCCGGCAACATCTGCGGGATATGGGGCATGGCGACAGCCCCTGAATTTCAACATCATACCGACGGCAAATCGCTTTTGCAATATGTAATGTCGTATCATTCCCTGAAAGGAGTAAAAGCCTTCTATTTGTTGGGAACCGAAGCCGGCCGGCCGTTTTATGAAGATATTGGATTTCAGACGCAAACGGAAGCGCTGGTCTGGGTTGACCGCGAATGTCCTCTGACCGATTCCCGTTAGCAGTCTGCCGGAATTTATCGCAAAACATCCTCCGGCCTTGTGGTTGCAGAGGCTTGATCGGTATTTAGTTCTTCTGTTTTTCCCAGTGAATGTTTCCGCTGATATTTTTTTCTTAAAAAACACTTTCCGGTAAATAATTATGATTGTTCTTTTACCGCCGAGTGATATATTCTACAAAAATGCGTTAAAGTATTGTATATAATAGCAAACGAAAGCCGGATTTATTGGCGTCTGACTCTTCATTTTTTATTGAGGTAGCATGAAAAAGTTGTTGTTTGTGTTAGCGTTAGGGTGTTTTTCGGCAATGGCCCTGGAGATTAACCAGGAGTCCGTCAAAAAAGAAGCAATTGCCCAGATAGGCGAGTTTCAGCTTCCGGAAAATGGTTCAAAAATTGAGCTGGAACTGCGGGACGGCGTTAAAATAAAAGGCGCACTGGTCAAGGTGACTGCTGATAAGATTTATCTGGAAGTTGAAGCCGACGCAACCCATATTTGTAAACTGGAACAACTTGCTCCCGGTTCCAAATGGAAATTCTTCAAGGCTGAATATGATAAAAAGCTGAAAACCGTAATTGATGAAATAATTGAAGATAAAAAGGTTGAAGCCGAAGTCAAAGATAAAAAAGCTGCCGGGCTGGCATTGAAAAAAGAAACCGGGAAGCAGCCGGATGCGCCCAAAGTTGAAGAGAAAAAAAGTGTGGAGTCAATTAAAAAAGAATTCGGAGAATTCAAACTTCCGGAAAAGGATTCAGTATTTGAACTGGAATTGACGGACGGCACGAAAATATCAGGAAAAATAAACAAGGTGAAGCTGAATAAGGTTTATGTGGAAGTGGAGGAAGGTAGAGTCTCTATTCATAAACAGGATAAAATTTCGCCTAATTCCAGATGGAAATTATTCAAAGACGATTTCGATAAAAAACTGAAAGATACTATTGACGAATTTAAAGCGGAAGAAGCCAAAAAAGCTCCGGCGCCGCCGCCGGCTGTGCCTGTAACTCCGCCGCCGGCCACTGTGGCCGCCGCGTCCGCGCCCCTGCCGGCTGTCGTCGTGCCTGTCACTCCCTCAGTTTCTCCTCCAGTTCCAGCCGCTGCCGTGCCGGTGAAGCCTGCGGCAGCGCCTGTTCCCGCGGTAGTTACTCCAGTCCCGCCTTCTCCAACGCCGACTGCCGCGGTACTCGCATCCGCACCGGCGCTGGTGTCTAAAAAACCTTGAAATGTGGCGAATAAAAATCAACCGCCAGTCCGGCATTTTCGTACTGGCGGACCTCTTCAAAGTTATCCATCGCAGGTAAATATATTACCTTCATCTTCTGAATTGGCCTGGTGACTTCCTATAGTATTTTTGAAAGAGTCTGCACAACGTCGTTTCATTGCTAAGACCGGATTTTTCGGCAATACTCTTCAGCGGTTCGTCGGTGGAAATGAGCAGATCCTTGGCAAAGCTCAGCCTGATGCGCCGCACGTCGTCGGCCGGCGAAACGCCTGCGAGCTGCCGGTATTTCCGGAGAAAATGGAATTTGCTGAGTTTGACGGAGTTCGCCAGCGATTCGAGCGAGTGATTTTTAGCCGGATCGCGTATAATCATGCCGCGGATGTTCTCGACTAGAGGCGAATCCCCGTGCCTGACGATCCTTGTCATCTCCGCGAAAAACGCATCCAGATAACTGTTTATAAGGCTTGATGACTCCGACGGATGAAGTACCCTGCTTTCACTGAGCATCCATGTCGCGATAATTCTCAACCTGCCCTTGGAGTCTTTGAACATCAATGGGATTTCCGGCGGAAAATCTTCCGCGGAAAAAGAGAAATAAACCGCTTCAAGCGGAGGGTCGCCCCACTCCTCGTGGCTGACTCCCGGCCTGAAGACCAGGACATCGCCTTCCAAGGCTTCGATGAATTTGTTGTCTATTGCAACCTTCTCCCCGGACCGCATGACCACGACAATTTCGTAATATTCATGGAAATGCCTGCCCGCGTGCCAGGATTTTTTCGGTGCGTTCAATCCGACATTCTTGAATTTGTCCATAAGATTCTTCTCATAGCAATATTTGTAAATATTACAGCAATATCTATCGTGATGACAAGCTTGCTATAAACAATATTATCACTTATAATATATTAATAGAGCATAAAATTAATAAGTTTCAAAAAGACAACTATTGTAAAGGATGGAATACGATGAATGCGGAAAAAAAGAAAGTAAGAATCGGGTTTGTCGGCGTTGGAAGCATGGGACAGTGCGCGCATCTGAGAAATTATGCGACCCTCGCAGACTGTGAGATCGTGGCGATTGCGGAACCCAGGCAGGAAACCGCAAAGGCCGTCGCCCGGAGATACAATATCGGCAAGGTTTATTCGGATGCCGCTGAAATGTTGAAAAAGGAGAAGCTCGACGCTATCGTGGCTTCACAGCCGTTCACAAGGCACGGGGTGCTTATTCCGGAACTCCTCAGCGCCAAAATCCCGGTGTTCATTGAAAAACCGCTTTCCAGTACGATCGAATCCGGCGAAAAAATCCTGAAAGCCCTGAAAAAATCAAAAACCTGGATAATGGTCGGTTACCATAAACGCAGCGATCCGGCCTCTATCTATGCAAAAAAAGAAATTGAAAAACTGAAAAACACCGGTGAGATCGGCAAGCTGAAATACGTCCGCGTGGTCATGCCGTCCGGAGACTGGGTAGCCAACGGATTCTTTGATATGATCAGAAACGACGAGTATCTGAAAGATCTGCCGCGTGAACCCGCGCCGTCCGATATGGATGAAGAAAATTATAAGAAATATCTCGGTTTTGTGAACTATTATATCCATCAGGTGAACCTGATCCGTTATCTGAGCGGCGAAAACTACAAGGTCACCTATGCGGACCCGAATAAAGTTCTGCTTGCCGGAACCAGTGAGAACGGAATCACGGTTGCGCTGGAGATGTCGCCATATTCGACGACTGTCGACTGGCAGGAATCGGCGCTGGTATGTTTTGAAAAGGGATGGGTCAAAGTTGAACTGCCGGCGCCGCTGAGAATCAACACGCCGGGACGCGTCGAGATATTTAAGGATCCGGGCAACGGCAAAACTCCTGAAACTCTAATTCCTCAGATGCCGTGGGTCCATGCGATGAGACAGCAGGCGCAAAATTTCATAGCCGCGGTCAGGGGAGACGCGCCGCCGCTCTGCGAGGCTGCGGAAGCCCTTGAAGACCTTAAAGTCGCAAGACAATATCTGAAGCTTCTAACCGGCAAGTAAAAGTACAATATTCAGGAGAAATTTATGCCTAAAATTGCAATGATTGGCGCGGGAAGCCAGATTTTCTGCAAGACGCTTTCCATGGATATCATGGCGACTCCGGCTCTGAGAGACAGCGAAATCTGGCTGATGAGCAGAACCAAACCCAAGATTGACCGGATGGAGAAGTTTTTAAAGAAAGTCGTGAAGGAGAACAAACTTCCGACAAAGATCTATTCCACGCTTGACCGGAAAAAAGCGCTCGAAGGGGCCGATTTCGTGATCGTGATGATCCAGGTCGGCGGGCTTGAAGCGTTCAAGATCGACTATGAAATTCCGCTGAAGTATGGCGTTGACCAGTGCATCGGGGATTCGCTCGGCGCGGGTGGGATTTTCCGCGGGCTCCGCACAATTCCGGCGCTTGCCGAAATCGTTGAGGACATGAGAACGCTCTGTCCCGGCGCGCTTCTGCTGAACTACAGCAATCCGATGGCCGCAAACTGTCTGGCCCTGGGCCGGATTGCTTCCGACATTCAGGCCATCGGGCTTTGTCACGGCGTACAGACCACGCTTGACCTGCTCAGCCGCTATGCGGATGTCCCGAAGGAGAATATTGATTATCTCTGTGCCGGGATAAACCACATGGCATGGTTCCTCCAACTCCAGGACGGCAGAACCGGCAAAGACATTAATCCGGTGATAATGAAGAATATCGAGAAGCCGGAATATTATGTGAATGAAAAGGTCAGATGCGAGGTGGCGCGCCATTTCGGATATTTCATGACGGAAAGCACGGGACATCTTTCGGAGTACATCCCCTGGTTCAGGAAGAACAAAAAGGCCCTTGATCTGTATTGCGACCAGCCGGCATTCGGCGGAGAAAGCGGCGCATACTACAAATACTCGGCGTATCTGGCGGAGAAATTCGGACATATCGATTATCTTGAGTTTGAAGATACGAAACTAAGCAAGCGCAGCGTTGAATACTGCAGCTATATCCTTGAAGCGAAAACCACCGGCATCCCGTTCAAATTGAACGGCAACGTCAGGAATGACGGCTGCATAACCAATCTTCCGGGAGGATGCTGCGTTGAAGTTCCGGTTTTTGTCGACAAACAGGGTTTCCATCCGGTAAGAGTCGGGAATCTTCCTGTCCAGTGCGCGGCGCTCAACATGACCAACGTGCTTGTCCAGCAGCTTACGGTTGAAGCTTCTCTGACCGGCAATCCTGAACACATCATGCATGCTGTCGCCATGGATCCGCTGACCAGCGCGGTCTGCACCCTGGCGGAAGCCCGGGAGATGGCGTCTGAAATGCTTGAGGCAGAGCGCAAATGGCTGCCTCAGTTTGCCGGCGGAAAGATTGCGCCGAAACCGGCGGTAAAAATTCCCGGGAATGTGAAGCCGGTGGATGTCCCTCTCGACCCGGCGCTGGCGATTGTCCACAGATTTGGAAAACTTGCGGAAATAAAGGGGTGAATATATGAAATGCGGTGAACGAATTGTACGGTGTCTTACCGGGGGGAATATTGACCGTATCCCGTTCGGGGTGGGGCTGGGGTGGCGTCCATGGGGAGATGCGCTTAACCGCTGGCGGCAGGAGAGCGGTGATCCGTCACTCGATCCCGCTATTGCCTTGGGTTATGACTCCAGCTTCGCCATTCCCCGTTTGGAAAGCGGCCCTTTTCCACATTACGAAAATAAAATCATCGCCGATGAGGGCGAGACCATCGTCAGTTTGGACTGGCGTGGCATCACGATGCGCAACCGCAAGGATGGCGGTTCGATGCCGGAATTCCTTGACTACCCCGTGAAATCGCCGGATGACTGGAACCGGATCAAGCAGGAACGCTACCGCCTTGACCTGATCGATGAGCGCGTGGTGGAAGACTGGCCTGCGTTTATAAACCGTATTGCCGCAACCGGCGAAGCGGTACAGGTCGGCGTTTACCCGTGGGGCGTGTTCGGCACCGTCCGCGACCTGCTGGGCGCGGAAGAACTGCTGATCAGTTTCATAACTGAACCGGAGATGGTCAAGGATATGATGCGGCATCTCACCAGCCTGTGGATTAAACTTTGGGAACGGGTCGCGGCCAGGGTTCAGATTGATCACATTCACATCTGGGAGGATATGTCTGGGAAGCAGGGCTCGCTGATTTCTCCGGCCATGATCGAAGAATTTATGATGCCGTGTTACGACAGGATTGCGGATTTCGCGAAAACTCACGGCGTCAGGCTTGTTTCAGTGGATACCGACGGCGACTGTTCTGAACTGGTTCCGCTTATGATGAAGCACGGAATCAATATGTTCTTCCCTTTTGAAGTTCAGGCAGGATGCGACATTCTGGATTACAGGAAAAAGTACCCCGGCCTTGGCATCATGGGCGGCCTGGACAAACGCGTCCTTTCAGGGTCGCTCGCCGGGGTTGAGGTTGAGATTGAAAAGACGAAAGTAATGCTTTCAAAGGGACGTTATGTTCCCATGTTTGACCACCTTATTCCGCCGGACGCGAAATGGGAAAATTTCAAATATGTCGCGGAGAAAATAAAATTTCTATGTGAATCTACAAACAAATAAGATATGCCCTGTTTGCAGAAAAAATTGATATGATTACGCTGGACAATGTACAGAAATTGTAAAATCCAAAATAATCAAAATTGAGTCGGCATGATGAAAGCGTAAATTAGAAAAGGAGATGGGAAAATGCAAATTGTTGAAAAAACAAGCCGTTTTACACTCATCGAATGTGTGTCCAGGTAAGGTATCACTAAACTAGACGAATGAAATGTTTCGTCCATACCAATTGTCCATTTCAGGTATGTAGCCTAATCACTAGCCACTGGCTAACGCGTGAGGATAAAGTTGCGGGACGGGAAAGCTG
>CAIKZE010000414.1 GCA_903831825.1 uncultured Lentisphaeria bacterium | reverse complement strand
TTACCCTATTCCCCCATTTGAAACAAAAAAGCCGCTCTCTTTGGAGCGACCCTGCTCATCCATATATTCTGCCTATCTCTCGGTCACCATATAATTCAGCTAAAAGCTAAAGATTCTCGCCATAATAAGAAGACGCGGACACTAATTATCAAAATTGGCTCAGAAACCATCAGGTGAATCATGGGTGATTACCTCAAATTTAAATCTCTTAACGGGAAGCCAATCCGGGTTAATGACCTGCACCAATGGATTGGTGAAAACCAGAACCGAACGCGTAATTTAACCCAGGCATTAAACGAAAAACTTTTTGATGTCACATATTTTGAAGTCCAGGAAGTTTTTAGGGAAATGAGCATTGCTGATCTTGAACGAGCCCTCAAGATCGTTAGGATTGATGAAACGGAAATGGTGGCCACCATTGGCACCAGCGGTCCATTCCCGCAAACCAATCTAAACGCAACAATGCGAAGGATTGCCTTTACCCAGTATGTTGGTGAAGGGTCCAAAACGGAAGTACTGGTTCGTGATGGAACACCTAATTTTTCGATCCACATGTACAGGTATGACCAGAGTGAAAAATTATATGCTCCCGAAAATTCCGATTTCGTTGAACATCTAAAAGGAGCGCTGCAAGGGTTTTATTCTCACACTTACAGTTACGCAGATGTAGCGAGGTACTTCAACTCGGTTCACATTTTGACCCCGAAAGGTAAGTCCTGGGACAAAGATACCGCCAGGGATTTTACACAGTCATGCCTCGTTTACTGTGGTTACTGCCGGATTTATAACGCAGACAAGCGCGGACCATTTCGTGCATATAAGGCAACACAGGTCAAGCGCATCATTCCATTGAGCCTTTGGATCGCTGCGAATTCTAACTATGCATCTAAGGATCATGATTTTTGCTGTGGTTTCTATTCGGATGATGATGAGATTGCCTGGAAGCGTAAGGGGCGATAAATTACCAGAATTTCTGGAAGACCAACATATTGATAGTTCATTTTGTTTTCCCACAAACGCGTGGAGGTCTTAAATTATTTTCGGATTCTTTAAAAAAACTGAGGTAATAATGCTCAAACAGGTTATGCTGTGCGCTGGCGGCCTACGCAACCCCAATATCTGTCAAAATATCAAAAAGTGTAAAATCCACATTTATAGAAAAGGTTGATAAATTCATGTCTGATAAAAACTTATTTACTAACTTACCAATC
Organism: uncultured Lentisphaeria bacterium; assembly: GCA_903831825.1. GTDB lineage: Bacteria > Verrucomicrobiota > Lentisphaeria > Victivallales > Victivallaceae > CAIPAT01. The sequence goes on along the minus strand of CAIKZE010000414.1, from coordinate 2,644 downwards.
GATGAATTTGATTTTTTGTTAGTTTTAGAACCAGATCCACAAGATTTTACAATGGCAATTTACGGCGAATCTTTCCTTGAACCAAGTGAAAGAACTGAAAAAGTTAATCAACGCGCAAGATTTTTTGAAAATGTCGAAGCAACTAATCAAAAATTAGCGAGAGAATTGGAAGATGGGACTTACATAGACATTGCTTTTGACAAACCAGGTAAATTTATGGCAAGCTTTATTGAAAACGACGAAGATATGGATAATATTGAGGAAGACGAAATATTGAGTATATTGAACACGGATTTAGAAGAAGCAGAAATAGACCATGATGCTACTATCATATTATGGGCTCGATATGATGGACAGATGGATGAATCTTTATTTCCGGTCATTACAAACCAGGCAAGTGTCGAATTTTATTATGACTTTGAAACAGTTGCTAAAAACTTGGTTGTATTTTTTGAGGGTGTGGTGTTGAAAAATCAAGGTAAACAAATAAAGGTAGCAATCATTGGCATTCCTTTACTGGAGGATGTAATGGGAATGGCCAATTTACTAAATAATATCCCTGGGCTTGAGGTTTCAATCATTCAACGTTATTGTTTAAACTCAGATGGTTTAAGCAGTTTTAATGATGCGGCGATGGAGATTGGTATTCGAAATGAAGCTATGGTAAACGATGAAATCGAATTTAAATATCAATTTGCAATCGATGCACTGGAAATACCTGAAGTTTTTCAAGGAGAGGACCTGGGATTAAGTTTTGGATTGGAAGAATGTGATTTCTTGGTTTTGGTAGAAACAACCCTGGCACCAAGTAAAAATATCAATAAATGGTTCAAAGCAATAAACAAAAATATCAATAACAAAAAAAGTGGCATGGGCATTAGCTTTATCTTATTTAACCCATTCTCAAGCAATCGCACAATCGATTCATCTTTTGATGATGATAATAAACAATTATTTGAGTTATATTTCAATAATGACATAGAAATTATTGCCAAGCAGTTGGGTAATTACATGACGGGTATATCTAAAATAAATGGTCGTCCGGCAAGAGTTGGATTGGTCGGTGATTTGGTCAATTCCGATACACTTTTAGGTTTTTTAACTAAATTTAATACAATAAATGTCAAAATATTAAAAGAGTATTGTGTAAGTTTTGAAAAAAATAATCGAATAAGGTATCCAGCTGCATAATCTATTTTTATTGAGCTATAGGGGTAACGAGCAATTTTGATACTGTTGGCGAATTCATGATCGGTTGGCGAGGCACACAAAGCAGCGAATTGGGAGGTACGGGATTTTGAGGCGTGTTCCCATTCCTTTATTTTGATATCCTTATAAATCATTTGTAGATTTGACTAAGGAGGTATCTCCATGTCGCTCAAGCCCTGTCACGCCGATCTTGTTCCAGAAGAAACCGCACGGATCGCCCGAGCCGCTTTTCCCCAAAGCAATTTGTATTTGCGTATCCGCGACGAATTGAGAGAACTATTCGCCGATGAGCAATTCACGATGTTGTTTCCTAAGCGCGGGCAACCGGCGGAGTCGCCTGGACGATTGGCCCTGGTCCTGGTGATGAAGTTTATCGAGGGGCTTTCAGATCGGCAAGCGGCCAATGCCGTGCGCAGCCGGATCGATTGGAAATATGCCCTGGCGCTGGACCTAACCGATCTGGGGTTTGATTACTCGGTGTTGAGCGAGTTTCGAACCCGCTTGCTCCAAGGGGGGCAGGAGGCCCAGCTGTTGGAAGCCCTTCTGACCCTTTTCCAGGATAAAGGCTGGTTGAAAGCCCGGGGTACCCAGCGGACGGATTCGACCCATGTGTTGGCGGCGATTCACTTCCTCCACCGATTGGAATTGGTGGGAGAAACCCTGCGAGCGGCGTTGAACGCCCTGGCCGTGGCCGCCCCGGAGTGGCTCCAGGCTCAGGTACAGTCAGAATGGGCAGAACGCTATGGTCACCGCTTTGGAGATAGGCGATTGCCGCAAAACGAAGTCGAGCGACACACGCTGATGGAGAATATTGGAACCGATGGGCGGCGCCTGTTGACAGAGATTTATACTCCAGCTACCCCAGGCTGGCTGCGGGAACTTCCAGCCGTGGAGATCTTGCGGCGCATTTGGATCCAGCAATTCTATGCCAGCGAGGCAGCTGAGAGTACTTGTCTGCGAGCTTTGGAAGACATGCCTCCTGCCGAGTTGAACATCAATTCGCCCTATGATCCGGAGGCGCGCTTCTCCCAAAAGCGATCGACCACCTGGATCGGCTATCGAGTCCATTTAAAGTAGTCGGATTGGTTGTCGACCAACCAGCAGTATTGTCCACACCTGCAATATCTGCCCCAAAATAAAACCAGGTTGCGTTCCATCCAGATAATCCGTCAGCTGGCGGATTTGTGCTAAAAATCGGGGCCGCTACTGTATGCTGCCAGATATCATTGGTTGATTCAGCTGAATCGGTGGCATTTTAAAAATATACCGGCGGGGTGATATCATATTTAATTTGTAGGGGTAGCGAGCGCATTTGGGACAAAACGGCCAGCAGACCGCGCAATAAATTCTCTTTTGGCAAAATAAACTACACTTGCCCATTATTCCCCAGTATTTTCAAGTCTCGACATATATTTTGATTCTATTACATATTCCC
>CAIKZE010000413.1 GCA_903831825.1 uncultured Lentisphaeria bacterium | reverse complement strand
CGCCAGGATTGAACTGTCGAAAATGCACTGCTTCAGCCTGTTAAGAGACCTCGAGAAAAAGCAATCCCCATATCCCACGGCCCAGTTCAAGAGGGGTTATTGCGCGGCAAGCGCGCAATCAACCCATATTCCTTGTTGCTGATAAAGTTTCCAACACTCTCTGATCCCATATCACGATTTACGCAGGAAATTATTTCAGAAATAATCAGTTCCATTTCCACCGATTCTGCATTTTGTGCCTTTTTACGTGCCATAATAACTTCTTGAAGTTTTACCATATCCACGCCAGATATACGAGCGAGAACGCCAGCCAGCCAGTCCGGTAATCGAAACTGCGGAGTAAAAGAAGCCGGTGCGCCTTTCAGTATTTCCAATAATGTAGAAATCAATATCCAGCGATTGGCTTCAACAAACTCATTAATTTCCTGCTTCCAAGTAACTTTATATTCCGGCTTTTTAATCATTATCGGAACGCAACGCTCTGCAAAATCCTTGGATAGATTCGGACTATTCAGAGTCATAATCCAGAGGAAGTTGTTATCTCGCGAACAGTTTCCGACATACATTTTGTGTCCACTGATTCTTTCAGCCGTAAGCAGTTTGGCAATTCCGGCATTTGATATGCAGCCGCCATCGCCAACAATTTCATTATCAAAAAATACCACTCTCGCAGATTGGGCATCATCCGAAAGTAACCGCTGTACTATATCATTAGCGTCATCTTGCGTTGAACAGGACACTAACGGCGTTCCGGTTAGCTTCCCTACCATTTCCCCCAGTGTAGTCTTACCAACGCCACGACCAGCTTTACTATTGATTACATAGGTCGGTCTTTGTCCAGCGGGGCCGCCCCAGAACGGAGTAAGGAACATTGACAGAATTAATATTTTGTCTTCCGGAGTTTCCGGATTGAAAAAATCAATGAATTTATCTAACTTCGCAAAATCCGGTGCTGGTAAAATCTGGTGATTGTAAAAAGCTCCGGATAACTCTGGATAGTGCGGTGCAATCTCAATCGAATCATATTTTTTTACATTCTTTTTGATGATGGAGAAAGCTTTCTTTTCCGAAAAAAAGTTACCACCTTTCTTCCAGTCGAGGTTTCCCTTATAATGAAATTCCAGCCGAGCAAAATATTCATCAGCGTCTTCAATACAGGTAATTTCTTTCCCCAGGACTTCCGGCGTCATAAATAACCCTGAATAAGTGCGAAAAAATAGATTATCACTTAAATTTAACATTTTTTCAACCACTTTATCTGCTGACAATGGGCTTGGGTCAGTTTTCTGGTTTGGTTGTTCATAATTCAGTTTATTCAGTATTCCCATATTAGAAACTGACGCAGGGGAAACAACCGGAGCTTTATAACTTGAAACTATCTGTTTGGAATAGGCGCTTTCCAAGGTTTTTAAAGCCTCCGCCAAATCATAAGGAGGGTTGCAATTATCGCAATACTGTTTTACCAAATTTTCTGCAATATTTTTATCATAATCAGCAGAGTGCAGTTTCGCACATAATTTAAAACAAGTATTGTTTCTCGTTCCGTCTTCGGCTCCGGCATATACTATATCCATAATGCCGTCTTTACCTCCACAAACGCTATTGTGTGCTGATTTACTGCCAGAAACAATCTGAACGTTTGCAGTCTTTACGGCGAGTAATAAATCCGGCATGTATTCCGGTTTGAATTCCAGCGGTTCGACATCGGACACGGTTTGATAAACCCCGCCTGTATAATGAATTGACGGCGGAGCAACAACCTGTCTGCCAGTACTCTGCAATTCTCCCCAACCTGTTGTTTTTGCGGCAATACTTTCCGGCGCAGGCATTCCAGTCGGTAACTTAAAGTAATAATGCACACGACCATCAGTAACATTATCTCTTTTTACTATGCGGGTCTGTTTGACCTCGGGGTGTTTATCAACAAATTTTTGGAATATTTCCGGAAAATCAATATCAAGAACAATTAATCTTGACGGTTCCCCAGTCACAATACCGACATTTAAGTTACCAGCTCCCCAAAATTTTACTAATGATGGGTCTGAAACGCTTTTTATGGCGTTGTTTGTCCAGTCATATTGTATGGGATTTTTCCCGCTATTCTTTACGCTTGTCGGCGCAGCAACCGGAGTAACACCCCAGCCACGGTTCACATAATCTTCAATAACTTCGATCTTCGTCATATTTGCACCCTTTTTTGTGCTTTTAACCTCAACAAAACGGATTGTATGCCGTTATCATTGCTATCTGCATAATTATAAGATTTTATGATAATTTACTTTTTGTGGTTTTTTTGACTGGAAGGACTGACTGATGCGTTGTTGACTTGTTGTTTTACAATATACAATAAAATATCAAAAAAATGGACAGGATTCCATGAAATGACAGATACAATGACAACATGACAACTCTATGACAACATATATGTCATTAGTTAAGTCCTTTATTTTTAGGCTTTTAAATACCCTAATGACACAATGACAACAAATATCAGAAAGAGTTGGTGAAAGTAGAATAATAGAAGAAATAGTAGTTGGTGTAAGAAGGTCTTTGAAAAAGGCTGTCATTTCTGTCATATAGGTCGTAACCTATTAATGATAAACACAAAAACTATGACAACGGCAATGTCATTGATTTGTCATAAGCTGTCATTCCTGTCATTCATCAGAAAAAGGTAATAAAAATATATTTATGTTATCCTATTTTCTTATATTCTATATATAATGTTCATGTTGCATTCCTTTTCCTTTGGAGCCGTAAGAACGTTAAAAACTCTTACGGCTTTTTGGGTCTATAAGGGGTCTATAAGGGGGCGGTAAAATGTCACCCCTTTTGATATGAACATTATATTTAATACCAATAGGACATGCCAAACTTGGCACCCCATAATACTATCATTTGAACAGAGGGTATAACGAAACGATATGAGGGGGTAAATTTCCCATACCATCTTTTATTCAGGGTAAAAAGCTGTACGCTGATTTGCCGGGTCAGGTATGAACAAGGATGTCGTTTAAACCGATACCCTTTGATATGATGTATGTAAAATATACATCACATATATTCTCAATTATCCAAATTTTTTATAATGTGCTGCATAGCGTAACAAAATTAAATTTGAGGTAAATAAAAATTATGAACTACCCGCCAAAAGAAGAACTCGAAGAACTCTTTGAACTGATAAGCAAATACATTCCCGAAGACCCAACCCACGAGAATCTCATGGAAATGTGGGATAACATCAACCAACAAGTTAATTTATCCCAATATTCAAACTTGCTTTCCTGCGTTTGTAAAGACCTTTTCAAACTTTATGCCGAACGTTCCAACTCTGCTCTTGGATATATTCTGGCATATGTTTCCAGTTATCCAGCATCTTATGAGGTCATTGCTAAAAAAATAGGGGTTGCAAGACCGGCTGTCTTTAACTCCCTTAAAAAATCAGCCAAAGAAATGCCGTGGCTGAAAGAACTAATGATATTACAATCCGAGGCATTTGATAAGGTAACATCTTCCAAAGTATCGACGGTACAAAAGGGAACAAAAGTATCGGATGAAACAAAGAAAAAACAATCTGAAAGCATTATGAAGGATTGGAAAAAAAAGAAGTTAATTAATGAAATTGAAAAGAGGTCAAAATGATTAAAGGAAATATTTCAAAGATTTTAACCAAATTAAAACCACAAATTGAAAAGGGGCTTTTTGATGGAGTAACAATCAATTCTTATACCTCAAAATCAGACTTCATGGATAAACAGGGGAACAATCAAGAACAAACCCCCGCCTGTGGTACAATTACGTTAGATTTGATATTCAAAGACAAAACCGATGAAGAAAGATTTCAGAAAATTGTATCTACGATCAGGGCAAATCTAAAAAAGGAAAATGAATCATGATTAAAAAATCCGTATTGTTAATAATTTTAGCTGAAAAAGATGAAAAGATTGAACAGTTAAAAACCGAGTTAGACAGGAAACAAAAGTATAGAAGAAACTGTTTGCTATACAATGGAACTTCCAAAGTATAATATCAGGTGTGCTTCAATTCCTGGGGATCATACTTTTATAGAGTTCGGAAAAAATGGTGATGTTATCTATGAACCAAAATATAAACCTGTTCTTACATACGATAACGGAAAGGATAAAAGATATATCAATTATATCTTCCCTCGCTTTAGAAACGAACTAAAAAAGAAAATTGTTCAGGCTATCGGTGATAAATATTTAGTTGTGGCGAACAAATGAATGGAAAAGGCGATAAAAGAAGAAAGACAGATGAAGTTAAATATAGGTCAAACTGGGAAAAGATTTTCAGAAAGAAAAGAAATAAAAAAGCTATACAAAAAATTGATAAATTAACTGATAATAACAAATAAAAACCTCGTGGAGCCCCACCTGTTATGGTTTAAGGATAATCATAATGTAAGCGTGGGGCTTTTTTAACTTAATGGAGAAACGCAATGAACTTTGAAAGTAAAGAGCATGAATTAGCATACAACCAATAACACCTGATAATTCCGCATCATACAGGACGCTTACCAGGACACAACCAAGTAAATCCATGAAACACCTATATAACTATCTATTCATCCAAGTAACAAATTTAATCTATTCATTCTACCGCTTTATATAATAATACTATAGTGCAATAATCTTTAAACCTGATGATTATATCAATAATATAGCGGGGCAATTATTTTTCAAGTTTTTTGATTAAATAAAATGGAGAAGCTTAAAAAAATTAAGACAAGAAGTCAGAAATCTGCGTATGAACCCTGTTTCCTGAATTTATCCATTGCGTCATTGGCGGTCCAGTTTGGCAAGCAATTGACGGCTGCGCAAGATAATATCTTCTTTGTCATCAAGCGACTCCAGCCAGCGTTCCGCTTTTTTGATTGCCCGGCTGGAAACCGCGGCAGCTTCGCGGTCTGATTTCAACAGATTAACGGTTACCGCGGTAATCAGCGCTTTGCGTTTCAGCATGTTTTTTCTGGCTGAAGACGATGGGTTCAAATGGGCTTCCAATGCTTCCGGGGGTATCTTCAATTTAGCCGCCAGCAATTCCTCGGATGAGAAGCTGCCGCTGGCATCCTGTGTTTTAAGCGCCTGCCGATACCAGTCCGAAACATTCAGCGAACAGATTTCAACATTTGTCGCAACATATTGCGTCTGAGCATTGGTTTCGTGAACGGCAGCCATTAAATTCCTGATATTCCCGGAATAACAGTCAATTCTTGCCCGGCAGAGCATTATCGGAACGATTCTAAATGAGGGGTAATATATGGTTTTTTCGTCTTCGCACCGATCTTCAACAGACAGAAAACTGGATAAATGGCTTAAAATATTGAATTTTTTCGCCTGCTTCAGGATTTCCTGTTCAGAGTATTCCCGCTTCTCATCAATATAGAGTCGATCTTCGAGTTCAGTTATCTGCGCGGCCGCCCACAATAGCGGAATCCGGTTGTCATCACCGAGATTAATTACCGGACATTCCCAGAAAAAAGTTTCTCCGCAGATTTTGCCGGAAACAATAATCCTGGCATTCTCATTGAGTTCTTCCACTTCCGCCAGCAGCGTAAGCATATCGCCCTCATAAATTGGCGGAAGTCGTTCCGGCATCCGTAATTTTGCATTTTCAGCAACAATACTCAAATTCTTTACTTCCGGCTGAATTAACCTGGAGAACTGGCGCAATACCTTTTCCTGGATATTTTCTCCGGGAGAAATAATCTCCCATACTCCTCCGGTCACGTCGGCGAGTCCTTTTACAAGCGCCTGACAGGCGCCGCAGCCGATTCCAAAAGTATAAAATCTGGTGGTTTTATGATTCATTGCGGCATGCTGCAACACTTCCCTGGTATTATAGACTTCGCCGTCAGTGATCAGGATCACTTCCCGCCTGCAATTTTTCTGAACCGGTATCCGGTAAACCAAATCCAGCGCGTCCAGCAGTTCAGTACCGCCCATGTCCGCATCTATCTCCGACAGTTTAGACAGGTATTTATCCAGATTAATCTGGTTGTATTCCATCTGTTTGCTGAAAAACAAACGGTAGCTGCTGCCGAAGACCATGATATTGAAATAATCGCCCTCTGCCATTGAACGCAGACAAAGTTCCAGCGCTTCCTTGGCCGGTTCTATATAAGAGCAGTCCATGGAACTGGAACAGTCCAGCATGAATATAATATCAGATTTCTCTTGAGTCACAGTCAGCGGAAAATCGAATTCAGGGTGGAATTTAATCAGTGCCGCCCGCATGCCGTTGACATGCCTGCTCACGGAGCATTGCGGCAGTTCAATACCGCACGGTTCAAATTCAAGAATAAAATCACGATCCGGCGCTTCATGCGGATCCATTAATCCGACAATACAACTGGAAGCGGTCTTTTTCACATTGATACGATGTGAAGGCGAGCGCAAACCGTTCAGTTCCGGAATATTGATGTTGACGCAAATAACAACTCCATATGGAACAGAGGTAAGAAACGGCGGCGAGGAGATGTTGTTCTCTTCCCAGGAGGTTCCGGCAGGAACATAACGCGGGCTTAAAGCGGTGGGAATGCGCAAACTTGCGATGCCGTCGGTGATTGTAAGATGACTGATAATCCCGATCTCTACCGTCACCTCTTCATCAGGGGACAGATTGCCTATCGAAAGTTCCAGAATATTCTTTTCTTCAAGCTCAAGTTTGAACGCGTTGCCGCCGTCTTCAAGAGTATTGTCATAAACGTCATAAGCACGGGTTCTTTCATCATGACAACCATTCAAAACCTGACAGGCGGTTTTTATGGTAAAGGAATAAATAGCCGCGGGATTTTCCACGGGGAAACAATACACTGCCTCGATGTTAATGTCTTCAGTATTTTTAAAATGCTGAGTAATTGTTGTTTCAGCAATAACCCCGTCAATTATACTTGAGACATTTATCTTTGTCAAGGCCACTGGACGCTGTTCTGTCGAATACAGCCCCGTACGCTTTTTCATCATTATCTTTTTCCCCTTGTATAAGGCTGATTATATATTTTTTAATATCAATTATATTCCGGTCTCTCAGCAATCCGGATTTGGCGAATAAATCAATTCCATCGCAGATTTCAATCTTTTCGCAACGCATCCGGACAATTTCCAATTCCGAAACATGCTCTTCAATCTGTGCCTCTGATTCAAGAACGGTTTTGATCCGGATCAGCGGTACGCCTTTGGCGGAAAGTTTCAAGATCAGCAGCAATCTTTCGAGATGGGCTTCAGTGTAATAAGCCCCCCGCTTGTGTCCAAGCGGCGGTGGAAGCAGTCCTCGCTGAATATAATACCTGACGGTGCGCCGGCTGACTCCCGCTTTTTGCGCCAAATATTCTATGTTAAACAATGTTACGCTCGCTCTTAAAGATTTGTGACACTTTATATGACATATAATATGACACCTAAGTGATTTTTCAAGAGGGTGATATTAAAAAATGAACCAAAAGATTTTGGAATAATCTGAAGCCAATGGGAATCCGGATGCGAATGGCCGCACTGTCAAAAATAACAAATTCCCTAGCGTCCGCGGATTCCGCGGGTTGCGCAGTTTGCTCATTCTCCTCGAATTTTATATTGAAATATTCATCTTAAGCGTTATAATGAATAAGGTTAAAAATTTATTTGCCCGCAGTTTTGGGGATTTCGCGGGTTCTGATTGAATTTTACGATTGGGAAAAAAAGGGGTGACGTTTTGAATCCGGTCATTATTATTCCGGCATTTCAGCCAGACAAAAATATGTTGAAACTTATCGGCAAACTGCTGGATGACCCGTGCTGTCGTGTTGTCGTGGTGGACGACGGCTCCGGGCCTGCATACCGGGAGTATTTCGATGCCCTTGAAATTTTTGACCGTGTGGATATTCTCTGCCATGAGTTCAACCGGGGCAAAGGCGCCACGCTGAAAACCGCGTTCAAGCACGTGATCCGGCGTTATCCGGGAACTTCGGTGGTCACCGCGGACTCTGACGGCCAGCACCTGCCGGAAGATATCAAAAAAGTATATGCCGCGATCCAGGAAAATCCAGAACAACTGGTACTCGGCTGCCGGACCATCAGGAACGGCAAAATACCCTTTAGAAAACGACTTGGCAATATTCTGGCGATTATGATCATGAAGATATTCACCGGCGTACTGCTGAAAGATACTCAAACCGGCCTGCGCGGCATCCCGGGCAAATGGCTGGATGAACTCGTCACCATCAAACCGAACGGTTTTGATTATGAACTGGAAGCTTTGCTGACCTGTATTGCCAATAAACGTTATCCGATTGCGGAAATCCCGATTAACGCCATTTACGACCGCGGCAGCAGCAACTCGCATTTCCGTTCTCTCCATGACTCCTGGAAGATCGCCGAAGTTTTCTTTAAACGCAAGTACCACATCAAGCAATCCTCCAACGGCAGTCCCGCCGCCTGAAGTCTATTTATCAAACTTATCTGGCAGGAAGTGAAATGACCGTTATATTAATGATGGTCATTTCGCATCAATCAATAAAATTATTTAAGAAACGCTTAGCATGAACATATTATTTTTTATAATCGGTTTTGTTGTCGCATGGATTTCGGCATGGTTTATTGCCAAATATAAATTCACGGGCAATACCGTGGCGAAAGCTGACTGCGAAAACCTCAAAACTGAACTTAACAACGCCGTTACCAGCTATAAAATCGAAGCCGAAAAAAACAGATCGCTTACCGATTCACTGAAAACCGCAGAGTTGGCAATTGACTGTAAATCCAAAGAGATCAATGACTTGACCGGCAGGTTATCTTCCCGGGAAACCGCCTTTGCCAATCAGAATGTCCTGTATATGGAGTTGAAGAACGACCAGACTAAAATCCGGGAAGCCATAGACTCTAAAAACGACGAGATCCAAAGATTGAGCAAAGAACTTTCAGGAAAAAGCGCAAGTCTGGAAAGTTCGCTGGAAACGGTAAAAGCGCAAGGCTCGGCTATCGAAGAATATAAAAAGGAAATTAAACTCAGAGACGAGACTGTCAACGATCTGTCCAAGAAAGCTTCGGGACTGGATGCCGCCAGAAGATTTCTTGAGGAAAAACTCGAAAACCAGAACAAAGAAATTGAAGATATCCGGACTAAATTCCAGACCGAATTCCAAAATATCGCCAATAAAATAATTGAAGAGAAATCCCAGAAGTTTACTGAAATTAATAAAACCAACATCGAAGCCATCCTCAAACCGCTGGGCGAAAATCTCGATTCTTTCAAAAAACGGGTCGAAGAAACCTATGATAAAGAATCAAAGCAACGCTTCTCCCTGGAAGAAAAAATCAAAGAGCTGGTCGTGCTGAATACTAAAATCAGCCAGGAAGCCAATAATTTGACCAATGCGCTCAAGGGACAGACCAAAACTCAAGGCAACTGGGGCGAAATGATTCTGGAAAGCATCCTCGAAAAATCCGGACTGACCCGAGGCCGTGAATATGAAGTTCAGGAAAGCATCCGGGATCATGACGGCAACCTGTTGAGACCGGACGTAATTATCACTTATCCGGATAACCGGAAAGTGGTAATCGACTCGAAAGTTTCCCTGGTCGCGTATGAACGTTTTGCCTCTGCCGAAACTAAAGAATTACAGGATGCATTCCTGGATGAACATATCAAATCCATGAAAAAGCATATTGACGACCTCAGCGGCAAAAACTATCAGGATTATGTGGCAAGCCTGGATTTTACAATGTTGTTTGTGCCGATTGAACCCGCCTATCTGTTTGCCATGCAGAAAGATCCGGAACTGTGGAACTATGCTTATTCAAAACGCATCCTGCTGATCAGTCCGACCAATCTGATTGCGGCATTAAAATTGATTGTCGACCTGTGGAAAAGGGATTATCAGAATAAAAATTCCATGGAGATTGCCGAACAGGGTGCGAAACTGTACGATAAATTCGTAACTTTCGTTGAAGTGCTTCAGGATATCGGCAAGCATATCGAAAAGACTAATGACAGTTATACCGAAGCCATGAAGCTGTTGAAAGACGGTCGCGGCAACCTCATCGGCCAGGCCCACCGCCTGACCGAATTGAAAGTCAAAGCAAAAAAATCATTACCGCACTCTCTCCTGGCTGACTCGCTCCCGGACGAGGAACCGGAAGAAAAGCAATTGTCCGGGGTGTGACTTCCGGAGGGCGGAAGATTGCAATCAACTCTTTGACGGCGTCTCGTTGAGAACAAGCCAGTACAGGCCGAGATTTTTGACCACATCAACAAATCGGACAAAGTCAACCGGCTTGCGAATATAACTATTGGCGCCAAGATCATAACTCATCGCCACATCCTGCTCCTCCTGCGAAGAAGTAAGTATCACCACCGGCACCAGCCGTGTCCGTTCATCCGCGCGAATATGTTTCAAAACATCAAGCCCGTCCATTATCGGCAGCTTGAGATCAAGCAGAGTAAAAAACCCCGTCCAAAGGGCGGGGCTTTGCTTAATCTCCCCATAGGGGAGTAATGCGCTTACCCTGAAAGGGCAAGCGAGCCGTTCCGCAATTCAGGCGTTTTAGTTATACTTAAACTGGAGTTGTTCTTGCGTGCGCTCTTTCTTTTCTTGGTACTTAACGTACTTACGGATCATCTCGGCGTCAAGCCCAACTGTGTCAACGCAGTATCCGGGGGCCCACAGGTGGTTACCCCAATACTTTTTGAGACGAAGTTCGCTAAACATGCCCAAAATCCTTATTGCGCTACATCCTTTCACTTTGCCAACAAAATCAGATATTGACAATTTAGGCGGAATCATTACAATCAGATGCACATGATCAGACTGTACATTCAGTTCCACAACTTCGCCGTTTACCTGCTCGGTAAACATCCGGATGCAAATCTTTGTCTCAACACCAACTTTTCCGTCCAATACACGATAACGATATTTGGGAACCCAGACGAGATGATACTGGCAATGCCATAATGTTTGTGTTAATTTACGAAACCTGCTCATTGCTATTTCCTTTCTCCTGGTCGCGGGAACGACTGGAGTTAAAAATAGCAGTGAGTAGCCATTCCGGCAAAGCCTCATAACTATGACCCCGTCCAGAGGACGGGGTTTTTCAGGATGAAATAAACGCAGGTGTTTGCGCCACATCCCGCCCGGTATATTTGCCAGTTCCAAACAAATACTCCAAGGCCTCCCGTCCATCCTCGGCGACTACAAGTTCATTGGTTACGCGTCCTTTTTCGAGCGCCCTGACAGTCAATTCGACGTCACTGCGGCTGTCTTCAACCAGAAGAATTGCTTTAGAGTTCATGATGCCTCATTTATGGTAAAATAAAACGTTGCGCCCTGATCCACTTTTGCTTCCGCCCAGATTCGTCCGGCGTGACGATGAATAATCCGCTGCACGGTTGCCAATCCGACGCCGGTACCGGGAAACTCGGTTTGCTTGTGCATTCTTTGAAATGCGCCAAACAATTTCGTCGAATATGCCATATCAAAACCGGCGCCGTTATCGCGAATAAAGAAAACTTGTTTGCCGTCAATAATAGTTGCCTCTTCACCAGAATTCGTGGGTAAAAGTTGGTTCCGGAAGTTCTCCGAGTTGATGGTATAAGCATATTTTAGCGATTTTTATGGTTCTGAATCCGAAAGATTTTCTGATGGTCAAATTTATTTTTCTGTTCAACCCT
>CAIKZE010000412.1 GCA_903831825.1 uncultured Lentisphaeria bacterium | reverse complement strand
GTTTATAGTTGTAGAATGACGAACGCGAGATATCCATCTTGAGTGCAATCTGGCGGTCGGTCAGACCGACTGCCGCGAAATCCATTGCGCGATCCGGAAAACTTTCGTCGTACTTTGATTCAGCCATGATACCCGTCTCCTGTTTTTTAATTGTTTTTTACGTCGCCACGCTGTCGCAACGTGCATATACATATAGTAAATTTGTAAACCACAAAAAGCATTATGAATTTGCAAAGTATTTGTATACAACAGATTATGACTTTTAAAAACAGATATTTTTAAATTACGGAATTTGCAGAAAAATACGAAGAAACTCAAATCCAAAAATAGAACATATTCTCGCACGGAGACACGAAGGCTCGAAGAGAATGGCAAGTTTTACTTTTCTTTGTGCCTTCGTGAGAGATAACTCCTGCTCCACTCAACGGTTTTCGTAATCTGAGAAGACTGGGAGGACTGGGAGGACTGGGAGTCCGTCCGAAACAGACGGCACTACAACAAAACCATTTTGGATCCTTTGCAGATCATTTCCCATTCTTCCCATTCTTCCCATTCTTCCCATAACTCTCATTCTTTCTTGAATTTTTGACAGATAAAGTTATCTTAATATTGCGTTTAGGCTGTATTGCGACGGCGGGATAAATTGAAGAATAACCGGGGATTTTTGCCCATGAAATTTGTATGCGCTAATTGCGGACAGAAATTTAAAGTGGCGGATGATACCAAAGCTGCTTTTAAATTTACGTGTACCTCCTGCGGGACTACCTTCAAGGCGAATATCGCGGAAGAACCCATTATTCTGCCGTTGTCATCGCCTGAAAAAACTCAACCGATGATACCGATACAAGCGTCTGCAAACAAAAAACTGAAACTGCCCAACGGCAAGGATCAACTCAAAGCCAATTTTATGGCCGATCTCAACAAGCAGGCGCAATCCAAATCAAAAAGTCCCGACAAAAAAAAGCAGTCATAGCTTGCCCAAATCCGCCACATCCAACTTCTTTTTTAACCACAGAGACACAGAGAAATCTTTTTTTCATCATGAAAGGCAAAAAACTTTCTAAAAATTAAATCTTTTGTCTTATTATCCTAAGTGTCTTCTTTATGTTGTTGAGTATGGCGGTTTTGCCAAAACCGCCTTCTTGCCAGTTTCGGCGAAACTGGCATACCTTTAACCATAGAGAACAAAGAACGTTAAGACAAAAACTGTTTTCTGACTTCTCTTTTCAGTCTTCCGGCTGTTTAACCTGCCAAGCTTTCCTCTGTGTCTCTGTGCCTCTGTGGTTAATGTATTAAGCCGGGTTCAATAATCCAGCGGGGTAAATGCCTCGCCGTCTTTAATATCCACCTGCTTGCCTTCCTTGATCTGGTTGAGCGCGATGACTATCTGGGCGGTCCAGGTATCAATAATCGCCCTGACGTTGCCGTAAGCGGTGAATTCCTTGGCGTTGAACAGCGCGGTTTTGCCTTTTTCGCGGTCGGAGAATACGGCGAGGATTTTACCGGTCTGCGAATCCCGCAGGACGCATTCCATGGCTATCGCGCCGCCGCCGTCGCCGCTGGAGCTTTTAACGCCCAGTTTTGCCGGCAGCAGAATCAGGCCGATCGGGGTCAGGCTGCTGAGATTGGAAACCGCGCCCAGCACCGGTTTATTCGGGACAATCTGAACGATGGCAAATTCCAGCGCCAGCGTTTTCGGCCCTTCCTTATCGGTCAGTTTGATATGTTGGCTTTTTTCGAATGCTTTCTTGAAAGATTCCTCCGCATAATTGGCGACATATTTCATGTCATCGCCATGGGTGGATACGGCATACCGGATGTTACTGCTCGCCCACCAGGAAGTTTCGAGCTGAGTCGGGGAATTCACCACTGCCACATCGATTTTGTCATACTGCCGGATCGTTTCCGGCTTGGCCCAGGCCTTCTGGAACGGAATCCGTTCGCTGCTCTGCATCAGTTCCTCGTATTCCGGCGGAATGTATACGATTTTTTCCGCCGGCGAGGATTTACAGCCGGCAACAAATGTTAATGCCACACAAAAACCAACGCCCGCAAACCAGAAATTTTTCATTTTCACTCCTCCTTGCAATTTGATAGACGCATTTTCAAGCTTCATAATATTATAACTGTAATCTAAATATTTATATATGCAAATAATATTAAACCTGTTTTTTCATCGCCTGTTTAATTTCCTGCAACTTCAATGCTTCAGTCATTTTTTTGTAACATTCATCCAGCGGATAACAGCCGGAAACCAGGCCGTTGCGGGGCGCGGTGGTACAGTCGCCGAACGTGCGGCAGATGTGTTTACGGTCAAGTTTTTTTCCGGCAAGCGAGTCGGCGCAGATTTCCGGGTATGACAGCACCATGCGGCCGATGCCGATGAAATCCGCCATGCCGTTCTCCACGACATACTCGCCCACATTCGGCAGCCATTCCTGCAAACAGGTGTAACCGGAACCGATAAAAACGACGCCCGGACATTGTTTTTTAACTTCGGCGACGCAGTTGATCTGTCTGGCCGCCCCGATCAGCGGATCTTCCGGAGGCAGATACCCGTCACTGACCGGATAGTATGCCGGGCGCTGAATATGCGGATTGTAATATGGACTGCCGACCGTGGTGCAGATCATTTTGATCCCCAGCGATTCGGCAAGTTTGATGAAGTTAACCGTTTCGGTCAAATCCCAACCCAGTCCGGTGCCGTCGCCGCCGAACGCGTATTTATAGGGGCCGTCCCATTGCATCGGACGGCCGACATTGCCCTCGCCTTTTTCAAACGGGAACCAGTCGAACAAGCTCAACCTTACTGAAATATCCAGTTCCGGAACTTCGTTTTTGATACCCTCGACGATTTCCCGGAAAAAACGGGTGCGGTTCTCAAAGCTGCCGCCGTACTTGCCGGGGCGGTCGAACGCGCTAAGAAATTCATGCCCCAGATAACCGTGCGCGTGTTTAACATCGACAAAATTGAATCCGGCTTTATGGGCCAGTTTCGCGGCTTTGATAAAATGCGCGATAATGTCTTCAACTTCAGCATCGCTCACCACGCAGGAGGCGTCGTTATGAAATTTTTCATCCAGCAGCGGATGCGAATAAGCCGTCCTTGATTCCAGCTTTCTATCGTCGGCGGGATGGGCATATCTGCCGGAGTGGGTAATCTGCAGCCCGGCATAAAGATCGTCGGCAGCGCCGAATTTTGCTTTATGGGCAGCGACCATCTTACTCCGGAGCGCGGCAATGCCGTCGACGGTATCATCGTTAATCATCATCTGCCGGGTATTGCTGCGTCCGGCAGGCATTACGGCGGCGGCTTCACAGCCGTAAATCAGCTTGGCGCCGCTTTGGCCGAAACGCAGCCAGCGGCGTTCGGTCAGCTCGCCCGGAGCGCCGTTGCCGAGACAATCCCAGCCTTCCATCGGCAGGATGCACCAGCGGTTGCCGATCGTGCGCCCTTTGTAATCCAGCGGTCGACCCAGCGGAGAAGTTTTTCCGGCGCGTGTGTTTTCCACAAAACCCAGGTTGACGCCCAGGCTGCGGAGATGTTCCGCGAAATCCGCCGGGGTTTTAATGGTCGAAATTTTGCGATATTCAATGCTCATGGCTAACTTCTCCTAGAACCGGTTGTCTTTGCGCAGATGAATAATGATTATTTCACACTTTTCCACCGCTTCATAGGTGTGGTCCAGCAGCGCGTCAAATTGAATCGAATTGCCGGCTGACAGTTCGTATTTTTCATTCGGCAGATAAAACCGGAGTTTGCCGGACAGCACCCAGCATAATTCATAATCGTCGCGATGCAGATGCGGCTGGGAAACTTTGGCCCCGGCGGGAGCTTTTCCGTAGAGGCATTTGATGTTTTTATAGACGATTTCAGAGAAGACGAAGCCTTCCGACACATGCTTTGTTGCTTTGCACTGATGGGCGGTCCGGTTTTCCGCCAGCGCGATCAGGTCGGAAGCGGTGATGCCGAAAACTTTTGCCAGGCGGAAAATCGTTTCCAGTTCGGCAACGCACTGATTGCGTTCCAGCTTCGAAATAACCGAGGGGGAAACGCCGCTTTTTTCAGAGAGATCCGCAATATTCAATTGCTCTCGTTTGCGCAGGTCCCGGAGGATTGAAAAATCGTACATGTTGTTGCTCATAATTTTATATTCCTTTTTCCGGAGAATCAAAAATTCTGCCTTCGCGGTAATCCGCCCAGGCGTTTTCAAACCAGGCATTGCATTCAGGGAGCGGCCGGCGCCGCACCCATTCGTGCCGGACAGAGCCGTCTTCAGCGGCGACGGTTTCCAGCACTTTGTCGCGGAAAGCTTCATCTTCCGGGGCGAAGCGCCATTCATCGCCGAGCAGCGGATGCGCGGCAATCCCGTTTTTATCCATAACCATCGCCGACCCGCGTGAGCCGACCCCGCTTTTGACCTGGGCCAGCAGCGCCTCAAGATAAACCACATGCGCAAAGCATAACTGCAGGTTGCGCAGCGCTTCAACCATTTCTCCGGCGGAACTGAACGCAATACCCTCCCCGCTGATCCGGCGATACTGGGCGCGGGCTTCGGACAATGCTGATTCAAGCTGCCGGCCGGAACGGATATGCGAACCGGCCTTGGTCATTCTGTTCTGGAATTCATCCCTTTCCGCCTGCCAGTCATACTTGGAACTGGAACACTTTTCCAGCCAGGCGGCGCAGTCGTCCAATCCGGCCTTTGCGGCCCGGTAAAATACGGCATCGTCAAGCGTAAAATCCGGATAGCGGTTTGAGATGTAATCCGCCGCGCGGAACCCGGCCGCCTGGCCGGAATTCAACGCCGAACCGCCGGGCCGGTACACCCCGTGCGAACCATTGACTTCGCCGACCGGAAAAAGATGTTTGACGTTCAGCGATTCCCACCAGTGGTTCCCGGCGAGCCCGCCGTTATTATGCTGGGCGCAAACCGCAATTTCAAGCGGCTCGGCCTCCAAGTTGATGCCGTGTTCCGCATAGAGTTTTATCGCTTCCGGATTCATCTTGCCGAGACGCTCGACCGGCAGGCCGAACAGCGCATTGGATTTTTTCAGATATTCCAGCGCTTCCGGTTCAAGTTCCTCGAATTTCAAAGCGGAACTGTTCCGGCGGAAATCCATAAACACCCTGCGCCCCTTGAGCGCGGTCTCGATATAAACCAGAATGTCAACTATCGAAGAGCCCCCGGCGACTTTGCGCGGGTCGAACGGCCACTGGTAACCCTTCAGAAAAATCGCGGTATTCATTTGGCCTTCTGTCGCGAAATACGGCCGCAGAAATTCACCTTCATCGCTGACGCCGTCAGTTGCGGTGGAGATCATGCGCGGAAGCACTTGCATATAGGTGCCGGAAACATTCCAGCGGAACTTGATGGAAGCAGTTCCATACTGCGATTCGGGCAGACTTTGAGCTTTCACTCCGGCTTTCAGCGCCAGGCCGATCGCGCCGGTATGGACATTCGGATAAACGCTGGTTTTATACAGCCCGCCGGGTCCGCCGACCGCAAAAACTATGTTTTCAGCGGCATATGCTTCGAACGTATTTTTTCCGTTTTCCGTATGTACGGCGATGGCTCCGGCAACCCGCTTCGAATCGCCTTCGCCGGAAGTAAGCAGCGTGACCGTGACGCGGTTTTCCCGGACGCTGATGTTCCGCCGGCGGATTTCATCAATCAACACCCGGCACATTTCACGGGAAGTATAGGGCCCGAAAGAGGTGGCGCGCTGGCGGGGGTCGTGGTCGGTTTTGTATCCGACAAACTGGCCGAAACGGTCCTGCGGAAATTTCACGCCGAGATTGACCAGATTGAGAAACGCGCGGGCGGAAAGGCCGGCTTCCACCAATGCGAGGTCGCCGTGCATGGAACCGCCGCTGAAAAACGATTTTGCCAGTTCCATCGGAGAGTCCGGTTCAGTACCGTAAAGCCCGAGCTTGTAATAGGTCTGTTTATCGCTTCCGGTATTGATGGAAGTGCCCATGCCCAGCCCCTCGGTGATGATGAGCAAATCTTTTATTCCGCGGGCATGCAGTTGCACCGCCGCATTAAGCCCGGCGGCGCCGCTGCCGATGACCAGCGTGTGAACCCTGGTTACCGGAACGTCCTGACCCTGAATTTTTAACTTTTCCGCCATATTTCCTGTCTTTGATTTAGTGTCTTTATTCCACAAGTTCCATCTTTTTAGCGTTTATAAAATTTCTGACGTTATATATAAATCCGGAATTCAGGAGTCAGAATTCAGGAGTCGGAATGGAAGACTTAAATTCAAAATTCATGGAACAGAAGTCCAAATTCAGAATAGAAATATAACTATCAAATCCTGAGTTTTCTCTGCTGTTGGTTTTCATTTCCACTCTCTTCTGATTTCCGGCTTTTTTTCAGGATTTCTTCTGACTCCTGTCTCCTGAATTCTGACTTCCGGTTTTCATTACAACACGTCAATGGTCATGCCGCCGTCAACATTGATGACTTGTCCGGTGGAGTAAGCAATATCCCCGCGAACCATCATCGCGGCCGCACGGGCAATATCTTCCGGATAACCCCAGCGGCTCTGGAGGCAAAGGCCTTCGGCAATCAGCTTGTCATATTTTTCCGTAACCGCGGCGGTCATGTCGGTCTTGATTACTCCCGGACGGATTTCGTAAACCGGGATATTGAATTCGCCAAGCCTGGCCGCCCATAACCGGGTCGCCATGCTGACCCCGGCTTTGGAAAGACAGTATTCGCCGCGCGACGGAGAAGCCACCGTCGCCGAGACCGAAGACATGTTGATAATGCAGCATTCGGTTTCAACTGCGACTTTCTTTTGCTCAATCATGTAATTGGCAACCAATTGCGTGAGGAAATACGGCCCCTGGAGATTGATGCGCATAACCCGCTCATAACTTGCTTCCGTCGCTTCGAGAATATCCGCTCTCACCGCCGGCGCAACCCCGGCATTGTTGACCAGCACATTGAGTCTGCCGAAACGCGATTTAACCGCGTCCAGCATCTTTTTTCTCGCCGCCGCATCCGTAATGTCACAAGTGCAATACAGCACTTCCGCGCCGAGCGTTCTCAGGTTGTCCATGTTCGCCTGATAATCGCTTTCATTCTGGATATCGCAGATGACCAGATCGCAATTTTCCGCCGCCAGCCTGCAGGCGATTCCATAGCCGATGCCGCGCGCCCCGCCGGTAATCAATGCAACTTTTTTCATTTATGTAACCTATTTTACGTTCAGGCGAGCAGCGCTACCGCTTCGCGAACCAGTTGCTCAATCTTGTCCCATTCTCCGTCCCTGATATCCGCGGAAGTTCCCAGCCAGGTCCCGCCCGCCGCAATAACTTCCGGAATTTCAAGATAGTTCTTTATATTGTCAGTGGTAATGCCGCCGGTCGGAATAAACCTGACTCCAAGATGTCGATATGGCGGAATAATCGCTTTCAGCATCTTAACCCCGCCCAACGGTCTGGCCGGAAAGAATTTCATGACCCTGGCCCCCAATTCATACGCCTGTTCAATATGTGTCGGGCAGGAGACTCCGGGGAAAAACGGCAATCTGTTTTTAATCGCGTCTTTAACGATAGTCGGATTAAATCCCGGAGCAACGGCAAAAGACGCACCGGCATTGAGCGCCAAATGCAGATCGGTGGGATTCAACACCGTTCCGGCGCCGATGACCATTTCCGGAAACTTTTTCGAGGCTTGACGGATAATTTCCACCGCGGCAGCCGTCCGGAAGGTGATTTCCGCGACCTTCAACCCGCAGCGATTGAGCAGTTCACACATTTTCAGGCCGTCTTCAACTTTTTCGATTGCCAGCACCGGCACGATTTTATACCGCTTTAATGTGGCGGCAACAATTTCGACTCTATCATCATAATAAGACATTTTAACACCTCCTTAATTTTCTTTTAGGATATATTATATCATAAATTATAATGTCAAAGAACATTTTTTGCAAGACTGTTAGACGTAAAATATTGCATTTTAATTTTACTTTGTACCTGATGCGGCGATAACCGGAAAAAATGCGGCATCATGGAATATTATTGTTTAAATGCTTAATAAACCCTCAAAAATGCGTTATTATCAATAAAAATCGCCAGTTGTTCAATTCATTTTATTTTTTAAATTTGCATTAAACAATTTTACAGCTATTGTTTATTCAATTCGCCTGCTCAATCTGCTTCAAGACTGGGCAAGCAAAAACAATAACCTCAAAGGGGGATGGTAAAATGAAGCATTCATTCTACGACGTCAAGGCGAAAAAGAAAGTTCAAGCGGATGTAACCAAGAAAGTTACCTACGGCAAGAAAGGCAATGAAAGATATGCCTTCAAGGCCCAGACCAAAGACGGCCGCAATCTGACCGCTTTCGTCAGCAAGGTTGACTGGACTGCCGCCAAGATCTAATCTTCCGGCTACAGTATTTATTTAAAAAACTCCCGCATTTGCGGGAGTTTTTTTTTGAACAGGTTATCTCTTTAAAAAACCATGGTTCCAAAAGTTAAAAAATCGTGCATATCTGCTTCAAACTGACGCCAAGCAGTTTTACCGCCAATTGGTTGAGATCCGCTTCGCTTCCCTCAAAATGGAACGTCCGGTGAATATGAGTAACTCTTCCTCCGGGAGCGGTGCCGACGGCCGGGGAAGACGATTCCAACTCGTAAAACGGACCAAGCTGGGCGCCGCCCGGCAACAGCGGTCCGTCATTATAGGCATTGATCACATCGCCGCGAAACGGTTCCTGCTGGAAAGGCTCCCACATGGAATTGACATAATCCGTGACGCCGGGCTGCTGAGAACAGGTTATGATGGTCAGCGCTTTGCGGTCGGACGCATAGCTGCCGGCGATCCCCTTGGAGCGTTCCGGCAACAACCCGATTTTAGAGCGGAATTTTCCGTCCGCCTTCAGAAATCCGGTTTGTCCGGAAACAGCGAACCTCTCAGCGGGAATTTTGCCGAAATATCCGGCGTTGATTGCCGGAGAGGTTTTTGCCCCGGAATTGAACGGAACAACGATTACCGTGCCGTGCGACGGTTTCAACATGCTTAAAATCCATATCGAAAGCAACCCGCTTTCTTTGGTCCACGCGGTATTGCCTTTGTTGGTAATGCTGTTCACCGTTTCGTATGCCGCGACTTTGATGCTTTTCCCGAAACTTACTTTCAAGGATTCCTCCGCCGCCGGAACTGTCAACAGATTGATGGCGCGCTCGCCGAGGACATGAAATACTGTCCCGGCATAATTTGCAACCTGAAATTCTTTGCTGAAAGAGGCGCTGCCGGAACTGGCTCCGGTCTGCTCCCATGCGCCCCAGTCAACGGCCTCCGGCGTCTGCCAGTTTTTAAACTCAAAAGACGCTCCTTTATTGAAGAACAGGCTGAACTGGCCGCCTTCCGGGCCTAACCAGAAACGGTCTTCCCCGCCAAACGCGTTGATCTGTTTCCGCCTCTCGCCGGACGCAATAAGTTCGCAGTTTATCCAGCCGAAACCCTGTCCATCATTTCCGGACGCGGCGCTGGTCATAACCCGCGCCTGGAGACTGGGGGCAACGGCAATTTTTGCCTGAGAATCTTGATCCTCCAGCATCAGCAGCGGAATATGCTGTTTCAAAAACGCGAGTTCGTCACCGAAAACAAAATTTTTATGTTTTTTTATCATTTAAAATCAACCTAATTCAAAGGAAGTTACGCCGTAGATTTTTTCCAGCGGAAGGTTTGGAAGAAACCGGCTGTACATTCGCGCGGTCTTGAATACCGGGCGCAGTTTATGTTTTTCCGCCATCGCGTTGGCAAACTGATTTACAGAAGGCACATCCAGGTAAAAATATTCGCCGCTGGGGATTTTTGCGGTCAGGCTGACAAAAATCTTTTCCGCGGTTTCCGGGTCATCCGCGAACAGCGGCCCGATTTTATACCCTTTCCGGCAGCGCCGGATAGTGCCAAAACCGCTGACGCCGTTTTTGCCGTGCGCGGCAACCGAGAACCCTTCCTGCTGATTAATCCAGAGCGAGAGAAACGAATGGCGGGCCGCCGGGAAAAAGCGGCGGTCATAAGCCGCCAGTTCATTAAACGGAACATCCGCGGCATCCACCAGCCCGTCGAGGCACGCGTCATCGTCTGCCATGCCTTCGAAACGGATACTATTATATGCCGGCTTGAAGCCGTGGCTTTCATAAAGTTTTTCTTTGGCTTCCACGCCGTCCACTCCGATATTTCTGGCCCCCAGATAATCAATTGCTTTTATTCCGAGGGCCGGCCCCAGCATGTGGCCGCGGTAAGCCGGTTTGACAATAAAAAAACCGATAAAACCGAAATCCGCGCTGTAGGCGACCGCCGAGATTGCGCCGGCCAGTTCTTCCCCGATAAATGCGCCGAAAAAGCCTTGCGGATCCGTCGCGTGAAATATGCCCGCATCGCATTGTCCGATATTCCAGCCTTCGGCTATTGCCCATTCAATTACCAACTGGAATTCACTGAAAGAAAGAGTTCTGATTTTGGCGTCCATCTCTTCGTTCCTCTCGCTATTTGATAATTTTTTCCCATACTTCAATACTATAATCCGCACTAAATAATAATGGCGGGATTATAAAAGACAATGCCAAATTCATTTTTTGGATAAAGATTTAATCTGACGGATGCCGTGACGGACAAATGACGCCACATTCTTCCGCATTGCTAAATGATTCAATCATCAGGATTTATAAATTCAGGGAGACCGGCGTTTAAAAACTGACGGCACACTAAAAATTGGGTGCCGTCATGATTTTATACTCTACACGGTTGAAATTTTAAAATAGATTGCGAAGATTTTGAGAATTGGTTCGTATTCTGAGAGGCTGCCGATACCGGGGTATCGAAGGCCTCGAAGAGTGCGAATCCAAACTCAAAAGATCGCAATCCCGCAGGCGCGGGACGAGTG
>CAIKZE010000411.1 GCA_903831825.1 uncultured Lentisphaeria bacterium | reverse complement strand
CACTCGTCCCGCGCCTGCGGGATTGCGATCTTTTGAGTTTGGATTCGCACTCTTCGAGGCCTTCGATACCCCGGTATCGGCAGCCTCTCAGAATACGAACCAATTCTCAAAATCTTCGCAATCTATTTTAAAATTTCAACCTTATAGAGTATAAGAGCCGGATTGTTTTTCAGAGGGAAGATATGATTTCTGCAGATAATTTAACCGGAGACAATCGTTTTAAATTGATTTCCGGCAATCGTCTTGAACTCCTTGCGCTGGATTTATCCAAACGTTTTGGCGGCGGCGATATTTTCACTCCGGAAATAATTGTGGTGCAGAGCCGCGGCATGGAACGCTGGCTTTCGCTGCGCCTGGCCGAATTTAACGGCATTGCCGCAAACCTTCAATTCCCTTTTCCGAAAGCGTTTATCAGCAATCATGTTTTCAGCGCGATTTCCCCGGATATCTGCGAACGCGATGTATTTCCTTCGCCGGAAATTTCGGTATGGAAAATCTGCGGACTGCTGCCGTCGCTGATTGAGTCCGACCGCGATTTCGCGCAATTGCGGAACTATATCGCGGATGACCATTCCGGACTTAAGCTGTTTCAACTGGCGGAACAACTGGCTAAACTTTTTGACAATTATCTGGTGTTCCGCCCCGATGTTATCAGGGAATGGGACAAACGGAAAAATCCATTGGCCGCGTTTCCTGAAAGTAAATGGCAGATGAAGCTTTGGCACGGGTTGTCCGCCGGCAACCGCCCGGTGCATTTCGCTTCCATGTATGCGGCTTTCCTGAAACTGATTTATCCGGATTTGTATCCGGAATGCGGCGGAATGGATTATCCGGCTGATTGCGGCGCATTTGAGCTGCCGCCGCGGATTTTTTTCTTTGGCTTCACCTCGCTTTCGCCTGCGTTTATGGATATGATTTTCGCGGTATCGAAAATAACGGAAGTATATTTTTACTACCTGAACCCATGCCGGGAACAAGCCTGGGAATACGATCTGACCAGGAAGCAGGAAATGCACCTGATCAGCCGCGAACTCAAAAACCTGGTGGAAAAATCCGACCTGAAAGATGATTTCGTCAAGCAGGAACTGGAAGACCGCCTGAGCGATCTTTATATCGTCAAAGGCAATAGCCTTTTAGGTTCGCTGGGGACTCAGGGGCGCGAGTTTTTCGGATTGATTAATTCCCTGAATGAAGAAGGCGGCGAGACGCTTTTTGACGAAAATCCCGCAACTGATACTTTGCTGCACAAAATTCAGCGCGATATTCAGGAATTGCGCAATCCGGCAAATGAAAATAATCCGGACGAGGCGTTGATTGACGACGGAGACCGCAGCATTCAAATTCATTCGTGCCACAGTCCGATGCGCGAGGTCGAGGCGCTGTTTGAAAATCTGATTGATATGTTTGACCGCGACGCCTCGCTGTTGCCGAAAGATGTCATGGTGCTGGTTCCGGAAATTGAAAAATACGCCCCTTATATCGAGGCGGTATTTAATTCCCGGCAGTATGAAGACCCGCAATGGTTTTTTGCGACTATTGCCGACCGCCGCCGGAGTTGTTCCGATGCCGAGACCACCGCGTTTATTGGTATTCTCAACCTCTGTTCCGGCAGATTCAAGGCCCCGGATTTGCTTGATATCCTGGAGAATCCGGCAGTATCCGACCGTTTCGGGATTGATGAAGATAAACTGCCGCTTGTCCGGCAATGGATCTGCGACGCCAATATCAGTTGGGGGATTGACCGTGAGTTCAGAGAGCAGACTGTGGGAACCGCGTTTTACGAAAATTCCTGGCGTTTCGGGCTTGCCCGGATGCAGGCAGGCTTTGCGATGGGCGGGAATCAGGCCGGCGATGAGGCGATTTTTACCGGCGGTTATTCCGGCGATATTTTACCGTGCGGCGGCTTCTCCGAACAGAATGCCGAACTGCTGGGCCGGTTCGTTGAATTCATGGAGTTGCTGTTCGAGATGTTTCATGAAATTAAAAATCCTAAACCCGACAGTTATGGCAATCAGGTTTTCACCGCGCCGTGGTGGAAGCGTTTTCTGCTCGGCATAATCAATAATTTCTTTTCCGGCAAGACCTGTTTTGCCGAGCCCGTGCAGGATTTGCGCGAAGCGGCCAATACCGTTACCGGCAATATGGAGAAAGGCGGACTTCAAGCACAGGCCGGCCTGGAAGTGATGATTTACGCATTGAAATCCAGTCTGGATTCCACCAGCGTCAGCGGCGGTTTTCTGCGCGGCGGCGTGACTTTCTGTGAAGCCCGCCCGCTGCGCAGCATTCCTTCGCGGGTGATCTGTATGCTCGGTATGGACGAGAACAGTTTTCCCAGACGAACCGGAAGCGCCAGTTTTGACCTGATGGCGGCCAGACCGCGTTTCGGCGACCGTTCCGCCCGCAATGACGACCGTTTTCTGTTTCTGGAAAGTCTGATTTCAGCGCGTGACGTTTTTTATGTCAGTTACACCGGGCAGGGAAATAAGGACAACACGGAATATCCGCCGAGCGTGCTGGTCAGTGAATTGCTGGACTACATCGCCTCCGGCTACCGCTTTGCGCGGAACGCGAGTCCGGGAAATAATCGCGAGGACGTTGAAAAACGGCTGAAAATAAAACATCCGCTCCAGGCGTTCAGTTGGCGGTATTTTGCTGAAGATCCGGATGCGGTCAATGCCGTTCGCCCGGTAGCGCCGCTGGTTTCGTATTCCCGCGAAAATCTCCATGCGGCGGAAATGCTGTTTCTGCCGCGTGCCCGGAAAATATTTCTGGAAAAAGAGCTGGAGGCTCCGCCGGAGGAACTGCTGCGGATAAACCTTGCCGATCTGGTTGCCTTTTTCCGCAATCCGGCTAAATATTTCCTGACGAAAAGACTGATGATCCGGCCTTCGATTGAAGATGTCCCGGAAATCGCGGAATGCGAAAAGTTTGAGCTGAACGGACTGGATAAATATAAAATCGCGGAAAAAATGCTCCGGGATAATATCGCGACATGGCGGGATGACGGGCGTGAAATTCTGCGCGAACGCCTGAAACGGCATTACCGGGCGTCCGGAGCGCTTTCGCCGGGTTCATGGGGAGAGCAGCAGTTCGAATCTCTATTTCTGGAAACCGCCGCTTTTGCCGAAAAACTTGCTCCGCATGTCCGTGAAAAAATTGAGCCGCTCACGGCGGGCATCAGTTTTGCAAACGGCGTTTCGATGTTTGTGCGGCTGGAAAATATTTATTCCAATGAAAAGCATTTACCCGGTCAAATGCTTTTCAGATATGCGAGTTTGAAGGACGCCGATATGATCCGTGCCGCGATTTTTAATCTGGCGGCGAATCTTGAGCAGATACGCGAGATCGCTGAAGCGCCGCTGGGTACCCTGTTGATCGGCAAGGATAAATTTTGTTTCTACGCGGCTGAATCCACTGAAACGGCTGCTGAAAAAATTCAGTCGCTGCTGGATATATTCATTCGCGGACTGCGCAAGCCGCTGCCGTTTTTTCCGGCGACTTCCGCTGCTTATTATCGCGCTGTCATGAAAGGTGACGACCGGAAAAAAGCACTGGACGCCGCAGTTAAAAAGTGGGAATCGGACTTTGCCGCGGATGCCGAATCGAAAGATGATTATTTCAAGTTTTTTTACAAGCTGGAGTTTCCCGCCGGGGAAGAGTTTGAACAAACCGCGATGCTGATCGGCGATCTGCTGCAACTGGACAAAGCCGCCTTTGACAATGACCGGCTTGAAAAGGAGGGCTCTGATGCGTGAATTTGATCTTCTGAGCCAGCCTTTGCGGGCGGGAACGGTCAGCCTGATTGAAGCCAGCGCCGGGACCGGCAAGACTACCGCGATTGAAAATCTGTTTATCCGTCTGCTGCTTGAAGGCATTGAAGACGGCGGCAGAAATATTGAACTGGAAATTAAACAGATACTGGTGGTGACTTTCACCGAAGCCGCTACCGCTGAACTGGTGGACCGTGTGCGCCGGAATATTTTCCGGGCAATAGAATTGTTGAATGCCGGACTGGTGATTGACGGTGTCAATCATCTGAAGAAAAAGCAGGAGGATATTTCCGATATTCTCGTCCGGATGCTGGTAAACTTTCTGACAAAGAATGATGATAGCGGCGAACCGGACAGAAAAAAAATGCATTATGCGAACCATCTGCTGCATGTTGCGCTGTCTGATTTCGATGAGGCGTCCATCTCCACCATTCACGGCTTCTGTTCGAGAATGCTCAACGAATTTGCATTCGAAAGCGGTGTGCCGTTCGGGGCGGAACTCATCACCGATGACCGTTCATTGATTGACGAGGCCGCCGCCGACTATTGGAGACAGCATTTCTATGCGGCTGACTCAAAGCTGAAATGCGCGGCCGCCGGGGACTGCGGATTAAATCCGGCGGAACTTTCCCGTCTGGCCCGGAATATCCTTAAAGCTCCGGAAATTAAACTGTCGGGCGAGGAAAATGTGCCTGAAATTGCTTCCGCCTATGCGAAACTGGAGTCGGCATTCAGGCAACTGGCGGATTCCTTCATTCCCCGCAAGGCTGAAATAAGCGAATTGCTGCTGGGCAATCTGGATATTTTTAAGTCGGATTTCAACAAAAAATTTCCGGACGCGTTTGCCGCGCTGAAAACCGGGCTGGAAAATAATGACTTCATTTTATTTGTCAGCGGAATTGAGCTTTTTGATCCGGAAGGTTTTGCCGAAAATCAGCATAAAAAGAAAGTGTGGAAGGTCGGAGACGGCCTGACGCCGCCGGTTATTGCGGAAATGTTGAAACTATGCGGGAAATTTAAGCAGGCGGCAAAGGATTTTTGCGTGTCGGTCAAGATCGGTTTCATCCGGGATCTGCGCGATTCCGGAGCGTTGAAATTGAAAAAGCGGCTGCTGCAGGTGCAGTCGTTCGACGACCTGCTGTCCGATATGCATTGCGCGCTAAAAAATCAGCCGTCTTTCGCCGCCCGCATCCGTCAGCGTTTCAAAGTGGCGCTGATTGATGAATTTCAGGATACCGACCCGGTGCAGTATGATATTTTCCGGCTGATATTTCAGGATGAATCAACCCTGATGCTGATGGTCGGCGATCCCAAACAGTCCATTTACGCTTTCCGCGGCGCGGACATATACTCCTATCTGCATGTTGCCGGCGGTCTGGACAGTTCCTGCCGCACCACGCTCAATAAGAATTTTCGTTCATCCGGGCGTCTGCTGGAAGCGTTCAACACTATTTTCGGGGCGGAAAATCCGTTTGTCGAAAAAGATATCGTGTATCTGCCGGCGGAGTCCGGCAGGGAACCGGACCGCCTGGTGATTGACGGTGAAGATATCGCCTCATCGCCGCTGAAACTATGGATGCTGGAGCCGGGCGGCGACTTGAAGCCGCTTTCCAGGAAAAAGGCGGTTGACAACCTGCGCAGAGCAGTCGCCGCGAAAATTGCCTGGATGCTGCGCATGGCCGGGGAAATTAATCCTGAAGGACAACCGCGCGCCAGGTTTGAAAAGATAAATTCAGCCGGGGAAGGTGAGTGCAAAGCGGTGAAAGCGTCCGATATTGCGGTGCTGACCGACTCCAACCGGGAGGCCAGGCAGATGCGGGAGGCGCTGGCGGATGCCGGCGTGCCTGCCGTGCTCCAGAATTCCGGCAATGTCTTTGACACCGACGAAGCCGGTGAATTGTATCATGTGCTGCGTGCCGCGGCCGAGCCGGGGCGCGATCCGCTGTTGCGCACCGCGCTGGCGACTGCCATGTTCGGACTCGCCGGCGAAGACATCGCCGTGCTTGACGATCCGGACGAGGTCAGCGGCGAACCGGAGATCGAAATCTGGCGGAAACTGTTTCTGGAATTGAACACCTTATGGCGGGAAAAAGGTTTCGTCCAGATGTTTTTCCGGATGCTCCGCGAGGATGCGGTTCATCCCTCAAAGCGGTTGAGCGTCCGGGAAAATCTGCTGGCGTTGCCGCAGGGCGAACGGCATTTGACCGATCTGCTGCACCTGGGGGAACTGCTGCATCAGGCTTCGCGCGGCGGAACCCTCGGTTTGAACGGACTGATCGCCTGGCTGCATGAACGCATCTTGCGTCCGGAGGAAAATGAGGAACATGAGCAGCGGCTGGAAAGTGATGATGACGCCGTAAAAATAATGACGGTGCATAAGAGCAAAGGGCTCCAATTTCCAATAGTATTTTGTCCGTTCGCCTGGAACAGAGGCTTTTATTACAAGGAATATTACTCGAACGACCGGCAGGAGGAAAATGATTTCTTCTTTCATGCTCCGGATGGCGACGGCGGTTATAAATTGCTTTTTGAATCCGGCTATGGCGACGTGCCGGCCAACCGCATCCGCTACCGGCGGGAGAAACTGGCGGAATCGCTGCGGCTGTTATATGTGGCGCTGACCAGGGCTAAACAGTTCTGCTGCATTGCCTGGGGCAGCATTAAAGACACCGAAGACAGTTCGCTGATGTATCTGGCGCGGAACTGGCCGGACGCGGATATGCAAAGTTATCTCGAAAATCACGGTAAAGGCCTGATTCCGGGGCAAGGCGAAAATTGCCTTAAATGGGCCGGGAACGAAGCGATCAGTCGGGAAAAACCGTTTGCGCATTCCGTGCTCTACGAATCCGAGCGGAAGCAGTTGCGGCTTGAAGCTAAACAGCCGTCGCGTCCGGTTCCCGCCGACTGGGGCGTCATGAGTTTTTCCAGTCTCTCCGCCGGAACCCATACCGGCAAAGATCAGTCGCCGGGCTGGGATGACGGCAGCGCTTCTCCGGGTGCGCTGGAGGAAACGGTTGTCGCGGACAATGAAGCGGAATCGGCGTTGGCCGATTTCCCCGCTGGTCCGGTTTCCGGGGATTGTGTTCATGAAATTTTTGAAGAAGTGGATTTTACGGTGATTTCCGGATCCGGCTGGCGGAAATTGCCGGAAGTGAAAACTCTGATTAAGGATAAGCTGCTGAAATTCGGGCGGGTCGAAAACTCCCGGTTCGACGAGAGCCTGGCCGAACGCAGTTCCATGATCGGCGCCATGCTGGAAAACGTGCTCAACACTCCGCTGACCGCCGATGACAAAACGTTCCGCCTGGCGGAAGTCACCAGACAGAAGCGCGTTTCCGAAATGGAATTCTTTTTTCAGGTCGCCGATCCGATCCGGCTGGCGGAACTGTCGAAATTATTGCAGCGCGAGTTTCATCCGGTGACGGCAGTCGAGCTTGACCACATCGGCGGCAAAGCGCCGCGCCGCGGTTTTATGAACGGCAAAATAGACCTGTTTTTTGAACACGGCGGCAAATACTGGATTGCTGACTGGAAAACTAACTGGCTGGGACGTCCTTACAGCGCGTATAACCAGACGTCGCTGAACAGCGACATGATCGCCAAATCTTATTTGATGCAAGCCTCCATTTATGCGCTGGCGGTTGATAAATTCCTTAAATTAAGAGTGCCGGATTATGACTATAACCGCCATTTCGGCGGAGTGTTTTATCTGTATGTCAGGGGAATGGACGGGCAGACGCCGGATCAGGGCGTTTTTAAAATGCGTCCGGAACTTGATTTTATCCGGGAACTGTCAAAAATCTTTCCGGGAGGCGTACAATGAACTCAGGACGGATTGCAATAATCGAAACTCTGCGCGGCAAAGGATTGTTCTGCGACGCGGACATTAATTTCGCCCGTTTCATTTGCCGTGAAGCCGGGCCGGACGCCGGATATGAACTCTATCTGGCGGCGGCTCTGGTCAGCCACGCAATTCTTGTCCGCAAACATATCTGTCTGGATTTGACGATGCTTTCCGGCGACCTGAACAGTTGGTTCTCCGACCTGACCGACGCGGGGCAGGGGGTGGAGGCGCTGCGCCATGAACTGCGCCGGCTGCCGGTGCCGGAGAACTGGCTGGAGAAATTGGCCGGTTATAAGCAGGTTGCCGGAACTCCCGGCGAATTTAAACCGCTGATTATCAAAGATGAACTGATCTATCTTTACCGCACGTGGCAGTGCGAACAGCAGCTTGCGCTGATGATTAAAGCCCGTTGCGGCGTTGATGGCGGTTTTGACGCCGGCGCGGTTGCCGGACGGATAACGGCGATTTCCGGTAGATTCTTTTCGGACTCGCTGTTTGAACAGAATATTGACTGGCAGCAGGCTGCCGTGTTTGCCGCTTTGCGCAACCGTTTTTCGATTATCACCGGCGGCCCCGGCACCGGTAAAACGACGGTGGCGGCGGCGATTGTCGCGCTGCTGTTCGAGCGCGACTTATCGCTGCGGATAACCCTGTGCGCGCCGACCGGCAAAGCGCAGGCGCGTTTGCAGGAGTCGCTGCTGATCGAGACGGAAATGCTGCATTGCAGCCGGGAAGTCACTGAAAAGACCGCCGCGGTTCCGTCCTGCACGATTCACCGGTTGCTCGGCGCCCGTCCGGACTCGGAGGACTTCAAGTATAACCGGCAGAATCAACTGGCGCTGGATGTGCTGATTGTTGATGAAGCGTCAATGATTTCGCAATCGCTGATGAGCGGCTTGCTGGAAGCGCTGCCGCCGCAGGCGAAAGTGGTGCTGCTGGGCGACATGGACCAGCTCGCTTCGGTCGAATCCGGCATGGTGCTGCGCGATTTGTGCCTGGCGTCTGAAATCAATCATTTTTCGCCGCAATTCAGCGCGGCATTCAATCTGGCGGTGAACGGCAGTATGCCGGCGCTGCCGCCTGCTACCAAAACTTTGTCGTTGTCCGATTGCACCGTTGAACTGCAAATCAGCCGTCGTTTTGATCCGGCTAAAGGCATCGGCCTGGTGGCGTCGGCGATAAAAGCGCTGCCGGTATCTCCGGATAATACGGCGGTGGACGCGATTATCCGGGCTGCCTGTTCAGATGCCACCGGTCAGCTCCAGGTATCGCCCTTGCCTGATTTCAGGAAAGGCGGACTGGAAAAGGCGTTGAGCGAGACATTGCGCGGGCAACGGGTAACCATCGAAGGGCCGCGGGAAAAAATGCTGCTGGATTATTTCAATGCGGAAAATATTGACGCCGCCTATGAAATATTCCGGCGTTTCCGGATTCTCTGCTCCCACCGGCGCGGCATGTATGGCGCGGAAACCGTCAATCTGCTGACCGAAAAAATCATTCGCGGTCAAAACAACCTTTCAGATTTTTATAAAGGCAAGCCGGTGATGATTACCGAAAACTGCCCGATGCTCAATCTGTTCAACGGTGATATCGGCTTGATCTGGCCTGATGAAAAAGGCCGTTTGAAAGCATGCTTTCCCAACCGCGACGGCGAGCGGGAGAACGGCTTTTTCAGCGTGGAGATTTCAACCCTGCCGAGGTTCGAAACAGCGTTTGCCATGACGGTGCATAAATCGCAGGGTTCAGGGTTCCAGCATGTCCTGCTGATCCTGACCCCGGACCAGAATTCCCCGATCCTGACCCGCGAACTGGTTTATACCGCCGTCACCCGCGCCGAAAAACACGTCGATATCTGGAGTTCCCGCGAAATCCTTGCCGCCTCAATCCGCCGCCGCACCCGCCGCTGTTCCAGGCTTCAAAATTATCTGTAATCAATGACTTGCAACTTTGTATAGGGAATTGTAATTTAACCATATAGAAATTTGTATTCTTATCCTCGTTTTATGATTGCGCCGCACTCCAAAGTCAGGCCGGAGCGCCTGACAGGGAAAGTCCCGGCAAAGCCGGTTAAGTTTTCACAGGGATAAACAGGATAGACAGGATAAGAAACTCCCGCAGTCGCGGGACCATGAAGAAGATGAAGAAATTGAGGTTTGGGTTGTAAAAAGAATCTCCCTTCATTACCGTCATGCTCTTCATGGTGAAACGTATTTGTTTTTTTTCGTGTTTTTTCGTGCCTTTCGTGGTAAAAAAAGGATTTCTCTGTGTCTCTGTGTCTCTGTGGTTAAATTTGAATGGATGATATTGGCTTATGAATTTTCTCATGCATCTTTTTCTGGCTGAGGATAATGACGATTCGCGGATCGGCAATTACCTCGGCGATTTTGTCAAAGGCAGGGAAGCCGGCATACATGAACTTTATCCCGGCAAAATTGCTGAGGGTATCATTAAGCACCGCCGGCTTGATGAGTTCGCCGATGCGCATCAGGCGGTCATCAACTCGATTACGCTGATGAAACCGTTTTCCGGTAAGTTTTCGGCGATTGTGATTGATATTCTGATGGATTATTATCTGATTAAACACTGGCAAAAATTCACTGCCGAAGATTTTCAAAGTTTCGTCGCCAAATGCTATGCCTCATTGCAAAAGATAGTTGAGGGGGAGCAGTATCCGGAACGTTGCCGCCATTTTACCGCCAGCCTGATCGAACGTGATGCGTTCAATGTTTACAGCACCATTGACGGCATCCATGAGGTATTGTGCAGAATGAACCGCCATCTGAAGCGCCCTTCGCCGCTGCCGGACGCCAAACCGCATATTATCGCCAATTACTCTGCCCTGGAACATAATTTTCTGCTATTCATGCCCGACATAATGGCCTTTAAGCGGCAGCAGTGATCTAAAGAGTACCGCAAGCATCCTGCTTGCTTGTCAAGCTGGAAGCTTGAGTTATTTAGTTCATGCGCTGTACGGCGGGGCTTTCTCACTGTACAGCAAAAAACACTGTTGATAAATCCCGCAAAACTAGTTGAATCCAGCCAATTTCATACTACAATATTGTCATGTTCTTTACGTTCCGGCATTGCTCTGGAAAATTGTTGAATTACAGCAAATCAATGTTACATCAAACAAAGGGTATTTATCAATGAAGAAGAAACAACCAGTTAATCAGCCTAACACCCGTGAAATAAAAGCCTATTGCATCTTCTGTGGCTCCACAGTTGGACAGATAAGTGATCGAACCGAAGGAAAGGTAAACGCGATTTATGATTGTCCAAGGTGCAATAATAATTATTGTGATCAGTGCAGCTATGAAAACGATGGGAAACAGCGCTGTCTGCGTTGCGACAGTGAACTGGAAAAGGTGATGTAGCAAACGGATTCAGTAAACATAGCACCGCTACTCAGGAAATAAATTATGGCTCTTGTCGAAAAAACAATTGAATTATTAGTCAGTGAAATGCATGGCAGCATATCGCAGCTTGATTTTATTTTATCAACCTATAAGCCGGAATATGGAGGATTCGCAGGAGAATGTGTTGATATTGTTCTGGATTGTCTTGAAAAAACGGCAAAGAATTTGCGGCATGTTTCATTTAGAGCAAAAAGTAGTTGACACTTTTTAAACCTTATACAATTTAAGATACGCTCAAGAATTATTGTAAGTAGTTTCTTTTGCATTGAAAGTGTCAACTATCTTTTGAAACATGCCGAATTTGCCTGATGATATTTTAATTGAAGAATATAACACATTGGTCGACTATTTTGAATGCTGTCACATAGATTACTGGGATTATGCCTGTCCGTCAATGGATCTGGAAATATTTATTGATGAAGCATTTGAAGCGATAAGTGCATACAGAAAAGCTGAAGCGCTCAGATTTAACACGTCAGGTCAGAACCCGATCAAAGTTGTCTTTTCTGGTATGGATATGAATTGCTCAAGAAAAAATACGGTTACTTTCACGCCGCAGATAGTTACACTCTGATGGATAGCTTCACGAACTCGGTACTCTCAAGGAGCTAATCATAAAATTAAATTCGATAAATGGAGAAATCATATGGTAACGAAGATTCACAATTGGAAAGATATACAGAAAACAAGAAATAGAAAAATATTGAAATTAGATTCGGATGAAAAAGCAATAATCCAATGTTTCAAAGAATTATTGTCTTCATTTGTTGAAATACGAACGAGAAAGGGAAAAAATTCAAAATTAGGTGCTGATGAAACAATACTAATAAAAGAAAAATTAGCGTCCTTGGGAAAGGAAAGAAAATATGGCGTATATACGAATAAATTGCCAGCAAGAAATGATGAAAAGTTCGTAAATTGCGAATGGGTATTTGATTTACATTGGGTTATAGAACCCCTTAATACAAATTATCAAATTAAAAAACTGCCTTTAGTTGTTGAATGTGAGTGGGCCTTTAAACGAAAAGGAGATGATGAAAGTATTCCCTATGGAGCCATGAAATGGGATTTCCAAAAGTTGTTAATTGCAAATGCTAATCTCAGGTTAATGATTTTTGAATTGTGTAAAACAGATGATTTTGAACACCTAAACCAATATTTTGAAGAAGCGATTAACAATTTTGAGGAATTAAAAAATGGTGCTCAGTTTTTAATTATTACATTTTATAATGATACTTTTCTATATAAAATAATTAAGAAAAGGGTAAAGCCAACAATAAGTTGAAATCGGGGTCAAACTTTAGCTTCGGTGTTTTCGTGCCGTAATTCATTGATTTTTGCCTCTGTTAGTACCCGATAACAAATTCCCGCAAACGCTTATTTCAAAGCTCAATATAACCGGAGAGATAATATTTATCAAGCATCAAAACCTGAAGGATTTAACGCAAAGCCGCGAAGGCGCGAAGCAGAGAATTTTTTAAAGCATGGATGCATTCTCCGGGGGCGCCGACGGCTCGTCGGCTTTGGGCTGTTTCGTCTTTTGTCAGGCGAAAGCCTGACTTTGGAGTGCGGCGACCCTGCGCCGCTTGGGTTATGCTGCATAACTTCCATATCCCGGTATCGGCAATATTTACGGCATCATACCAAATCCAAAGCGGCGCGGGAGTGCCGCACTCCAAAGATTGCTTGCGCAATCATAAAATACTGAAGAATTTAGCGCAAAGGCGCGAAACAGAGAATTTTTAAAAATTAAGTCGTCGGCTTCAATCTGTAAATCCCCCGCCAATTATCTCGCACAAAGGCGCAAAGGCACAAAGAAAAGTAAAACGTGCAGGTGCTGTTTTCTTAGTGTCTCCGTGTCTCCGTGCGAGAATATGTTCAACTTTTTTGGGTTTTCCTTGGCGATTTTGCGTCTTTGCGTTAAAATTGTTTGACAACTTGTTTTGCAACATTAATTTAGGTTTCAGGCAGATGCTGAAAAAAGAAGCGGATAACCGATATGACAAAACAATTTTTAAGGAGAAAGTAAAATGCGCAAGAATCTGTTAATTGTAGTATTGCTGGCGGTTTGTTTTTGGCCCGTTTATACTTTTGGCGCAGGCGCGGAAGACTATCGCAAAGCGGCCGGGCAGGGCGACGCCAAATCACAGTATGAACTCGGAAAATGTTATGAATTCGGCAAGGGCGTGGAGAAAAACCTGGTGAAGGCGATTGAATGGTACCGTAAATCAGCGGAAAACGGGTATGCGACGGGACAGCTTGCTCTCGGGTTGTGCTATGAAATCGGCAAGGGCGTGGAAAAATCCCCGGTTGAAGCGGTCAAATGGTATCGTAAAGCCGCAGATCAGGGAAATGAGTGGGCACAGCTCTCGCTGGGGTCTTGTTATAAAAAAGGCGAAGGCGTGGAAGCGGACCCGGTGAAAGCCGTTGAATGGTTTCGCAAATCAGCGGAAAAGGGAGTGGCTCCGGCACAAAAGAATCTTGGACTATGCTATGCCCTCGGCGAAGGCGTCACCGGCAATATGGAGAAAGCGATTGAATGGTTCCGTAAAGCCGCGGAACAGGGCAATACGGACGCGCAGTATAATCTCGCTTGCTGTTATGCCAGCGGCACAGGCATCGCCCAGGACATGGCCGAAGCCTTGAAATGGTGTCAGAAAGCCGCGGATCAGGGGGATGCGTCCGCCGAGTTCATGCTCGGGACTTGCTATGAAAATGGCGAAGGCGTAGCTCAAAACGCGGTAGAAGCGGTCAAATGGTACCGCAAATCCGCGGAACAGGGGAATCCGTTCGCGCAGCACAATCTCGGATGCTGCTATGCAGCCGGCAACGGCGTCGCCAAAGACATGGCCGAAACGGTCAAATGGATGCGCAAATCCGCGGAACAGGGGGTTGCGAACGCCCAGTATAATCTCGGAAGCTGTTATGCCAACGGCGATGGCGTCGCCAAAGACCTGGCCGAAGCCGCGAAATGGTATCAGAAAGCTGCGGATCAGGGACATGAATTAGCCCAGAAAGAACTGAAGTCATTAGGGAAGTGATCCTTAGAAGCCGTTCAAAAATAACCTTTGCATCTTATCTCCGGATGGGGCCATTATCCGGGGTCGCCGCAATCCAAAGATTGCTTGCGCAATCATAAACCATTCGAATTTTTGGCATGTTTCAAAAGGACTTAGAGATACTTGACACTTTTTGAGATGTCGCCATTGAGAGCCGTAGGCTCGAATCATATTGTAGGGACGGATTTTAATCCGTCCGCCATCCCCCACACAATTTGAGAGCCGTAGGCTCGAATCATATCAATCCTATATGTTTCGTTCCTACGGAACTCCAAATTTTAATTATCATCGTTCACCGGACTAAAGTCCGGCGCTACAATATGTATCGCTCCGACGGAGCTTGTTTTGACTGTTTTACTTTATTTTATCAGAGCGTTATGACATAAAAGTGTCAACTACCTTTTTAAACATGCCGAATTTTCGCCTTAAAAACTACGACCTTTAAAAACCGCATTTTTCGCGTTATTTGAACTCCGTTTCAGGGATTGTGTTGACAAATTTACTATATGTAAAAGGACAGGAGTCAGAATAATACAGAAGATAAAAGACAAAAGTAAAAAGATAAAAGTAAAAATAATACGACCGAAGACCGAAGTAAAAAGATAAAAGAGTTGGAAAGTATGCCAGTTTCGCCGAAACTGGCAAGCAAGGCGGTTTTGGCAAAACCGCCATACTTAACAGCCTGAGCCAAACTGACGTTTAGCGGGTTATTTGAGCGTGTTATCACTGTGCGAGTTGACAAAATCACTAATAGTATAAAGAGAACGTTTTAAGATAAAAGACAAAAGTAAAAAGAAATAATTTTAAAAAGGTTTTCTCTGTGTCTCTGTGCCTCTGTGGTTAAAAAAAGGTTTAAAGGAGCCAGAATGCTAAGACAAAACTTAAAAATGGAGACCGAAAAATGGCAAAATTGAAGTACGATGAAAGTTTTCCGGAACGAGCCGGGGAATATGCGGCTAAAGGCTTGAACAACATTGAGATAGCGGTGCAACTTGGCATCTCCGAGGACACGTTTTACGTTTATCAGCGGCAGTACCCGGAGTTTGCCGAGGCTATCGCCCTGGGACGGCTGGCGATTGAAGACAAAGCAGCCGGTTGTCTGATGAAACTGGCAATGGGCGATTGTTTTGTCGTCACCGTCAAACGCAGCGCCGGCGGGCGCGAAACCAAAACCGTGCGGCGGCTGGCTCCCGACCTGAAAGCCATTATCCGCTGGCTGGAACGGAACCAGCAGTATGCTGACGACGGGAAAGAATTCGCCGAATTCCAGACAAACATGAACATCCCGGCAAATTTGAAATACGTCGCGGATTTTCCGGAAAGAGCCGAATTCCACGCCGGCAACGGCGACACGGATTCCCAAATCGCCAAACGGCTGGGGATTTCCCCGGCGTCATTCTATAGCTAGACCCTGTCCGAAAAGGTCCTAAAAGAAAATCCTGCCGGGTTTGACGGCGGCAATTTAACTGCCATTTCCGGCGTTTACAATAATATCTTATCCAGCGATCTTCATGCTTGCATTAATACAGTTTAAAACTCT
>CAIKZE010000410.1 GCA_903831825.1 uncultured Lentisphaeria bacterium | reverse complement strand
CTGGGATGACTTCATGCAGACCCTCGATGCCAGGAAGCGCGTGATTGTCCAGGAGCTGATGGTCGGCGGCGGCACCGGTGACATCGCCCGGCGGCTGGCGGTCACTTCCGCCCGGATCGTCCAGCTGAAACGGGAGATCGGCGCAGCCATTCGTAAATTCATGGGCGATGCTATCCTCGTCGATTCTGTCAGCGAATCCGTCTGGCAGCGGGATATCCGGTGCCTCCGGGAACGGAATGAATGGAAGCATACGAAGATCGACCGGATGGACGATCCGGAACAAACGAACATCGCCGAGGAAATGTTTGGATGATATAAACGACAGAGCCGGGGCGGGTCACAGCGCTCCGGCTTTCTTCAACTACTATATATAAGGAATAGGAACCATGCCATTTATTTTGTTAGCGATCGTAGCGGTCGCGGCGATTGTAGTCTCCGGAATGTCTGCCATCCACGGCACGACCATAGTGACCACCGGTGCGGCGGCGATAACCCCGGCCAGTTCCGGTTTACCGCTTTCCGCCTGGCTGCTGGTTATTGCAGTCGGCTGCCTGTGCTGCTGGTGGCTGCTTCGGAAGAGGACGCCATGAAGGCGGCAATCCTGTCGGGACTGGCCGCCCTGCTGATATTGCTGCTGTCATCCTGCGGCGGCGAGGACGATGCGGTCCAGCAGGCGTATAGGCAAGGGGCGGCTGACGCCATCCTGGAAGTTCAGAACAAAGTTGAGCAGAGCAAACAGCAGTTGATGGGAGAGATTGAATCGACTCTGCTGATCGGCGCGATTATCGTATTGCTGGTGACTTTCTTCGGCGACATCATCGCGGAACGATGCCGGGAACAACTGGTCGCGGAGTTCAATCTTACGCCGGACAAACAGGCAGCGCTGCTCAGTTGCGGCTATCTGTTACTTTGCGCTATTCTGGCGCTCTGGTGCATGGACCGCTGCTCAGCCGCGTGGAGTCTGCCGGTCATGGTGCTATTGGCCGGATCAACGTCGGTCTTTTTCAGCAGCTATCTGCCGTCGCTATTTCAACCAGTAAAGGAAGTCCGCCGTCTGGCTTTGTCCAGGATAAAGCTGTTGGTGTTTGCCTGCGCGGTCATCCTGGCGGTCCACGAACTGCTGGCATCGGATGGTATGCTCCGGCTGCCGATGTGAAAATAATTTAAACGGGCATGGTACTTGAAGTGTCATAGTCAGTCTTTGGATCCCTGTCGTAATTTTACGACAGGGTAGAACGATCAACCAGCATTATGAATTAGTCAGGCCAGCCATTATAATATGACCGCCGGACGCTTCAGACGGGTGTTTGACAGTTACGCGTATACACCCGTCAGCATTTACCAGTTTGATACCACATATGCGTATAAGTTGTTTAGCAGCGTCCGAAGCGTCCGGACGGGTGTCGTGTTAAAGGTATTGTCATCAGACCTTAGGGAAAAAATTCCCTGGGGTTGGAACAATCAAGCCAGCATTACCCATGCTTTTTTTAGATCCCGTCGCTGAAAAGATGATTACCCTTCATTATAAACTAAAAATTTATAGGCCTCAATCGGCAATATTTTGCTCTGATAGCGTTGCGGACAAGGCTGATTGCATGATTTCATACATTCCGGGATACCGCGTACCGGCTTGAATGAACCGTC
Organism: uncultured Lentisphaeria bacterium; assembly: GCA_903831825.1. Taxonomy (GTDB): domain Bacteria; phylum Verrucomicrobiota; class Lentisphaeria; order Victivallales; family Victivallaceae; genus CAIPAT01. Next base: position 578 of record CAIKZE010000410.1, on the reverse strand, counting down.
CTGCAGCAAATTAAGTTCGTCTGCCATGGAGAATAATACGGAGTTATTCCTGGCAAGGAACTGCTGTATTTCCGGGGTGATGTTTTTCATTGTCGGCACTATCAGGATGAATGGTTTCTGGAGTAAAAGGTATATCGAACTTATGGTATCAGCGAGTATTGCAGTACGGTAAGTGACATAAACTTCCGTACCGGAATAATCGCCAAGATGCCAGGCATTCTCGTGTTCAGTCCGGCAATCTGCTGAATAATTGATTTTCAGCGAGACGCAAAGCGCCTGATGCAATACTTCCCGGCGCAATGCATAAATGAGAATATCCCGAAACTTGAGCTGAATTGGATCAGCGTGGTTCTGCTGACATATTGCAATAATATTGGACGGGGAATTCTCCACCACCTGACGCGGGTAGCCTTGTTCACATGGTGCCGGGCAATTTAATAACTTCAGACTTCCTGATCCGCTCTTTCTGCTGATTATGCACAAATAGCTTGCCTGCAATCGCTTAATCTCTGCTTTTACATAATCTTTGTATTTTGACAGTGGAAAAAAGGGATGTACCTTTTCTTAAAACGTATGCG
>CAIKZE010000409.1 GCA_903831825.1 uncultured Lentisphaeria bacterium | reverse complement strand
TTCTAAGTATTTCCATTTATGACCTTATTGTTACTAATTTAAATTAGTTATAATATAGATCTTATTTGTGGCTTTTAAAACAATTATACTTGATTTTTCCCATTATTCTAAAATTTTTACTTTTGAAATTACCTCATGTTGTTGAATTTCAGTTTATGCAGATTATATTGACGTAAAGTTTGTAAATTTCATGAATGACGAGGGGAATAATTTCATGACTGACTATTGGCAATGCAATAGCTGTCATGAACGGTGCCAGGTTTCGACAGGGAGGCTATGTACTGATGGGAAAAGATAATCCTAGTTTATCAGCGAAAAACTCTCCATGCCTTATGGTTGCACTTTTTATCATTCTGCCGCTAGTTGCTATGATCTTGCTGCTGCTGACTTTTCTGCCTTTCTGGCAATACTATCGAATATTCTGTGAGTACCGGATACATCCTGTAAATGCGGATAAAATCATTGCTGCATCTGGTATCGATAGCAAATTCATTGCGGGGAGAGAGAAGGCACTGCTTGCAGGTGACTGGAAGATGCTCCTTTCTGCCGAACCGAAGAATCCTGTATGGTTCGCGCAGGATTTCATGAGTTCATATTCTGCTCGTCACAGTTGGAAAAATGGCCTGCCAGTTGCAAATGGAACACTGGTCACGCCATCCAAATTAGAGGAAGCGTCCAAAATAGATCCCACTAATGCTTTGTACGATTACTTTGCGGCAGTTGAAATGCTTTATACTGGATCAGAATATGACGTTAAGCAACATGCCGCCAGCATCAAAAGTCGGGTTAAACTGATGGAGGCTCTTCCATATTTTCTACAGGGATTACAGAAGACTCGCTATTGCAATTACTGGCAAGAGATTGCCGATCAGCGAATGCAACTAGCAAACTATGTATCAGGAGTACGCGTTAATATCTGGCAGAGTTATTTGTATAGTGCATCAGTCAGTGATTTAGATTTATGCGATTATTTTGCCCAGGCACTGCCGATGTGGGCGGATGAGCTTATCAAATCAGGACATCACGACCAAGCGGAACAACTGCTCGATTGTTGGAGCATACTTGTCTTGCAATATACCCAATCAAGCTATTTTTGGCAGCTCCATCGGTCATGTTTTATGATAAAATATTTCCAGCAAACTCTGCCCCCACTATATCGCAAACTTGGCAAGCCGGACAAGGCTGATTCAATAGATAGTATTACCGACAAAATCAGCAATATGTGGCTGCGGCGCTATGAGCAAAATAATAATTCTCAAACACGCAAGAAAGTCAAGGAAGATTTTCAGCGTTATGCGCCAAGTTCCCAGCAATATCTTGCCTCGTCGTTGATGCCGGGAGAATATAATCTGAACGATTACGCAATAGGTCGAGCATGGGAATATGCAATCAGCGACCGCTTGGTAATTTTGATAACAATGTTATTGATGTTATCGCTGTTAATCGGTTGCAGCCTGGCCTGGCTTATTATTCGACTACGATTGCGGCAAAAGTTGCAGCCGGGATTATTTGTGACAAATTGGAAATCACTGGTGTATTTAGCGTTGTTCGGAGTGATCATTCCGCTGGGATTATGGTGGTTGATGACAATAATACCATCCGGCAGTCGTGATTACGCGCTTAATTACAGCAGTTTGAATTTCATAGCACAAGACCTGTTTCTGGTGCTGGCTTTGACTTTGTGGCCGTTGGCGTTGCTAGGTTATGTAGTGGATAAAAGAGACTCAGAACTCATACTGCCCGGTATAAAACATCCTGCCGCCTATCATTTGTGTGCGATTACAGTTATTCTTATTGCTGTTGCCGGTATTGCATTGGTGCCATGGAACGGCAAATATGCGATTAGTTTAACAACAATTATTCCGCAATCCCAGTATATTTACGATTATAATTATTATTTCAATACGCCGCAGAATATGATATTCTGGATAATAATAGCAGGCATCGGAGTGGCTTTTCTGCTGTTGCCGCTGATTGAGGCGTATAGATGCAGGCGCGATGAACAACGTTGTCTAAAAGTCGGAGTGAAGGCGGCGGCATTTACCATCTTCGCTTCTGTAATTATAATCGTACTGAGCGGTGTGGCTGGTATTTGTGCCTGTCATGAGCAACGGTTGCTGGAAATGGATAGAATTAATCATGATCAATACTGCGGGAATTCACCCCGAGATAAAGCAGGTGCTCAATATCGCCAATACATCCGGGAGCAATTGGCTGCGCTGCCGCCGGTAACGGTTCCACAAGTGACTTATACGCTTATCGATAACAAATCGTTCTGCGATATGGTAATGTCTTCGCCGGATGTCCGGATTGAAAAGGCTATCAAGCAAGGCGCCGACGTCAATGCTGCTGATGAGTCCGGTCATACGGCATTGATGCTGGCCTGCCGATACCGCGATGCTAAAATCATCGACTTGCTGTTGCGGCACGGCGCCAAAGTTGACTCCTGGTGTCCGCCGCAACCATCTCACAATTGGTTAAATACGGAGATGTTGACAGGAGTGGATGCGCTGATGACGGCGGCATTTTATAATTCCGATCCGGCGGTAATTCACCTGTTGCTCAAGTATGGTGCCGATCCGAACCGCCGCGCCCAACACGGTTACAGCCGATGCGGTAACGGCATATTTCTCAGCAATCAGATGACGCCGATGATGTTTGCGGCGTGGAACAATAATCCGGCGGTAATTCAGGCGCTACTGGATGCCGGAGTGAAAGTATCGGAACAGAAAAACTTTTGGTTTGAATCAATACTGGAAATGGCATGTTTAAATAATCCGGATCCGCAGGTTGCCATGCAATTGAAAAAGAATGGCGCGAAATTAAGCCGCAATAGCGACAAGATGAATTTTACCATTACTGCCTGCGGCGGGGTTGACAACGAAGTACAGGATAAGGCTTGCCGCCGTCTACAGGCAATGATCAGTGTCGGATTCGATCCATCGGTCAAAGATGACAAAGGCATGACAGTAATGGATTACGCCCGAAAAAACCGGGCTCTCAATAATCCCAATACCATCAAACGCCTTGAAACAATTATAAAACGGCATTCTAATGTTGAAAAATAACTAAGGATGCGAATGGGCAGAAACAACAGGATTGATTTTTATTCAAGAACCACCAGCAACGATGAAATTGTGGTCACCAGTATCATTGCCTTGATACACGAAAAATCAACGCTCATTACGCCGGCAAGTGCATGTTTGACTGCGCACGAAACGCTACAAAATGCTCTCGATATAATTTAACGGCTTTTATTATTCCGGCTGGCAGAACGATAAAACACGGTTATATTTTCGTGATATAAAATATAACCAGATATGAACTCAGAGGCTCCAGGATGTTTAATGAATTTGCCGTGATAGACTTTGAGACCACGGGGCTGAGCGCGGACTACTGCCGTGTCATTGAAGTGGCGGCGGTAATCGTCCGGAATGGCGAAGTCGCCGACTCCTTTGTTGAACTCATGCATCCTGGCTGCCGTCTACCGTATATCATCACAGACTTAACCGGCATAACCGATGCCATGCTTAAAGGCAAGCCCAAGCCAGAATCCGTCATGCCGAAGTTGAAGGATTTTATTGGCGACCGTCTTTGTATCGCGCATAATGCCACGTTCGACTCCGGGTTCTATCATGCCGAGATGGGCCGCGCCGGGATTGCCCATGATCGTACTTTCTTTTGCACGATGAAGCTGTCACGCCGTCTGATTCTGGATTCGCCGAGGCATAAGCTTTCAATTCTGGCAGACCACCTGAACCTTCCTAGACCGGAGGAAGGCAAATGTCACCGGGCGCTCTATGATGTGCTTCTTACCGTTGAACTATGGAAGCATATTGAGTGTGTCATCCGGAAAAGAATCGGTAAAGCGCCTGACCAGGAAATCTACCAGACGATTATGAAAAAGTCTAAAGGGGCAGTACCCAAATACCTTGACATGATGTTGTCACAGTCGGCAGAAAAGGATATGGTTACTAATGTCAAAGTTAATCGAAAACGCTCCAATAAAAATAATGTCAATTCCAGCAGTGACAAATTATAACCTGTCCATGGACAATAACTAAAAGCAATAGCCGTTTTGTGTTGAAGCTTGAATTTATTTTACTAGAGGTTCGGCTGGCATTGCTTTTTCGCCTCTGAGTTTTTCCCGATAAGCTTTTTGATAGGCTTTGTGCTGAGGGGTTTCTTGATAAGCCTTTTGATATACTTTACGGGCTGCCTCATTTTCAGGGGTTTCGCGATAAGCTTTTTGGTATGCTTTGTGCTCATTGCTTTGTTTATAAGCCTTCATGTACTCATTATGCTCAGGAGTTTGACTATAAGCCTTTCGACTTGTTTTACTTTTATCGGTTTGACTGTAAGCTTTTTTCTGTAGCCTGTTTAGTTCAATAGAGCACTTTTCCGAACATGTCTTTGAGTGTCCGCGTGCATCAAATGAATTCTGGCATATTGCGCAAATCTTATTCATTTTCTTCCTCCGGTTAATCCCCGCAGATTCTGGCCGTATCAAGTTGCGAGACTCGTTCTTTCAAGCTTTTGCCGGAGCTGAATTTGACCACTGAACGGGCCGGGATGAGCACAGTTTTTTCCGGATGCTTGGGATTGCGGCCAACACGGGCTTGGCTATGCCTTACTTCAAACACGCCAAAATTGCGCAGCTCGACCGTATGCCCGGCGGCGATTTCATCGGCCAATCCGTCAAGTAATTGCTGCACAACAACAGTAACATCGTGCTGTAGAAGGCCGGTTGCCTTTGCTATCTTTTCTACAAAATCGCGTTTGGTCATTGACATGGAATTAGCCTCATATGGTTTCGTTTTTTTCTCTCTGCCGCCGGTAATTTGTGCCGCTGGAGTTTTTCTTTATGCACGGTCTGTACAAGCAGAATACTGTTCTAAAGCAGAATGAAATAGCCGGCAGAATTGCTCCTGCCGACTATTAAAACGCTTGGATATTGCTTGAAATTTAGTAGCTTCTGCGATTGCCGCCGCCACTGTAACCACCGCTGCTCTCTCCGCCGCGACTGCGACGTTCGCTGCTGGGGCGACCGCCACCTTCGGGTTTAGGACGGGCTTCGTTCACATTGATGGTTCTGCCATCGACGTCAGTGCCGTTGAGCGCATTGATTGCGGCCGTGGCTTCCGCGCTGTTGGTCATCTCGACGAAGCCGAAGCCTTTGGAGCGACCGGAATCGCGATCTATGACTACGCGAGCCGACTGGACCTGGCCGTGCGCCTGGAATAGCGCCTTGAGTGATGCGTCTGTGGTCTTGAACGAGAGATTGCCGACATAGATGTCCATTCTTCTTCTTCCTGTACGCCATGAGGATTATTATAGAACCGAAAATCTTTCCATGGCCAGAAACATATTTCGATATTACTCTTTAACCCCGGCAGGTAACTCTCCGGTTTGCGTCAGCCTGAAGTCAGGCCGGCTAAATTAACCATTACCGGACAGGTCTGATTCCCGTCAGGTAAATGTTGAGAACCCCAGCATCGATTTAACTACTGCAAAACATTATTGAAAATGCTGTAACTATAAGAATAGCAAATGAAACCATAAATACAAGCATTGATTATGAGCCGCAGGCGGGCGGCAGTGTCCTGTTTTTGCATCATCAAGGGCTTCATGCTGGGCATGTCCATCCTGGCCGCTATCAAGAATGCAGGCGCAGTAAGTCAACGCGTGAATGGGCGGAGTTTTGATATAACCAGATTAGCAATCAATCCACGATTGTTACATTTGCGCCATGCTTTCATGCTAACTAACCACATTCCGTGCTCCTCCCCCGGCAAAAAAGAAGCGCACCCATAACAGGTAACGCTTCCACAACGACGAACCGCGCTGATGCCGATTATGACTTCAAGCTGTAGATGAGGATTCCAGTACCGGCCAGAACAGCGCCGATGCCGATTCCCCATGCGGCATAAGTTGCCGCGTTGTTGTATTCGATCTGGCTGGTCATACATCCCAGTTCCGCCGTTTTGCGGTTCGCGATGTACTGTTCAGCAGCCGCAGCTTCAGCTTCAGCTTTTTCCTTCGCGGCCTTGGCTTCTAGTTCGGCTTGGCTCGGCGGAGCCTGGGTAGCGGGCGGCTGAACTGTTCCCGGTGTCGCGTTAGTTCCCTGAGTTGCGGTTGCGGTGTTATTTTCATCCATGGTAATCCTCCTGCGATATAATCGCAATTTGTTGTTTGACAGAACTAAAACCATTTTAATCCTGCCGGGTTCACTTTCATCATATATATCCGTAAATTTATGGCCTGCGTCATCGCTCAGCGGCTGAACGTCGCATTACATCTGCCGCATCTGTACTGGGTAATGACATGTTTATCGATATGCCGCCCCACGCGGTTGCCTATAGCCGCGCCGGTAAAGAAGCCGGCCAACGCACCAGCCAGACTGCCAACTGTAGCTCCAATGGCGGTGCCAATACCAGGAATAATAGAACCGATACCGCCGCCGATGGCTGCGCCGGTATAGGTTCCAGCACTTCTGCCGAAGTAACCAGCCACTCCGCCCACGCCGCCGCCAACAGCCGTGCCGATTTTCTGTCCGGTCGAAGTTAAATACAATTTATCACCGCCGCCGCACTTGGGGCATACGTTCTCGTTCATTTTGTCACCTTTTATTAATTACAGTTAATGAATACCGAAGCGGGTTGAGATGCTTAAACTCCCCCCGCTCCGTTTCCTTGTTGCTGGGATCAGCCGAACATGGCCTCTGCGAAGTTCGCCTGTTCCGGATCGTCGATCCTGTCTATCTTCGTATGCTTCCATTCGTTTCGTTCACGGAGGCAGCGGATATCCCGCTGCCAGACGCTTTCCTGACTGGAATCTACGAGTATGGAATCACCCATGAACTTCCGGATGGCCTGGGCGATTTCACGCTTGAGCTGGACTATCCTGGCAGAAGAGACTTTCAGCAGTCTGGCGATGTCGCCGGTCGTGTACCCGAGCATCAGTTTTTCCACTATCTTGCACTTTCTGGCATCAAGGGTTTTCACGAAGGCAGCCCAGTCGATCTGACGGAGGACTTTGGCTGAGATATCCTCAGTCTTGGCGGCGATCATGTCACCTACGGTAAAATCTTCATCCTCGCCGCCGATGGGAGCCTGCATGGAGCAGACGGAGCCTTCGTTATCCATCAGATAGCCGGGATTCATCACATCGGTTCGGCTGTCGCCATAGGAGCGCCGACCGGATTTGGTCCGCTGGATGCTGTAGTATGCGATGCTGCTGGGTATCGGTTTCTTGCCTGACTTTTCCATTGCATCAATCATAGCCGCTGCCGTGGCCGTTGTGTCCTGTACCAGTTCCTGATAGTCTTCTGATCCCATCGGCTTGGCTTTGCGCGGGATCGTGTTGCGGATGATCGGGTAGATTTGCATTTCGAGTATTAGGGCTGCTGCTGGACTCATTTGTCGCCTCCTTGTTTATGTTGGGGTTGGGTAAAAATGAAGAAGCTACTGGAAGCGCACAATGCGCTTCCAGTAGCTTGATATGTGATCGGCGATTAAACCGGAATGACTAAAGCGTGGAAATTAGATTGAAAGCTGTTTGCCTTGTTTAATGTGCTAGAATCCTTGGGGATTGTATCTTCGAGGATGCTTGAATATTGACCATCAAGGTAAGGGGATTGATGGCTGGATTGAGCAGTATTTTGCTGGATTAATAAGCAAAAAATGTTTCATTCACGGAAATGATATATGTCTGAGATTATTCGATCTACAGTGAAATAATATCCACACTCGGTTGAACTTCTCTATTCACCTGCTCCGCAGTTGACCGGCCGTATCCCCCGTTACAATCGCAGCAGCAGGAAAGCGCCGTGCACCGGGGATTGTCCAGTGAGCTATGGGCGATGCGATTCGAGAGGTTTATTTAAAAGATTTTCACTTCAGGGAGGCGGCGTTTCGCCGGTAATCGCGGGGAGACTGCTGGAATTTGGCTTTGAACAGGCGGTTGAAATTCGACAAGGTCGGAAAACCGGCATCAGATGCAATTTCCAGAATCGAACGATCGGTTGAAGTCAGCATAGTCGTGGCTACTTTTAACCGGAAGTCGTTTACATACTCCAGCGGCAGACAACCCAGACTGCGTCGAAACGTCCGCCGGAAGGTGGATAAACTGCAATGGCACAAGTCCGCCAGTTTCAGAAAGTCAACATTTTCGGAATAATGAGTGGAAATGTATTGCAGCGCAGGATAGACCCGCTCAATCTCCGCAGGATCTTTAATTGCGTGGGTGTCCAATTCAGGAACCAGCCGCTGAAACATTACCAATAAATACCATATCAGCGCTCTTACAGCAGAACGATAGCCCGGCTCTGAGTTGTCCAGTTCTGCAACCAGCCGGCGTACTGCCAGAGTAATCTCAGGGTGATCTTTCTCATGAATGACATTCGGGAAATTCCTGCCGCTCAAACAAGATACATCCAGCGCTTGCTCCTCCGGCGGCAACCAGCCGGCGAGAAGTACAGCAGGATCAAAATTGATAAATTTCCAGTCGGAATTCATTGGGGAAGCATTTTTCAGGATATGAAACTCTTGGTGATTGATGAAAATGGCATCTCCTGTGCTGCATGAAAATATCTTATCCTCGACAATAAAAATCCCCGCCCCGGAACGGCAAAAACCGATTTCACAGCAATTATGCACATGCGGCAAATGCGGCGGAGTACGAAAAACCGGATTAGTTACCGGAAAATCTCTGGGCAGATTTATCGGATCGTAGAACCCTGTATTTGCCTTTATTGACTTTTTTTGCATAGTTTATTGCTTTTTTTTAGGAGGATTAATTACTTTGCACAAGATATACTAATTAATAGAATAATTCAAAACTGAATTTATGCAAGGACAGATCATATAATGAAAGAAAATCCGGTTATCGTATTTCCTAAGAAGCAGACGGCTGAAATCCAGTACCGTGAAATCAAGCATCCCGGTTCCGGCGAACTGCTGGTAAAAAACCATAAATCGCTAATCAGCATCGGCACCGAAATGACCGCATTCAGCGGTGATTATCCGGCGGGCTCGGTATGGGAGACATTTTTCCCGTATCCGTTCGATGCGGGTTATGCAACGGTCGGCGAGGTGATAGGTGTCGGCGAAGGCGTTGATAAATCCTGGCTTGGAAAACGGGTCGGAACCATGGCTCCGCATTGCCGGTATGCAGTAGTATCGACAGAGGATGTGCGTATTGTTCACCGCGCTGAAATCAGCGACGAGGAAGCCGTATTCTACATCATCGCCCAGATCGTGATGCGCGGGATTCGTATGTCGAAAGTCGGCTGGGGGGACACGGCGGTAGTATTCGGGATGGGCCTGCTTGGACATTTTGCGGCCTGTTTCTGCCGTTTGTCAGGAGCTAAGCCAGTATTTGCGGTGGATACTGCGGACTTTCGTCTTGACTTGATGCCGGACGATAAATCTTTGTTAAAAATCAATCCATTGAAAATCGACCTGCTGGAAGATGTGAAGATCCATACTGCCGGACGGATGGCGGATATTGTGTTCGAGGTTACCGGCAGTGCAAAACTGATTCCTGACGAGTTCAAGGTATTGCACGAGCAGGGACGGTTTATGGTGATGAGCAGCCCGCGCGACAAGACCGACTTCGACTTCCACGATCTCTGCAACCGTCCGAGCCATACGATTATCGGCGCGCATAATTTTTCGCATCCCAAATTTGCCACCTATGAGAACCCGTGGACGGCGGTGCGCCACTGTGAACTGTTCTTTGATCTGGTTGCTGATGGTGAACTTGACGTTAAGCGGATGATCAGTCATCGTGTTGACTATACAAACGCGCCGGAAGTATATTATCAATTGCTCAAAGACCGTTCGCAATACATGGGTATCGTCATCGACTGGGAGAATGCGGAATGAGTTCGGCAGCAAACCCTTTTGTTCCGCAAATCTATCATTGCCGAAGAGCGGCGGACCCGTTGTCGCAATATGCTTTTGCTGACGATGCTGTATGGAACGACGTAGAATCGCTCTGGTCGTTTTACCGGTTGCCGGAAAATGATCAGGAATGGATGGCGCACCGTTATCCTGCGGTCGAACAGACACTAGTCAAGATGTTATGGGACAGCAGCTCTATCTATTTGACTGCCGAACTCGACAGCACCGAACTTTTTGTTCAGCCGGATGAGCCTACATGGGAAAGTGATGTACTGGAAATATTTCTCCAGCCGTCGGCAGGCAGCAACGTTTATTACGAATTTCATGCGACTTGCGATGGCCGGACCTGGAGCGCCCGCTTTGATGGTACCGGCGGACAAGGCCGGGAAGTTTTCGAGTCAGGCTTGCAATGTAAGGCCGAAGCGTCGCCATCAGGAAGCTGGCGGGTGAATATGCGCCTGCCGTTGAAGACATTCAACATACAGAC
>CAIKZE010000408.1 GCA_903831825.1 uncultured Lentisphaeria bacterium | reverse complement strand
TAAATTCTGAAAAACCGGGAGGATTGGGCCATGAAGGATAGAATTTCGGAGGAACTGCTGAAACAGCGGATCAATGCGAGAATCAGAAAATTGGGGGACAGCGGGATTTTCATATCCGGGTCGCTTGTCCATACCGGCCGCCGCCTACCAGTTTAGCCTGCCGTTCCGGAGTAAGCTCCAGTTCCACGGCCAGTTTCTCCCGGACTCTTTCCACAAAGACGTCGCCGAAGAAAGTCACCAGTAATACTATGATCGCGCCGGTGAATAGTTTAGGCTGGAGCTTGTCCTTCAGTTGCTGTTTACTCTGACGGACTTGATTTTGAAGTTCCTGGATGGCATTAGCCGCGCCCTGCTGGTAAGCCTGCTGGACGGCGGACTGATCCTCATCACACGACGCCATTGTCAATAACAGCATTAACGCCAGAGCGGTTAGCAGTAATGTTTTCATGGTTTGCGCCTCCTATGCAGCCACCAGCCGACAAGACCGATGGCCGCAATAACCAGCAGCCATGATAACATCGACAAGCCGGCACTGGCTGTGGTTATGGACTCACCGGTAACTACCGTCGGCCCGTGGACGGCAAACATTCCGGAAACTACGATTGCTGCGACCGCAATGATCGCCAGTAAGATGAATGGCATGGTTCTATTCCTTATATATAGTAGTTGAGAAAGCCGGATCGCTGTTACCCGCCCCGGCTCTCTGTCGTTTATATCATCCAAACATTTCCTCGGCGATGTTCGTTTGTTCCGGATCGTCCATCCGGTCTATCTTCGTATGCTTCCATTCGTTCCGTTCGCGGAGGCACCGGATATCGCGCTGCCAGACCGACTCGCTGACGGCATCGACGAGGATGGCATCACCCATGAACTTCCGGATAGCCTGTCCAATTTCCCGTTTCAACTGGACGATCCTGGCGGAAGTTACGGCCAGCCGTCTGGCGATGTCGCCGGTCCCGCCGCCGACCATCAGCTCTTCCACAATCACGCGCTTCCTGGCATCAAGCGTTGTCATGAAGGCATCCCAGTCGATCTGCCGAAGCACTTTGGCGGCGATGTCTTCAGTTCTGGATGCGATCATATCGCCGACGGTAAAGTCTTCATCTTCGCCGCCGACCGGAGCCTGCATCGAGCAGACGGAGCCTTCGTTATCCATCTGGTAGCCGGGGTTCATCACGTCGGTGCGGCTGTCACCATAGGAGCGCCGGCCTGACTTGGTCCGCTGGATGCTGTAGTACGCAATGCTGTTTGGAATCGGCTCTTTACCGGACTGCTCCATTGCGTCGAGCATTGCCGCCGCCGTGGCGGTTGTGTCCTGGATCAGTTCCTGATAGTCTTCGGAGCCAACGGGCTTGGCCTTTCTGTGAACAGTGTTCCGGATGATCGGGTAAATCTGCATTTCGAGAATCAAAGCTGCTGCTGGACTCATATTACACCTCTCTTTGTAATAGGCGGCCAGGCAGGGGCATATGCGCCCGCAGCGGCCACCAAGGTTGTTGGAGGCCGGGTGCGGCCATAAAAATAGGGTAGCAGCTAAAGTCGCTACCATGTATTATGCCCGGGAAATGAGTCTTTTTAAGCTGGACGGGATAATGCGAAAAGGAAGTCCTCCAGTTATTATGCCGTAAATATGGATGATTTTAAGTGGAAACAGCTAAAAATGAGCAAAAAGGCTTAAAAATAACAGAATATTGAGACGGAATTGCAGAAACCAGATAAAGGTGTTCGGCAATACATCGCCTTTAATCCGTGTCTGTGATAACAACAATATACTTCAGGAAGCGCTATAACTCGCGTTTAAAAATATACTGAATCTTTTGATAAAGGATAGACATAGGATAGACGGGGCTGGTTTAAATGTAAAAATCCACGGCTGTCTTTAGAGTTGCAAAGTGTTTATTATGAACGATTTGAAAATGGGGTGGATGACGGGACTCGAACCCGCGACCTTCTGGGCCACAACCAGACGCTCTAACCAACTGAGCTACAACCACCATGAGACAGGCCGCACGTGCGGAAATCGAAAGAATGGCTGCCCCGCAAGGATTCGAACCTCGACAAAATGATCCAGAATCACTTGTGCTACCGTTACACCACGGGGCAAACTAAACAAGGCGTATACTATAGAACAGATAAAATAAATGTCAAGAAAAGATCTCCTTTTTTTGCTTTTTTTGAGGCTGTACATCAATGGATTTTAACTTTTAGCGATAAAGGCGGTCTCAAAGCAGTTTTGCCATTTTTTCATAAACGCTTTGACTCCTGCGCCGCTTCGGTATATTATAAGCCTTATGCAGTAAGAAAAATTTCAAGGGATTGAGCAGACAAAAGACGATGACAACATATGATTTTACGGTAAATACTCGGCAGGATGCCGTCCGGTTGATTCCGGTTTATGATAGAATATTGCTTGATGTGCTCGATGCGCTGCTTGAGCGCTATGAACGCGACCCGGATTACCCGTTTATTGACACCAAACTGAATATTATTACCGGCAAGGACCATTACCCCGCCTCCACGGATGATTTTTTCAAAGGCAAGGAGGTCATTTATGCCTGGATTCAGGGCCGGGCGCTGGAATCACTGGCTGGTCATGCGGTTTGGCTCAAAAGCTGTTCGCTGCTGACGCCTGGCGATGCCGCGGCCAGGATTGTTAGAATCGAAAAAATACTGCGTGAAGTCATTGATTCCATGGAAGATATCCGGGCCCGCAACCATGACCGGATGTTTTTCACTTTTTCCCGATCCGGCGAACCCCTGGAAACGCATCGGGGGCAACTTCGCGCTTTGCCGCGTATTCCGGACGGCAGCAACTTCAGTGATCTGTTTTACTCCAAGGGGCTGTTATGCGCGGCCGCCTATCTGAAAATGGAGACCAAGGCAGGGGAAGCCGAACATTATTTCCTGCGCGTGGTAAACGACATTCGAAACCGGCGATTTACCACTGACCAGCAGTCGTTTGATCCGAAAAACCCGGTGACGGCCGTAGCAGGCAAACATCTGCAAGGCCCGTTTATGATCGCGCTTTCCGGCATCGCGGAAGCCGCCGCCATCACCGGACGGAAAGCCTGGCTGCAACAGGGACGGGAATTCATGGAACACATTTTCAAGTTTCATATCAATTTGGGGGAAAGGTCGGAACTGCTGCAATATGATTTCTGGGAAGCAGTGGACAGTTCGGGCAACCCGTGGGATGAAAACGGCGTAATCCTTTGCGATCCCGGCCATGCCCTGGAATTCGCCGGGCTTTCGCTGAAATGCCTGCTGCAAATGCGCACGGTCCCGGAATTTGCCGGATTTGCAGAAAAATGCCGTAGTTTTTACCCGGCATTAATTACGCATTGCTTCCGGCAGGGATTTAATCCACAGGCCGGGGGCATTTGCAAAAGCTATGACTTGAAAGCACATCGTCCGGTCAATACCGATATGCCCTGGTGGAGTCTGCCGGAAACCATCCGTGCCGCCGCCGAAATGCTCGAATTTGCGCCGGAATCAACTCCGGCAATGTTGAAAATCATTGAGCAATGCTCTGCGGCGTTCCTGGGAAAATTCGTTAACCCGGCAGTGCATTCCATGGCCTATCAGACTCGCGGAGCCGACGGCAAACCGGTTGATGTCATTCCCGCCACGCCGGACGCCGACCCCGGTTACCATACCGGACTCAGCATTATTGCCTTCCTGCATATTTTATCCCGGCTTGAAAGCTGAAAACAAGGCTGAGGAAATCCCGCATGTTTGAATCACAAAAAATGAGGCCCTTCACCGAAGCAGGGATTGCATTTGAGGCCAGCCGGGTTATTTTACGCGAATGCCTTTTCGAAGGCAATAATTCCGGGACTGTTTTATGAAAACGACGCAACACAAACTGAATGCAATGGTGCTGGCCGCGGGCCTGGGCACCAGGCTCCGTCCGCTGACCGATATTATACCGAAACCGCTGGCGCCGGTCTGCAACCGTCCGATGCTGGAAATCGTCATGTCGAATCTGCTTGCCGCCGGAATCTCTGAATTCGCGGTGAATACCCATTATCTGCCGGAAATGGTCAATGATTTCATCCATCGTTCGATCTTTAAAGGCATGACGGAAATCTTTCACGAACCGGAAATCCTGGGCACCGGCGGCGCTCCGGTCAACGCCCGGAAAATGCTTTCCCGGAATGAATTTTTCATTATCCATAATTCGGATATCCTGACGGACATGAATCTTTCCGCGTTGATCGCCCATCATTTCAAGTCCGGCCGGAAAATAACCATGGCGCTGGTGGAAGGTCCCGAAAACCGGGTCCGCGTCACGCCGGACGGCGGCATTCACGATATTCTGTCTTCGCTGGGCAGGAATCCGCCCGGCAGCCGGCTGATGACCTATTCCGGCGTGATGGTATTGTCCCGCGACATCTTCAAATATCTGCCGGATTCCGCCGTCAATTGTTCGATTATCCGCGGGATATTGGAAATGATGAAAGCCGAGCCGGATGCGGCCGGTGCATATATTGAAAAAGGCATCTACTGGAACGACCTCGGCACCCTGGAACAGTATTTCGCCGCGCATAAAGATATTCTGGAATGGAACCGGGTGCGGTTGCCTTATTTTGAATCGCTGCATCGCCAATGCATAGATAAAGAAGCGGAGGTTTCTCCGTCGGCTGAACTGTCCGGCTTCTGCGCGGCGGGCCGTAAAGCCCGTATTCATGACCATGCGACGGTGATGAACTGTATTCTGTTTGACGGCGCGGAAGTTGCGTCCGGCGACTTCCGGTGCAATGAAATTATCACTCCGCAAATGAGCATTCACCGCAACCTTCACGATCTTAAACGGCTTCAGATTCTGGCTGGCGAGGATTTCAGCCGCATCCGCCTGACTTCGCTGCGCGAACAGGGTTCGCTGCGCGGTTTTTACCGCATTACCAGTCACCATAAATCCCGGGTGCTGATGCTGTCCGACGGCATGGACCAGGATTTCGACCGTTTTATCTATATCGGCAAGTTTCTCAACCGATTCAATTTCCCGACTCCGGAAATCTACGCTTTCGAGCCGGAGGAATTTTCCGTGCTGATGGAAGACCTGGGCAATGAAACAGTTTTCCGCCGCTTGCAGCATTTAAAAGATCCGCGGGAGATTGATAAACTGTATGAAGACATCATTGACGCCCTGCTGGATTTCCAGTTGCGCGGCACCGCGCTGTTTAAACGCAGCGATGCGCCGATCCTGCGCACTTTCGACCGCAGCTATCTGCGCTGGGAAACCCAGTATTTCAGCAAGCAGTATCTGGAAAGCTGCTGCCACATTCCGCCGGAGGAATGCAATATGCTGAATCCGGAATTCGACCAGTTGGCGGCACATGTGGAAAAACAGCCGAAAATCTACATGCACCGCGACTTCCAGTCGCAGAATATCATGCTGCATGACGGCCGCATCCGCTTTGTGGATTTCCAGGGTTCCAGAATCGGCCCGCTGGGTTACGATATCATGGCGCTGGTCAACGACTGCTATATTCATTTCGACCGCAAACGGCGTCACCACCTGACGGATTATTATTGTTCGCGACTGAAAGAAATGGACGCGAAATACGCTGAAATTGATTTGGAAGACTGCGTGATTACCGCCGGCTTGCAGCGCAATATGCAAGCTCTCGGAGCCTATGGCTTTCTCGGCTTGAACCAGGGTAAAAAGCAATACCTGGATTTTATTCCGCGCGGCATGGAACTGCTTAAAGAAGGCATTCGCAACCTGCAAAAAAGCAAATCGCCGCTGCATCTTCCCTGCCTCTCCGAACTGATCGAACGGCTTTAATATCAAACACAATTCCATTCCTTTCTGCCGTTTTAAGGGTGTGAATAATTTGTTTTCCTGATTACTTGGAGCTAAATTATACTCTGCACGGCTGAAATTTTAAAAATAGACGAGCAGGATTGTGGATTGGATTTTTTCGATCCGACTGATTGGTGATATGAATATCGCCTGAAGGAGGAACGGAAAAATACAGCCGCAAGACACTCGTCCCGCGTCTGCGGGATTGCGATCTTTTGAGTTTGGATTCGCACTCTTCGAGGCCTTCGATACCCCGGTATCGGCAGCCTCTCAGAATACGAACCAATTCTCAAAATCTTCGCAATCTATTGTTAAAATTTCAGCCGTGCAGAGTATAACTGCTTGAAACTATGATTGTTAAAATTTTCAGATTAGCTTTAAAACCATAAAAAAGGGTGAAAAATGCGCAGCGACATTATGAAAAAAGGATCGGAACGGG
>CAIKZE010000407.1 GCA_903831825.1 uncultured Lentisphaeria bacterium | reverse complement strand
TTCTGTCAAGAGATCAAACGGAATAATAGGGAGCCTGCGACCGGTTATGCCGGATTGAGCACTTTACTGAATGAAGAACCTGCGGTATCTCTATCAAACGCTATTTTCGGCCATGAACCCACAAATTCTGGTGAAGACCCGTAAAAATAAATCTCCGATTGAAAACCGATTCTGGCGTCGACCCGCAGAAGCTCCATCATCCGGCGGGCGAGCGTAATCTCCGATTCGGCCAGTGCAACCAGTTGTCGCGCCGTCTCCGGATCGCGAAAATTGGACCGCAGACGGTAGAAATCGTAGACATTGGCGGCTGATTCCGTCATAACCTGTACCGCTTCGGCTGCCGCAAGCTGGCGGCTCGTTGTTCTGGTTGCCGGAATCCGGCGCAAAATCTCCAACCCGTCGTTCCAGCGCGCTGCGAGGCGGCGGAAAAGCATACTTAATTCCTCGGGGTGGAACGCCCCTGACCATTTGGGGACGGACGTGTAACAGGCTTGCTGTTTCCTATTCCGGTCAATGCCCCAATTGTAAGTGTGAGCCGGCAATGTTTCTCCGCCGGTCAGCAGCAGTCTGTATCCGGGAGAGCGCGGTAGCGGACCATAATAAAAGATATCTTTGTCGCAGGGGTACAGCTCCAGCGCCTCGGCGAAAATCTTCCATGCCGCGGCAACTTGATCTGCCTGATTCTCTCCGTAATAAAATGCCGCCAGACGGTGCAGAAACTCCTTTTCGGTATGATGATTTGCTCCGGTTGTCATACCAAACGCTTTAAGCATCAGATCCGGCCAGCCGCCAATGATCCAGCTCAGAAAGGCCCCGCCATATTCACCGCAGGATTTTCTGAATGCCGCCGCCGGGGTCGGCATGAAAGGCAGATTGCCAAATTCATAAGTGGTCCCGAACTGCAACTTCGGCCAGACCTCCGGGGATTCAGGCTTTGCAAGTTTATGCATTGCTGAAAATGTTTCAGACGGACCGGTGAGCGACAGCGAATACTCCTCGTTTATGATTGTGTGCGCGAAGAACTCTTTGGTCAGATAGTGTTCAAAATTTTCCAGCCAAACCACCTCCCGCCCGATGTTCTGATAGATATATTCTTTGGTTGTTTGTGCCCGGCGCGGCAGTCCGTAGCTCCAGACCAGATAACGCGCATCGGGAGCAACCTCCCGAAGCACCTCCGTTTGAAAACGGATTATCCGCGACAACGCCTCGCCCTGCGTCAGCCTGGCGCAGCGGGGACAGAGTGTGCCGTCGCCGATATAATCGTCAATCGACCGGCAACTGGTCGCGCGTTCTCCGGCAAAAATCTGAATCATGCCGCCAAGTTTCGGCGCGGCGTTCCAAAGTCCCGTCAGGGATTCGCGCAGATAGTCGCGTACTCTCTGCTCCTCGAAACAGAGGGTCCCCACCCCTAATAAATCGCCTTCGCCGCAGACCGTGCCAAGCAACTCCGGATGTGCGGCAAAAACCGGATGACCCGGCTTTAGCGAACGCGGCTCCATACAGAAGAGATAGACCTTGATACCGTAATTTGCGGCGCGCTCTGTAAGTTTATTCAATCGTTCCAGAGCCTGCGGCTCGACTTCGGTGCAAAGTTCCGGCAAAACCTCGGAGTATAAAATTTCCCGGAAAAGCCCGGCCACCCAGATGCCGTTTACCCGGCAGTGCGCCAGTCCGTTAAGGTACTCATCCGGGTAAAATTCCTCGTCGCGATTCAGTTCCCAACCGCCGCCGAACCGGTAGGTGTCCATGGGAGACCGGGAGATCCGCACCTTCTCAAAAGTGTAATCGGACTCTTCACCAACGGGAATCTCAGGGAAACGGAGCATCGTCATTTCTTCTTCCAGATTGAATAAAGCACGACGAAGCCCCGCGATATCTTCTGCTTCAATCAGGCACGTTTCTGAAGAAACTTTCCTCCGGCATCTTTCCACTGTATTGGCGGGCAGTTCCGGCAGATTCGTCCGGCGGCATTCGATGAGATAGCTTCCGTCCGGCACGTCCATGACATTCGTCAGAAAATTCCTGAAATCGGCGATCAGCAGTTCCAGTTCAGGATTTGAGTTCCAGCCGTCCAACCGGAGAATCACTCCGCGGGAAAGGTCTGCGCCGCGTCCGGAGAAAATGGCGGACGGCGCCCGAAGACTATCGGAATGTACCGGCTCCTCAAACTGAGTCCGTAACCGGGAGATATCCGGTTGATTCAGAGCAATGAATGGTTCAAGCGGCATTATGAGGGTACTCCTTCTTAGCTTATTTCCGGCCAGATTGCGGCCTGAACGGTTTGATTCTTGATGGAAGTGCCGGAACGGACAGCTTGTACCAGCATGTCGCTGGCCAACTGTCCCATTTTAAAACAGGGAATGCGCATGTAAGGAACACGCGGATAAAGCATCGAGAAGATGCCGCCGCCGGAAAAAGCGACCAGTTGGATCGCGCTGTGCCGTTCGCACAGCAACCGTTGCAATGCGACGACAGTCGGAAAATGGATGCCGCACAAAGTATCCGGCAGGTCCGTATCCGCCTCTGGCAGCAGTTGGGCCAGTTCGCGATAAACCGTATCGGATGGATTGGTATCGAAGGTGTTTAATTGATAATCCATTACCTCAATCCCTTTTGAGATCAGTGCTTGGCGGCAGATGCTCAGACGCAGTTCCAGATCGATTCGGTAGGCTTCTGACGGTGAAATCATTGAAACCAGTCCGAAGGAGCGGCAGCCGCGACCGTACATATAATCTGCGTAGCGTTCAAATGCTTCATCTAATTTGTAACTGATGTTCGGTAGCTGGACCCTGTCCGAAAAGTGTTTTAGCATATTTTCTGTAGGAAATTGTTTCCTTGCTGAGCACATCACAAACTTTTCATCCGTATTTCTGCCCAAAATCAGCGAAAAGTTCTTCCTGTCTGTAATTTTTTTGTTACTATGCAT
>CAIKZE010000406.1 GCA_903831825.1 uncultured Lentisphaeria bacterium | reverse complement strand
TCTTTATGCATTTCGATAAATTTTTTCATGGTGTATTCTCTTTTTTTATTTTGCTTCACTAACAAAATATTATGAAGTACACCATGAATTTTTCAAGTCAAATTGCAATTACTTTTGGGTTGCGGGCAACGCCCGCCTTAAGAGTGGAAGTACAGATGGAACGCACTTTGACAATTTCTCCAGGTTCACCCGGCAATATCTCTTCCTGACCGGCAACATCAGCATGGTTTTTCCAGAACGCCTCGTCGGAAACCAGAAGCGCCCGCGGCGGCTGCATGAAGATAAAGACTTTAATGCCATATTCAGCGCTGCGCTTAATCAGCTCGCGCATGTTTTTCAGATGCACCTCGGAGTTGCGGCCGAACTCGGGGAATTCGTCCGCCGCAACCATATTATGCAGCAGACCATGCACCCAGATGCCGTTGAAACCGGACTCCGCAATTCCTTTAAGCACCTCGTCGGTATAAACCTGCGCCGCAGTTACGGTCTCGTCGTGCAGATCGTTCGGAATCACCGTAAATTTGCCGAATTCACTGTAAGGGGAACGCCATATCTTGTACATATAAAATCCATCCGTTTTGATTCAGTTCAGTTATGTATCCATACCATGCCTTAAAATATATTGATATGATTTATATGCAACCATGCTAAGCAAGAATATATCTAAATTTAAATTATATCGATATATTTATCAAAGTTCGATATGGAGAAATTCCGGATAGTTTTCAGTCATGCTGTAAATGGCTTTGATATATTCCCGGACCAGGGCCCTGGAGCCGCAGATGCTCACCGCGCCGGCGGTTTTGCCGTCTTCAGTCGGCATCATCAGATTGCCCAGCGCGATGAACCCGTTAATCTGCAGATCTGTAAGCGGACTGACGAACATTTCAGCGTCTTTGAGAATAGTCACACCGGCGGTGCCGAGGATTTCACCCATGGCGTCCGGCATGAAATATCTGGCGATATAGTAGAACATCGGATGAATCATCGCGTACAGTTCAAGCAATTCATAACTTTCGCTTTTTCCCAGCCTGGTGGCGAACATCCGCTGGTTGAATTCCCGCTGAAAGTGTAAAAAACCGTGAAGCGAATTTTTCTCGCTTCGGTACTTGTTCGGACGGATGACCATCAGGCTGATGTTGCGCTGGTCAGCCGGAACATCTTCCATCAGCGCGGTATCCACCGGAAACAGGAATTTACGGTCGCGGAAATATTCATGCTGGGCCAGTCCCCAGATAACCATACTGGAAATCGAAGCGGGCCCGCTCATTTCAGCATAATACCGTTCATTCAGATGCTTTCTCAATTTTATCAACTTCTTAAAATCCGCATAAATCCTGGCCCGGAAAATCCTGTGACCGAAATAAAAAACCTCCGGTTTGGCGGCATTGCTGTTCAAGGCCGGGTATTTGATCTGCCCGGCAGAGCCCCATTCATCTTTCAATTGCTGCATCATCTCCTGCATCGGCATGCCGTCCACCGGCACATGATGATACTGAAACCAGAAATCAGCTTCGGCTAAATCATGGGTAAAACGGCAGACGATATTCAGCAATCCGAAACCCGGATGCCTGCGGGTTTTCAGGTTCGGAGTAGCCAGTCTGGACCTGATGCACAAATCAGGATCTTCATTCCCCGGCAGCGTTTCAAACTGAACGACCGTGCCGTTCAAAACGCGGTCGATAAAATGCCGCAGTTCCTGCCGTCCGGCAGAAGACAAGCCTCTGATCGTCCCGGTCCAGCTCCGCATCCTTTTATAAACCACCCAGGCCCGTTTGCTGTCATTGACATTGTCCAGCGACTGATAAATATCCACCATTCGCGCTAACGCCGCAGCCATAATATTATCATCAATAACCGGGAATTTTGAACATTTTTTATCCAGGTGCATAATCAACTTGCGCAAAACACCGTCTTTGCTGAATTCGGCTTCGATGATATCGGTAAACAGCAGTTTCTTCCGCGTCGTAACGAAAAATCCCCAGTCCAGCGCCCAGTGACAATCCGGATTGCGGCTCAAATAATCCGCCAGCCGCTCAATCACTATCGCATTCGCCTCTTCTTTATTCAGGGGGGGCTGCCGGTCGGCGGCGTAGGTCAAACGGAATGCGGCCAGAATAAATTTCGAGTGTTCATTGCGGAGAAAAACGCCAGTTGCCTTGCGCCAGCCGTTTTCCTCGGCCCTGAATCCGATTTTTTTCATCAACTGAAGTATTTTAATAAAAATTATCAATGCGAATGTTCCGAAACTCCACTGATCGATCAGTCGCCGCATCTTCAGCTTGCCGAGATATCGGTCTGCCTGCTCGACCAGTCCGGAAACCGGACCGCCCTTGTTCTTTTCAGCTTTGCTTTCCGGAGATTGCGGTGGTCCGGCCGTAACGGCTTCCGGTTTGGCGGTTTCCAGCGGCACCCCCAGATATTCAGCGATTATCCGCGCGGTCTCCAGCGGCATTTCTTCCTGCGGCGCATGTCCGCAGTCCGGAATGATTTGCAATTGCGCGTCAAAAAGCTCCTTCTGGAATAAAAACGCATCCTCCACACTGATAATCCGGTCTTCTTTTCCCCAGATAATCAACACCGGGATATTAATTTTTCCAATCAGATGCAAAAACCTTTTCTCATTGGCGATCGCAATCTGCTTCGCCGACGAGATCATGCATTCCTTGGCTTTAGGCTGACGCAGCACATTGCCGTATTCTTTGACCGTTTCACGGCTGATTTTATTTTCATCATGAAATGCCTCATCCAATACCAGCGCGGCCATCAGGTCTTCGTTAGCCAGCCTGATCAAAGGGTTATTCGCCGAAGTCGCGGTAAGATCGTCAATAAAATCCGGCAGTTTCTGAAACACCCCGGCGCTGTCCAGCAGAATCAGTTTCGCTATCCGGCTTCTGACTTTCTCATTTATCAGTGAAATCAGACTGATTACGCCGCCCATCGAATGCCCGACCAGAACCACATCGCGCAAATCCATCCGCCGGATAAATGCGGAAAGAATCACCGCCTGGTCATAAGGCGCCAGAAACGCATCGCATTTCTTTTCCGAATACCCATATCCCTTCAGGTCAATCGTGACAAAACGGAATTGCCGCGGCAGGTAACTGATCATTTTCATCCAGGTATATGAAAATGACGCAAAGCCGTGAACAAAAAGAACCGTCGGCCCGCTGCCGCGGTCAGTATATGCAATCGAAACTCGATTTATCCTGACAAACTTATAGTCCTGAACATCCATAGCGCAAGAAACTTTCCGGGTTAATTGACATATATAACCAGAACCTGAATTGTTCTCAACCCAAGCAGGTATACAATACGTTATTTAAATTTGAAATCAACACAAGCTGCATTCTTTTTTATGGCTCAAAACCTCCGCAATAAATCTTAACCTGTATTTTCCGTGAGAACAAAACATTCCGGACATACCAGTCCATTCCCGCGGTTGCGGGAAACACCTATACATTTTGGACACACTACTCAACGCTTTTATGGGGCCTATGGGTCTTATGAGGCCTATGGGTCTTATGGGGCCTATGGGTCTTATGGGTTTCGGGTGCAGAACCGTTTTCCCCTTGTTTTTACCATTCACCATTCACCATTCACCATTCACCATTCACCATTCACCATTCACCATTCACCATTCACCATTCACCATTCACCATTCACGTTCTTTTCATTTTGGACATCGCTTACCCTCATTTTGGACAGTACCGCCCAATACAGACGACGCTGCAACAAAAACCATTTTGGACACCGCTTGCCCTCATTTTGGACAGCCCGTCCGAGACAGACGGACCATACAATAAACCCCGATTTCCGAGACTCTGGAGACCTTTTGAGTATATCGCTTTTCATGATTTTCAATTTTCTTTTTGGACACACCCTCCGCATATTTTGGACCATGCCCAAGAATAGCTTTACAGCCCAACTCATAGGCCCCATAAGACCCATAGGCCCCATAGGCCCATGAAACTTGTCCGACATTTCCGAGACTCTGGAGTCCCTTTGAGCATATTGTTTTTCATAATTTTCTTTTTGGACACATCCCCACCCACCCCTTTCCATTATTTCCATTATTTCCATTATTCCCATTATTCCCATTCCCCGGCTGTTTAGGCCAGGATCGCCCGTGCCGCTTGCCTGTCCTCCGGCATGGCTTACCTATCCTCCGGCGGCCGACAGTAAATATGCATCTGTTTATATAATATAGCAGATTTGTCAACAAAAAATACGCAAGTTGCTTAAAAACAAACTGTTATGATATAAATTACGGATCTTTTTGCATTGATTTACGCGCAAAAACGAGAAATCATCGAAAAAACCGGATTTTTGACAAAATCCCCGACAATATGCGAAATTTTTCGCGGCAGAATACATAAGTCCGGCAGGCCTCGCCCGGCATGACCGCTCACCGCATCCTTGAACCATTGCTCAATTATCCGTTTTCATTTATTCTATCTGCAAAGCAATACATTGATTTATCTTAATAAAACGTTAATATATATGTTGTAGTTTTTTTATTACGGAGTTGTAAAAAAATAAACTTGACAAGTTTCGCGAAATATCCCGAAGTGATTTTGGGAATTGCCGGTGAGGCGCATACCTGAAGGTATGTAACGAACCGGCAAACACAAAGGCATTCGGGAGAATCGCGAAGATGTAAAGGTTATTTTTGAACGGCTCCTAAATGGTGTTATCAGCGGCAGGAGGCATGATGAATCAGCGCGGAGCGACAATTGTGGAATCCATGATCTGCATGCTGCTGCTTTGCATGGTGCTGTTCGGACTGCTCCAGATTTTTCAATGGACCATGGCGAAAATGGTCTGCGAATATTCATCTTTTTACGCGGCCAAAGGCAGCGCTTACGGTTTCGCCGATACAATTGTCGTAAATGGAGCCAGAGTGGCGGCGATCGCGGCCTCCGGCCAGGATACCGGTTCCGATAAAGAACCGCTGCAGGACAAGTTCCGGGTGGGGAACGGCGTCATTGATATTGCTGCCTACCGGAAACAGCTTGCCATCCGCGCGCAAAACTACATGGTCAATTCTTACTCCACGATAAATTATGAGTATTGGAACTACGGACAGACAAGCAGTACATCGCCTGTACTGTATATTCCCATAATAAACAACATGGCTCCGACGGTTACAGCCACGGTCAGCGTTCTCAACATGCCGCTGCTGGACAAGGGAGTTGCAATGTTTGTCAATGGAGTGCAGAACGTAGATATTCCAGCCGGGACGTCCCAAATGTACAATCATGCGCAAAATTATTTGGACCGCTAATGAAACAGATAAACTCAAACAGCAAAGGACAAGTTATGGTGATCGCCGTGATCATCATGGTTATCCTGATGCTGGGTATTCTGTTCCTGTTCGACCTGCAAAATGTTATCCGCTCCAAAGTAAAAATTGAGACGGCGGACCAGGCGGCCGCGCTCTCCGCGGCGCAATGGCAGAAGGAAAGCCTGAACCTGATCGGAGAATTGAATTTAATCAAGGCCTGTGACGTATTGCAATCCTATGTGCCGCCTGAATTGAACAATCAGATCCCGCCGGTGTCAGACGGGGTAAAGGCGGCGGCCGCATGCAAGATTATAACTGAAATGCAGACTAGAATGGCCTTTGCCGGCCCGGTTATCGCATATGGGGCAGCTCAGCAGGCGGCCAAGAACAACGGCGTCAACATTTATGATTATCAGAAACAGTCCTCATCGGGGACTGGCTCCACAAATAACGTAATCAAGCAAGTTCAACTGGACGCCCTTAACTACTATACTAATCTGGATATCACCACCCCTACGGGTAGATTGCGTTACTGGGACGCATGCCAGCCGGGGAATCCCATCTACGACCGCTATCCGACATGGTATGATGATTACCGGGGAATGTTGAAATCCGTAATCGATCAGGGGATCGCGGTGCGTCCCAACGTCCGTATCGGCATTGAAAATGTTACGCCCTACGCATTCAAGGACCGGGTGTTTTATAATGCGATATTAGGCGAGTGGTGGTGTTATATGCCGCTAAGGTCCCTGCTCAAACAGCCGGATTCCTACTGGTCCGGCAAATGGTGGCAGAAGATTCAGTACGACAACCCGAACTTTACCGGTCAAAGTGAAATTTACAGTCTCGGAGTAAAATTTGCGACAGACAATACGAACATGGACAACCCCGACCCGTCTTATTATAACCAGGTTAACTCTTCGACCTGGGATTACTACTTAAGCAAGTTATCAGGCGTAACCAGTCAGACATGGATAAAAAATAATCCTGATGTTGTTTTACCAAACATCACCTGGTGCCTTTATGACAGCAGTTGGGGAGAAGCCAGAATGGACTATATCAGCAGTTTCTGGGACAGATCGCAGGGCGGCTATCTGAGCGGCAACCTGAAATCATCAGTAAAGTATGACGGCGCGGTGGCTTATGCGGAATGCAGCCAGACCATCAACCTGGTCAACAGTTTCGAATCAAAAATGGATGCTCCGACAAGCGTTCAGGATGCCTCCGCCGAGGCGCTTGCCTCATTAAAAGGCAATGAGCCGTCTCCAATCCGGACCAGAAGCGATACGATTATCAACAACGGAATTCCGGTGGGCAATGATTCCTCCCAGGACGGCTATCCGGCCGGCGTGATTGCCCGGACACTTGGGGAACTTGAGCCACCCGGCAGTAAACTAAAACCTACTGCCGCGCCAATCATTCTCCCCGCATTTACCAATGTCGCGCTTTTTCCGATCTCCATGTTTGCCGACAACATCAATTTGCTGCGAAACACCGACGACCCGTTAAGCGCCTTTATCATCTGGCTGAAAACCGCGGATGACCTTTACACCCCGTCAGTTCCGCCGCCGGCCGGATCGGAATTATATCTGCAGGCGCTCCAGAAGCTTGACACTGAATCTTTCCGCAAAAAAGGGTATAACAATAACTTCGTTCCCGGTTCAGTGTCAAACAACACCTATTTTGCTGACGCATACAAATACAGCGCCGTCAATCCCGGCGGGGCCGGATGGCTGCAACAGGTACATATTTTTACCAATAACGACCCAAAATTCATTTACGATCCCAGCAAACAGACCGTGCCGGACAATATCAACCCCAGTTATTCAAGATATTACTTTGCTTATTCCAATTCTTACATTATTATAGATCCAAGCGGCAAAGCCAGGACCAATGAGCAGGAAGTTTGCGGATCAGGATATGCCCCTAACGGTTATGAAGGACCGAGGTCCGGCCCGCCAAGATTTTAAAGGAAGCGTAAGGTTATGAATAATAAAAAACAGCAGCAAGGCCAGGCCATCGTTGAAATGTGCGCCGGCATGATTGCCATCATGGCAATTTTTCTGGGGCTGGTCTTTGTCGGCGGCATCGGCATTTCCAACATCCAAACCCTGCTCGGCAACAAAGCCGCCACGGAAGCAACTTCCAGGGCAGTCAATCAAGGCGGACAGGGCAACAATATATATGCCTGGGATTACGGCGACCAGGCAAACACCAAGCCGGAAGCAGACGAATTCCAGGGGCATCGCCTGTTCAACCCAGCCACCCGCCGCGACGAACTGCCGTTCACGCCGGACGACCTGATCATTCCCAATTCGAGCCAGCCGGATACGACATTTCAAAACCCATTCAGCACCATGAGCCAGTTGAGCACAACTTTTACCGAAGACAACAAGTTGCGGGACATCGCCACTGCAAGTTCAGGCTTGAATGCAAATTCATTTTATTTTCTGGGCGCGGCCAATCTGGTCAGCAGCCAGAACTCCACTAACGCCACCATTTACACCCTCAGAACCCAGGATTCAGAAACCGCTACCGGCATGAAACAGACATTCACGGCGCTTTTCGGCATCAATGCGAATATCAATTTGCAGAATATCTCCAATCAAGTTTATTTTCCGGCCACCGGCAACCCCGCGGGCTCCCCTTAAACTATTTACAGGAAATAAAGCAAACGCCATGACTAAAAAACAATATTTTGAGGCCGGCCAGGCAGTCATTGAAACATGCGTTTGCGTGATTGCCATTGTGATTGTTTTCCTGGGGTTGATTTTCGTCTGCGGACTGGGCATATCCGACATGCAGGATTTAATCAAAGCCAAAGACAGAGCCGGCGAAAAGAATTCCCGTTTCCCGGATAAAACCTGGGACAATGACGATCTTTCCGGCTGGGACTTCCGCAGTCAGCAACAGCAGCAGCGCCAGACCACCGAACCTGACTTTTTCCCGGGCAGTCATCTATTCTATAACAGCCGCGGAGGCAATATCAACCCGTTCTCCGCAAATGACCTTACGATCAACAATGCCAATACCGGCAATGCCAATCAGGCCGCACCGCCTGTTCCGTCCGATTTCCAAAGCACGTTCCTCCGGGAACTAAGCCCGGCAAACCAGGTAAAGAAAAATGAAGCTGCCGCAACCGGGGTTTCCCGGAACATTCCGCCGTTGTTTGTCGGGGCCGAGGAAGTGAGCGGCGGCCTGGAGCCGGCCGATGAATCGGCATTCCCTGACATGACAGAAAGTCAGGATGCCGGGACAGCAAAGCGAGTAAATAAATGACTGCGTGTATCTCCCGACTGTAGCTGTTGTCGATCATTTTAATCGTGGCCTGTACGGCCGTAACGTCCGCGCCTGAAAGCGCGGCCACCCTCAATCGCCGGGCGGCTTTCGTTCGCTGCTCCTTGAACTGCGTTCAATTCCTAAGCTCACGGGCGCACGCTGTGCGCCTAATTGCCGAGCGTTCCGAGGCGGGCTTTCGCAACGGCTAAAAATTCGGTGTTTTTAAGCATATTCAGCAAATTTTCGGCACCGGTCGCCGCCTGGTTCTTATCGTAAACCGCCATGATAAGGATTGATTCAACCGTGCCGTCAACTACCGCCATGCACAATTCTTTGAGAAACGGCCTGCCTTCAATTACTTCCGGACTGAAGATGTTACCTTTAATATAAGCGATATCGGCATCAAACTCTTTCCGTTTTCCGGCCAGTTCAGGTTTGGCTTTTTGCAGCAGTTCATAAAGCCCCTGCGATGAAAATTCATACCAGTTACGGGACTTGACCGCGCCGCCTTTTTCCTCAAAATGGATATTGCCGTCGCTGACCATGGTAATTCTGCGGCCGTCAATAGTTTTATTGACAACATGGGAATTTCCGTTGTCAAAATATTCGTCAAGCTCATGGAGATGCTTAACCCATTCGATATATGAATTGAACCATGTGTTATATTCTTTCCCCATCAGGGAACGTTTGTAAGTCAGGCATGCTTCAGCCCTGGCATAATCCTCCGCCTTGATCTGTTTGTATAAGTCATTCAGGATGTCGGGCTTCCAGTATTTCTCATAAGCGGCCTGCCGGCTGGCGCTCTCCGCCTCGAAATTTGACGTCTGCTTTTTAATTTTGTCCTCCAGTTCTTTAATTTTGCCGGCCATGTCGGCAATCGCGGTTTCGGCAACTTTAGTTCTGGATTCCGTTTTTTTAATTTCCCCGGCGAATTTATTATCATTCCCGGTTTTGGAGGAAAGCAACTCTTTCAATTGGGATTCCAGACTTTTCACATAATCGGCTTTTTCTTCAAACTCAATGGCCTTTTTGTCGGAATCAAGACGGGTAATCTGATTTTTCAGCTTCCAATAAAGAATCTCCTGTTGCTGAGTGCGTTCCGCCGGGAATATCTCCATAAGTTTTGCCGCCTCCACCGCAAGCGCGGCGGGGGGCATATTGGGATTGGCAAGCTGTTTCTCCAGCAGCGCCATCCGGTCTTCGAGGAAAGCGGTTTCATTCGGTTCTTTATTTGAAGCATGAAATATGGCGACCGCAATCAGGATGATAAAGGGAACCGGAAAAACAGCGGCCATGCTCCAGAACAGCCAGTCCCGGCGTTTTTTCAATTTCCTGGTGTTTTCGCTTACCCGGACATGGGCACGGGCTTGTTCTTTCTCATGGTTTGGCGTCGGCTGGCTCTGGAGCTGATAGTCCAGACGGGCAATAGAGATGGTATGCACATCCGGCACCAGATCTTTATTTGCGGCAGTCGTCTGGCGGACGCGCCAGATTTCCTTAAGCAGCGCTTCCATGTCGCTAAAACGGTCTTCCGGAAGTTTTTCAATCATCTTTTTCGCCAGGTTGGATACCCTGAGCGAAATTCCCAGGCCAAGCCGGTGAAGCGGAACCGCGGTTTCACTGAAATGCTGCTGCGCCACCGAATGAATATGTTCCGACTTGAACGGCAGCCCGCCGGAAAGCATCTGATAGAGGGTAATGCCGAGGCTGTAAACATCACTGCGCGGATCAAGGGGCTCACCGGCAAACTGTTCCGGGCTCATATAAGAGGGACTGCCGGAAATTTCCATGTCTTCAGTCCATTCAGCCTGATTAATCGCCAGTCCCAGGTCGGTAAGTTTGACGATGCCGTCGGCGGTAATCATAATATTGTCCGGCTTGACGTCGCGGTGAATCAGTTTTGCTTCCTGCCAGGCATAGTAAAGAGCCTCCGCGACCTGCTGCACAATATGGAGCGACTCGTCCACGGAGATTCTGCCTTCGCGAAACAGTTTTGCTTTCAGGCTCTCGCCGCTTATATAATTCATCGCCATAAAGCAGACGCCATTCTCTTCGCCGACTGCAAACGCCTGAACCAGGTTGGGGTGAATCAGTTTAGCGGCGGCCCTGGCCTCGCGCAGGAAGTCGGCGGTGACTTTGGGATTCGTCAATTCCGGAGACAAAATTTTCAGCGCCACCTCGCGTCCCAGCGAAAGCTGGCTTGCCTTATAAACTGTTCCAATAGAACCTTTTCCAATTTTTTCACCAATGACGAAGTCATCAATTACACAGTTTGGCTCGAAAGGGGATTTCGGAACAAAGATTTTCCTGCCGCAGCTTTGACAATCAAGCGGCGCGCTATTCTTCAATGATGTTTCAATCAATGAAAGGCAGAACGGACATCGAAACCGCATTTCCCACCTGTTTTCAATTTAGCACAATTTAAATCAGCAATTAACAGATTAGAAATTCTAATATAGCATGGTTTTACTCAAAATCTTCTTTTAAGCGCTAAAAAACTATATCAGGCGCAAAGCGTGATGCTTCAGTGATGCGGTATTCAGGAACTGAAGTTTAATGCTGTTTGGACTTTTTACATAATATCCCGGAGGGATAACACGTTTATAGTAAAATCAATCAAAGGTCTCTGCGACCCTTTCCGGGTCGAACAATCCGCGCTTTTTTTGTGCTATAAACGTTTGATGCCGCCGGCATCATATAAACCAGCGATATTTCCATTTTGATTATCACTCCTTTACTGAGCCAATATGGGCAGAGCCGGAGGTTCGGCCCATATCAATCTTTATACCGGAATCGCGATCTTAAAAGTAAAGATCGCGATTCGGTATTACTAACTAACTCAGAATCACTGACCCTCATTGTAGAAAATATACAGGCCGTCTTTGCCGGGGGCGACAATGTCCAGCCGGCCGGTTCCGCGAAGATCAGCGACATCAAAGAATATTCCAATCCCTTTCGCTTCGCCGATCGGACCATAGTCGATCACCTGTTTTGAGAAAGACTCGCCGTTCCATTTGAAGTAATAGATGCCGTAGTCGTCCCATTCTCCCGCGTCCCTGCCGCAGTGGGCGCGATGACGTTTGCCGGTAATAAGTTCAGGCTTGCCGTCTCCGTCAATGTCTTTCCAGATCATGTCATGGTACTGGGCATTGAACGGGTCAATCTGATGTGTTGTCCATTCCCGCTTTCCGTTTACGATTTTCCAACTGTACCAGCAAAGTCCGTAGCCATGGGCGCTGCCGACAATCATTTCGTTTCTGCCGTCGCCGTCCAC
The DNA here is from genome assembly GCA_903831825.1 of uncultured Lentisphaeria bacterium. Lineage (GTDB taxonomy): Bacteria > Verrucomicrobiota > Lentisphaeria > Victivallales > Victivallaceae > CAIPAT01. Next base: position 3,917 of record CAIKZE010000406.1, on the reverse strand, counting down.
ATCCGCCACGATCACCGGCACACTTGCGCCTCCAAGATCGAATTCAGGATGCCATATCCATTTGTCCTTCCAGGGATTGGCCGGACATTCAAGCCAGCCTTTGCGAAGAATGATATCCATTCTGCCGTTTCCGGCGATATCGCCGCAGCCGAGGCCGTGGCCCTGTACTTCTTTTTCCGGGAACTCATAAATTACCATTTTTTCGAATTCGCCGGCGCCTTTTCCTTCCTTGTCCGTTTTCAGCTTGAAGATTTTCACATCCCTGGCGCCGGGCGTATTGGGAACGATTTCAACAATGCCGTCTCCGTCAATGTCCCAGGCGCGAGTCGTCTCAATGCTTCCGGTTTCTCCAATAATGTGTTCCGTCCACGGCTTTCCCGTTTCGCCGGGATTCTCCCACCAGCGGAGCGTATTGCCCCACCAGCCGCCGGTGATCACATCCATTTTTCCGTTGCCGTTGACATCCAGCGGAATGGTCGAGAAATCATCAAAATATTCCCCGTACTGTTTCACGGCTCCGACGGGGTGCTTCTTCCTGAAATCCGGCCCCTGGTACCAGAAGCCGCCGGACACGATGTCCGGAATTCCGTCATTGTCCACGTCAATGATTCCGGCGGACTCGAAAGTCTCGTCCGAAACCCACACTTTTTTCCATTTTAAAGGCATTTCATCTCTCCTTGTTAGGGGTTGTTAAGAAATAAACTTGACAAGTTTCGCGAAATATCCCGAGGTGATTTTGTGAATTGCCGGTGAGGCGCATACCCTCAGGTATGTAACGAACCGGCAAACACAAAAGCATTCGGGAGAATCGCGAAGATGTAAAGGTTATTTTTGAACGGCTCCTTAGTTTATAGATTCACATAGAATTTTTATTTTCTCAGCGACACATTTGAAATTCTTCTATTTTGTTAGCTTTGTCACAATCACTGGCTTTTTTGCGTAAAACGATAATCTTCTTTCATCAACCACCAGCAGAGCTGCTGCATGAGATAAGTCCAGTCATTCCATTGCCAGAACGGCAACTGTCCCTGTTCCATACTTCCCATGGGCGCTCCCAGGATGCAGGCGATGCGTTGCTTGCCTTTTTCCCCGACCACCAGAAACGGTTTACCGTCGACCTGGAGAATCACCCTGCCCCAGGGTTTAACTTCAACTTTGTGAAGATATTTGACCCTCGGAGCCGCTTTCCAATCCAAATTTTCAAGGAACGGAGCTTGGCCGGCAACTTTGATTTCAGCGTTGTTCAGACATTCAAGATCGAAAGGCTGATTTCCGAAAGTCACCGGCAGGCTGTCGGCAAGCGGAGTGCCGCCCAACCGTGAGTTGCCGTAAGCCATCGGACCGCCCAGCGCCAGCATGCTGCCGCCGGCCTGCAAATAGTCTTTCAGCATTTCCATGGCCGTATCGCCCAGCGCCTCCCGCTTCGCGCCGCCCAGAATAATCAAATCATAACTGAGCAGTTTATCATAATCCCAGGGGAACCCGTCGAGGCGGCTGCGCCACGTAACGCCGTAACTCATAAAATTACAGTCGCGCAGTGTTGAGGTATTGTATTGATAAGCTGCATCAACTGCTTTTGAAAGCTGATAGTAATCGTCCATCAAACCTTCGACATACCAGATCTGGTCGCCATATACATTATGCAATTGGAGCTTTTCCGGTTTGGATAAATTGATTTTCTGTGCGGGACGTTTTCCCTGGTAAACAGGTGAAATCATATCAGTTTGAATGTTTTCCCCCCACTGATATGTCCCGTTGCAATAATCTTCAAAAGCGTAACTTTTGCCGCCGGCATTAGCCTGCACCTGCATGACCAGAGGATCTGATCCGACAGGCGGAAACGCAATAAGTTTGGTCAAAGGTTCCGTTCCTAACGTTGGAAACTCAAGCCGACCAATCTCCTTAGTAGCTTCTGGAGCCAGTGCGCTGAACATTTTTACCTTGAAATTCAGTGCCGCCGGTTCATTGATTGAACGAATCGCTGTAAATGCAATTTCGCCGCCGGTCTGGCCGTTGCCTTTCAAAGTATAACCGGCGACATAATCGGGAGTGACGCTGACCACATTGTCCAGGCCGGCGATCGGAATAAACCAGGTGGTATATTCCATTGATTTGCCCGCCGGCAGAAAGACCTGCCGGTACATGGATTCCATAGTATGATTACCACTGGCGCTATACAACACATCAAGGTCATCGTAATTAGAGAGAATCGTCATGCCGGTTTTCGCTTTTGTGTCAATCAGGGCCATCCAGCCGGCGGTAAAATCGCGGATAAAAGGTTCCGTGCCAGTATGACCATTGTTCTCCGCAGTTTTCGCGCGGACACCGCGGGCTGACGGGCGGAAAGAACGGGTGGTAGTACGGTCATAGCTGCCGCCGGCATAAAATATGCTCTGCTGCCAGTAGGCAAAAAGCGTGGAGTTACTCTGCGGCGCGGTTATGCGCACTTTGCATTTCAGCGCCGGACAGTCCTTGCCCAGGGAAAAAGTTTTTTCCAGCAGCAAATCCTTGAGTTTTTCATCACTGCCGCCCCGCCATGTTCCAGTCACATGGTATTGCAGGGTTATGGAAGCCTGGTCCGCTCCAGCCTTAACCTCTCCAACCTTGTAGACGGCGCTGTACATTTCCCCCGGGAAAGGCTGGGACTGAAAATGGTCGATGGCGATGCCGCGCGGCTCTTTTTCAGGAACCAGTTCGACATTGCCGCCCAGTCGGTCCTTGCAGGAAACTATCGCGCCGCCGGCATTCGGATCAATCAACAGGGACAGCCGTGCATTCTCCAGACGATACATCACATGTCCGTTAACCGGTTCCTCTTTTAATATTAGCTGGGCCATAAGCGAGGTGGAGAACAGAATGCCAAGAGCTGCCGCCGCCGTTTTTAAAATATACTTATTCATTTTACGCACCTTCCTTTAATATTCAAAAACCACGGTTTTAAAGTACAGCAGCGAGGGAACAGTCACACTCACACCGCCATCCTTATTCTTCAACTCCAGCGGCAGCGCCTGCACTTTCGGCTCGGCGTCCGGCGTAAGGGATTCGCCCATCACCAGCCAGGCTTTGACCGGTTTCTGCCCGTTATGGCCGGCGCAGACTACTTCAACCGGCCCGGTCGGCGGACGCACTTTCGAATCGGGATTCTCCTCCGCATCAAGGATCCGCGGAGAATTCACCAGATGAACAATATCCTGATCTTTTCCGTCAAGGCTTTTGTTGGTAAACACAAACCTTTTCCACCAGACCGTATCCGGCGCTTTAACCCGGATGCTGGTTTGATTTTCCGGCTGAAGCCGTAGATCCCATCCGGAATAGATGTTGTTGTAGCGGAACGCCAGCCGCGAAAAATCACCATACAAAGCAGAATTATTCTTGGCATAACCGCCGACTCCAAACCAGACGCGCCCGCCGGAAAGCAGATGGTAAATGCTTTCCTGGAGCCAGTCAATGTCATTGTTGGTACTCATATTCCCGCGATCAAACGGCCAGGGATTGTAAATCCCGCCCAACTGGCGGACTTTGTCCCCCCATTCAACCATTCGTTTGGCATAGACGTCCCAGGTATGAAAGGGTGATATTTTTGCATGGTAACCGATGGAAGCCTCATCCAGCAGCCAACCGTGGTTACGGCATTTTTCCGCTATCGTCAGTGGCTTGTCGACATTTTCCTCAGGAGATGCGTAATTGTAGCCATAGGTGAATTCAGGCAGCTTTTGCGCGACCAGTTCTTTCAAAGCAAGGATGGATTCGGCGGTAAGCCGGTCCGCATCCGCTGTGGTCTTAGGATCGAGCCGTAAATAAAATCACTTTTAATGGGCTACATATCTCTGATATCTGTTCTATCGCCCATCATTAATCACTGTTAAAAATCTTCATATCAAACGAATTGCGGCACTTGAAAAATGCGCGCGGCGATG
>CAIKZE010000405.1 GCA_903831825.1 uncultured Lentisphaeria bacterium | reverse complement strand
TTCGAGCCTACGGCTCTCAAATTGTGCGGGGGATGGCGGACGGATTAAAATCCGTCCCTACAACATGATTCGAGCCTACGGTTCTCAATGGCGGCATCTTAAAAAGTGTCAACTATCGCTAACCCCTTTTTGAAACATGCCGATTTTTTTCGTATTTTTCTGCAATTTACGTATTTTAAAAATATCTGTTTTTAAAAGCCATAATCGCTTATATGCAAATCCTTTGCAAATTCATAACACAACTTTCCGTTGACAAATTTACTATTTGTATACGCACGTTGCGACAGCGTGACGACGCAAAAAACAATTAAAAAACAGGAGATGGTATCATGGCTGAATCAAAGTACGACGAAAGTTTTCCGGGGAAAGCCTGAGAATAAGATTTTTGCGGAGAGATTTTCACAGAAACCATTTCTGTTCACTCAGTAACTGTTTTTCCCGCTCAATTTCAGCAATCAGTTCATCCTCAGAGGGAAGAATCAAACGGTATTGGGAAGCAAATAATTGCCGGCTGCCCTTAAGAACGGAATACTTTACCGTGGTCTGGTCTTTGCTTGTGCATAGAATGATGCCAATGGTCGGATTGTCAGTTTCAGTTCGTTTCAGGTCGTCGAACATGCGGACATACATATCCATCTGCCCGACATCCTGGTGCGTGAGTTTCTCCACTTTTAAATCAATCAAGACAAAGCACTTCAATAGATAGTTATAAAAAACCAGATCAATATAGAAATGGGTTGTTTCAGTACTGATCCGGTATTGTCTGCCGACAAAAGAAAATCCTTTTCCCATTTCCAGCAAAAACGAAGAGAGATTGCTGATAATCGCTGACTCTATCTTTTTTTCTTTCGGCATCGGATTTTCCGGAAGATTCAGAAATTCCAGCACATACGGGTCTTTTATAAAATCATCCGTCAGGAATTTTTCAAATTTTTTCTCGGCGGTCAGCATTGCCGGCTTATCTTTTGAGGAAAGCAACCGTTCATAATAAAGCGTATTTATATTTCTCTCCAACTGCCTGGTGCTCCAGTTTTGCCCGGCGGATTCCTGCATATAATACTCGCGAGCCTGTGGATTATCCACTCGCATAATCAAGCGGTAATGCGACCAACTCAATTCGCTACGCAGTGTGTAGCCTTTCTTGTAATCAGGATAGGTTAAGTAAAATTGCCTGAAATTTTTCAGGTTAGCGTAAGAAAACCCCTTGCCGAATTCAGCGGATAATTCCTTAGAAAGATTTATTAATAAAAAATCTCCGTAATCAGCCCGTTCTTTGCCTTTTTGTTCTTCTTCAACAATACGTCTGCCGATTTCCCAGTATGCTTCAACCATTGCGGTATTAATCGCGGCATAAGTTTTTTTCCGTGCGTCGGAAAGAATTTTCCGTATATCATCAAAGAATGAAGAATTAATTTTTTTCAGACTATCCGCCATATTCCTCTCCCTGTCATGTGTATATAATTTTCTATTATTTCCGCATTTACAAAGACTGACGACTTTTGAATATACCTCAAATTAGTTACGCTTTCAAGTAAATGTGTTGCCGCGCGATGTTAGCGCTGATTCGCAATTTCTTTTCTTCCAACCTGCTTTCTCCGTGTTTTCCATATCCGCCGCGGTTAAATCAGCTCTCCGCGATTTTTGAAATTTTTACCACCAAAATCATGAGTTCCCAAAATGCATTTTATGCCATTTTTTGAGCTTATTTTCGCAGTTTCTGTTTACAAATTTGCTAATATGTAAAAGGGCATCGCATTTACGCGATGGTCCAAAAGTCAACAAAAAAATTAGGAGACGGGTATCATGGCTGACACAAAGTACGACGAAAGTTTTCCGGATCGCGCAATGGATTTCGCGGCAGTCGGTCTGACCGACCGCCAGATTGCACTCAAGATGGATATCTCGCGTTCGTCATTCTACAACTATAAACAGCAGCATCCGGATTTTGCCGAGG
>CAIKZE010000404.1 GCA_903831825.1 uncultured Lentisphaeria bacterium | reverse complement strand
GGCATGACAGTTTAACGGTATTACAGTCAAACCGTAAAACCGTGGAGCCGTTAAACCAGTATTACGGCATGACAGTTTAACGGTATTACAGTCAAACCGTAAAACCGTGGAGCCGTTAAACCGGAAAAAGTTTTCTCTGTGCCTCTGTGGTTAAAAAAGAGTTTCAAATGAGGAGTCAGAATAATACAGAATACGGAAGCCAGAATGGAGCCGGTTTTAATGGAGGGTTATGCTCCGTCATAACCGGGATTGAAAGGGAACTGTTGCCACTGAGGACAACCCTTCAAGGCGGACAAGTTTTAAAACAGAGACACTAAATTTATAGATACAATAGGACCGGATATGAAAAAATTACCGTTCAGTTTAAATTCCAAGCAAAAACAACAGGGGATCGCGCTGATTTTCGCGCTGGCGATGCTGTCGCTGCTGCTGATTATGGCGATCGGGTTCGCCACCAGCGCGATCTTCGAACAGAAAGCCGCCTATAACAGCGCGAACACCACCTCCGCCAGGCTGATGTGTCAAACCGCGGCCAGCCGGGTGCTCTATCTTTTGTACCAGCAAGTTTCCCTGTACGGCGAAACCCTTGATTACAGTTACGACAATTGGACTGTCAATCAGGGCGATAAAGACATGCTGGATCATCTGACCACGAATATCGCCGGTACCCCCATCTACACCTATAATACTGCGCATCCGGTCACCTGGGAGTACATAAAAGTTAATGACGGCACGACCGACCGGCTGATCGGGCGTTTCGCCTATGTCGTGATCCCCATCGGCGGAATTGACCCCGCCGCAATCGTTAAAAGCGGCACCAGGGAGGAAACAGCCGTTGCCACCGAGCGAAGAATAGGCGCGGCCGTGGATGAAATCAATATCATGGCGATCAGCCCGAATGATATTGTGGCCTCCATCACCCCCGGCGCCGATCAGGTCTCCGCCGGAAAATTCAATTATAGCGGTACTGTGGGCAGTACTCCGGCAGGGAAACTGCCGGGAACCGCACCCAACGGGGTTTGGACCAGTCTGACTAATATGTTTTCTTCGTCTTTTTTAAATATTACCTCCGGCCCGTTAAAATCTAAATTAATGAAATGGTTCATTATCGATCCTCCGCAACTGGTCAACGAATACTACTGGGTTGACCGGGACGGCAACGGGTTGTTAAATCATGTGGCGGTTACGAATAACGAAAAATATCACCGGTTTAACCTGAGCAGAACAGCGGCCCAGTGGAATGCCTTTAACACCATCAGCGCGATGTATTCAAGTATTCTGCTTGACAGCACAGGCGGAGGAACTCCGAATTTGATGCCAACGCCGGTAGCCGCGGGGGCATTGCCCGCAAATACTGATGACGGCGCCGGCATTCCCTGGCTGGCGTTTTTCGGCTACGACAAAAACGGAGTTATTGATAATACGCAAAAAGGTACTTTTCCCTCTGTCAGCGCCAGGCGCTGCCAGATCGCCGCCAATCTTGTCGATTACTGTAGAACCGAAACTGCAACTTCGCCTAATGTTACGCCTTCAAATCCGCCGACTTCAGATGTTACTCCGGCCAATTGGAGCAGTAATTGGAATATAGTCCCGAATTTTACCGGCAATAAGAAAACTCCTTACATCAATGAAATTGGTTCCTATATCCAGCTTGAACTGGTACAAACTAACGCCGGGGATATACTTAAAACCAACGGCAAGGGCCACGCTTACGGCTGGTACAAGAATCATGGAAGCGGTTCATCAAATAATATAGGTCTCAATGTAAATTTCAGTGCGATTACTGCCGAATTGATTGATATTTACGGATTAACACTGTCGGCGACTGCTTCAACGGTGTCCATTAAGTATACTTTTTCCGGCAGTGTGTCCGGTACCGCCTCGGGAAATTTTTCTAACAGCGGTACTTTGCCAATTACTATCAAACAAAGCGATTGGGCGGGAAAAAGTTATGTGATTCCTTCTACTCCTTCTAATTGGTATAATTATCCTGCCTCTGATACCATCTACAACGTCAATGTGGTCGATGACGTTTCAATTGCTCATGGTACCGCTGTCAGCCTTACGGTCAATATGAACCTGAAAATGCAGGTCGTATTAAATTATAACGGGGTAAATTACGACTATGCCCAAATCAATGCCGCCGCCACGCCGGTGACCATCACCATCCCCGCGGATACCACAGGGGTGGTTGACGAAGATTATTTTATCTGTTGCGAGGCAGTTGACCCGCGGCAGAATTTGAATACCGGCGACTGGGTAACAACGACTTCCAGTACTTCTCTCAACAGTTCATGGGCTCCCGGCGAATACAACGCCAGAGGCGGTACATTAGGAGCCAAGAACAACGCCAGCAATCCATCAACCGGCCCTGATCTGGAGGCTGCCACCGATCCGGCGTATGACTTCATCGCAGGCAAGCCGGGACTTTCCACCGCTTACATCCGCCAGGCGCCGATGGTTTCCCCCTGGGAACTGGGGTTGATTCATCGCGGCAAAGCCTGGGAAACTATCAACCTCAAGGAATATGACCCGAATAAAGCGTGTAAATTTGTCAATACAGGCAGTGGAATCATTCCCGGCGGCTGCGCTTATTCCGATACGGTCAACGGCGGCGGTGACGCCAACATTTTGAACCAGGTAAAAATGAATAATTCGGCGGTGAGTAATTATGTTTCTTACAAAAAAGTGAACATCAACAGCACTTATGTTGATTCTTCCACCGGTAAGAACATTACGCTGCAGGCGCTGCTGGCAAATATCAGGATCGGCAATACTCCGGCTAATCTGGGATTGGCCGCCGGAGATACTGAAGGTTCCAAAATCATAGCCCCCAGCACCGGCCTCGATAAGGTGGCTTCCGGAATCATGAATAAGCAGAGCGGGATGGATTATCTCACCAGGGCGGAAGTCGCCAACGCGATGTATTGTACCGCTCCAGGAGTTTTCAAGCGCGCCCTCAGCGAAGGGGTTTGCGAAATAACCCAGGATACCGACGCCAAGCAGGAGGAACTGATCGGCAAATTTATCAATATTACTGATGTCGGCGGCAAAAACAATTATTTTTATGTCATTATCGTCGCCCAGGCGATCAAAGATGTCGGAGGACCGAGCACCGGCTCCGGCATTAATATTACGAAAGGCGGACTGGATAGTTCGGGTCACAGATTCACCAATACATTAACTTGCAAATTAGGCACTTTTGAATATTCTCATGACAGCGTCAGGAATATTGATTATTATTTCGACGAAATTACCGGTGAGCAAAAAATCAAATTACTGGTTTTTGCCGACCCGTCAGATTCAAATAGATGTAAAATACTTTCCTATGAATTTATCCAGTAAGGGAGTGGCTATGTTTATCAGAATTTTATTGTTCGGGTTGGTTGCTTTAGTATTACCGGCGGTTGCATTTGGCGCGAACCACGCTTATAATGAGGAGTGTATGACCAGGCCGGCAATTATTGCCATGTTCGCCGAATTCGACCGGGATATTGCCGATGATCTGAAACATGAGGAAAGGATTAGTTTCTCACATACGGAAAGCGCGAAGATTATTGCATCCATGATGAAAGAAAACCCTTTTATCGAGGTGGACTGTGAAATCGATAAAAGCTGGTTTGAACGGGCCGAAAAAATGCTTCTTTACATGGGCGAATGTAAAAGATTTATGGTTTCTTTCATCCACCGCGACGAAATTCCCAAATCGCAGGAATACCAGAAGGTTAAACACAACCTTGAAGAAGTGAGCAAACGCTTTTCGGAATTGGTCAAAAATCCGACGCCGGTGGAACAGCGCAAGCTGAATAAACTGCGCGAGGAAAAGTTGAAGTGGGTAACCCAAAAGCACCACGAAAACGCGAAGAAAAGCGGAATTAACTCCCCGGAATAAATCCATACAGCCAGGGATTAACCACAGAGACACAGAGGCACAGAGAAAACTTGGCTGGGGTTAGCAGCCGAATACATTTAACCACAGAGGCACAGAGACACAGAGAAAACTTGGCTGGGGTTAACAGCCGAATACAAAATACAGATTTAATCGCACAGGTACAGAGGAATTTAAATGATGGGAAATGAATACGTGCCAATACCTGATGAACTAACCCAACTTCCGCGGACTAAAAATTGACATGTTGATAATCAAGCACTTAGACTATACAGTGGCACTACAGTCGTTTCACATCTTCCGTCGGAAGATGTTTGTGCGGACCGGCAGCGCGTCCAGTTT
>CAIKZE010000403.1 GCA_903831825.1 uncultured Lentisphaeria bacterium | reverse complement strand
TGTGTGAAATTTATTGATTAGCGGTGAAATAATATCCAGATCCGTATGTACACTCCTTGATTCACCCGTTCCGCAGTTGGTCAGCCATATTCCCCGTTACAATCGCAGCCGCAGGAAAGCGCCGCGCGCCGGTGATTGTTCGTCTGGCCAGTGGCGGCTAGGTGGCAGGTGGGATTTTTATAATATATTTTGCTGATTTTTTTGCGAAATGTATTGACATATCTTTTTAAAACATATATAATAACAATTAACCCAGACGTTTGGGTAAGGTTTGATTTATTTCACAATGGAACATATATGATGATTACTTTGAAAGATATTGCAATTAAGACAGGAATAGATACTGGATCAATTTCTCGTGTCTTAAATAATCATCCCAAAGCAATGGAATTAAAGGCTGAAACCCGAGCAAGAATTCATCAGTGTGCTAGAGCAATGGGATATGCCCGCAACGAAATTGCCCGATCAATGGTTACCGGCAGGAATGATGTGATCGCGTTTATTTCCCCTGATACCGGGACATGGGAGTTCACCGGCAAAATAATGTCCGGCATTCTGGAAGAAACCACTCGTTATGGATTCGCCGTGAAAGTATATCATTTAACGCATAACACCTCTGACAACATTATAAGACAATTAATCGAACAACGTGTCGCTGGAATAATTTTTCATTCCGGCAAAAGCACTGACTTTGATCTGATTCGGCATGAAGCTGACAAAAAAAACATTCCCAGTGCAACCGTCAACCTTAGCAGCGGCGATTCCGGTATCAGTATTGCCTCCGATGATTTTCAAGGCATCAAAAAGGCTGTACAATACCTTGCTGGACTCGGACATCACCGCATTTCATATATTTCTAATGAGTCAGGTCTGGAATTTGCGGTAAATCGTGAAAATGGTTTTATTGCCGCAATGAATGAGTATATTTCCAACTGCGGCAATCTCCAGATAGCATACGGCATCAATACGGAAAGTGATGAGAATCATCAGCCCATCAAAAGCCTTCTGTCTGCCAGCAAGGACAAAAGACCAACCGCAATTATCTGCTACTCCGACTATATTGCCTGTGATGTATTGCAAGTTGCTTATCAAATGGGAATAAAAGTGCCGGAAGATCTTTCCGTAATCGGTTTTGCCGATCTGGATGTTGCAAAACATGCAGTAATACCATTGACTACGATGGCTCAACCCTTTGAACAAATGGGTAAGGACGCGACGAATATGTTAATAGAAGTGATTAAAAATAAGAAAGTAGACATTCCAGACAAGGCTCAAAACATAAAACTGGAAGTAAGGCTGGTTGTCAGAAAATCCACCGCACCACCTAAAAACATTTAATTTGAAAAAACATAAGGAGCATAACTACAACACGTTAAGGATAGATAAACGAAATAGGATATTGCGATGTTTAAAACTGCAACCAAACACATAATAAAAGAGAGGAAAAGAACCATGAGAAAGATGCAGGAGAGTTATAAAATATTGAATTTCACACTCATAGAACTCCTCGTTGTAATAGCTATTATAGCAATTCTTGCCTCTATGCTGCTGCCTGCATTGAACAAGGCTAGAGAGAAAGCTAGAACTAGTTATTGCGCAAATAATTTAAAGCAGATCGGTCTTGCTCAAAATATGTATTCTAACGACAATCAGGAATATATAGTTCCAGGAGTTGGTACCGATGTCAATACGACAGGCTGGTTCAATCTGCTGTCTGGAGTAAGTACGGCAAACGTCCGATTCGCGAAGGGATACGATGTGCAATATTTTGGTAATTATATCAGTAAAGGAAACTTTGTTTGTCCGGCGGAACCTGTCGGGTTAGGAAGTTATGCTACAACACCTCCGCTTTTTAGCTATACCCATTATGCCATGAACTATTTTTTGTATTTGGGCGGCAGGAAATTATCTTCCGTAGCCAGCGGAAGCAAGGCTATTTTTGCTGTAGACAACGCTTACCTTGACCAATATTTTATCAGCTGGATAGACTATTCATCATATCGTCACGGTCGTTATTATATTCCGCTTAAACAAGTGGATCAGCACAACCCTGGTTTCAGTTGGCCCGGCACCAGCAATGTAGTATATATGGATGGACATGTTACTAATAGTAACTATTTATCATTATACCAAGAAGGTCAAGTTGCGCCTTCATACAACCGCACGAAAATAGGACTTAGAGGATACTGATCAAGCATGGTTAAATTTCCCCGCAGGGGGTGTTCAACCAGAACAAAATTTTGAAAAGCCCGGCGTTGTAGTCTTGGAATAATACCCTGGCACTGTGTCAGGAATGTGAGAACTACATAAAATTTCTTCAAATAATTAAGGACGGTAATCTAATGAGAATGCTCGTGTGTGTTTTTATTGCAACCATGTTTTTTCAACAGCCTGCATTTGCCGGTGATGATTTAAAAACAAGTAATGACGAGAAGTCGGAAGTCCAGGCTAATCGTCTTCTGTGGCAGCAGAAGACAGGCGGAGAAAATCTTGCGCTTGGCAAAAGAGTAAAGTTCTGCCCTGAGCCTAATTATTTTCTAACGGCCAAAGGCAGTACGGCCGCGACTGTTCTGACTGATGGCAAGCTTGGCCGGAATGATGACAGGCTTTGGTTTGAGCCAAACGCTGTCGCCTGGATTAAAGCAGGAACGACTAATGCCTCTGCACTCATTGATCTGGAAAAAATCGAACCTGTGTCCAAAATCGTAATACGGTTGAATGGAGGCTGGCCAGGCAATGGTGTTAGATTCCCGCAAATGATTGAAGTTTTTGTCAGCAAAGACGGCAAAACATTTTATAGTGCACGAAAAATCATCAAACTTGAACCAGCCGACCAGAACTTGGCAGACTGGCAAAATACTTACTATCTTCCAGAGAACGGTGAGCCGTATGTATATCCGTTCGACCTCATGATAGATGCGGATGTAAGATATGTTGGCGTTTGCTTTTCCGGAATCACAATTCCAGCAATTTCTGATGAAATAGCTGTCATCAAAGCCAATACACAATCATTTAAAGACGGTAAGTTCAATGCGGTTTACAGTAAAACGCCGACTCCATTCTTTGAAGAAAAAGCTGTGTTTTCACCAAGAACGGAGAATTTTTATATTGCGGATAATATAAATGCTCCAAACTGGCTCCAATTGAAAGATCAGCGCCAGGATACCAAAGGGGAGCTTGGATATGTTATTGATATGCCGTCACAAGTTGAATTCCATACCCCTAAAGCTTATCCTTTGTTTCTAAGGAAACTGGTAAATACTGAAATCCGTGGTGTGAGAACAATAAGAACTTTCAAATTCGATCTTCAAGCCTATCAGAAGAGCGGTATAGCGTGGGTGGGGCCGCTGTATTTTTCGGTAAAAACTGACGATAAAATTCCAGCACAGGAAAGTTATGTAATTGTTACGACCACAGAGAATGGAAAAGAGCATTATAGTTGTAAAGTGCCGTTAAAGTTGCTTCATATCAATGAAGTTCCCATGTTAAAAAGAATTCATGTATCTCTGGCATGGATGTATCTTCATGAAATGCAGGAATGGCCGGATTTCTTCGCTGACTGGCGGAAACTGGGTTTTAACGCGGTATCAATCATGCCCTGCGCTAATGATAATGAGCGAGAGCAGGAGGCTAAATGTCGTTTCATGGAAAACGCAAAAAAGCAAGGTTATAGAATCATTAGCATTCTGTCGCCTTTAGGCCGGGTTCCGATAATGTATCCCAAGGACACGGAATATCGATGCGTTGGGAGTAGCAACCCTGAGTCATTTTGTCCGGCATATAAAGGAAAAATATACGATTCAATACTTTCATTTATTAGAGATTCGGTAAAAAAATACCCGACGGACTATGTCTTCTATGATCTAGAAAGTTGGCCGTTGCCGGGTATGCAGGAATGTATGGAATGTTCGCGTTGCAATGAAAAAAGAAAAGCCGCAGGACAAAGCTGGCAGGAATATCTGACTGCGTTTCAAGTTGAACTGGCGCGTACTTACAAAGATTGCGTAGCGGAAGGCAGTCGTGAGCGAAAAACTGTACCTGTCATAGGATATTACGATTCATACCCAGGCAGAAGCCTGATGCCGGTTGTAGGTGGCGTTCCTTTCCTGCCTTTTGAACAATTGTATCCGAAATATTCTGACTTGGCCCAACCGTCGCTGTATACTTCTGAGATAAGCCGGATCAAGTCTACAATATGCCAATGTTATGAGTATACTAAAAAGCATACTGCTGTTATCCCCTGGCTGACCGCTGGCACATATGGCGAATTTAATTCATACAAGCTGGAACATATTATTCTAGAAACTTTACTCAATGGTGCCGGCGGCTTCACGTACTATTGTTTTAGTGATTTCGACACGCCTCTTGATTATTACTACCATGCTCAGGCTCTCGGCAAAATTGCCCCTTACGAGTCCTTGTTGGCGGATGGAGAACCGGTAAAAATATCTGGTTCAAATAGCAATTTGAGTTATTCCGCAGTCCGTCATGGCGGCAGAATGCTGTTGCTGGTTGGTAACTACGGTAAAATCAGTAAAGCTGATACTGCAATACCGCTGCCATTTAAAAAGATATCAAAGATCATTGACTTGAATGCCGGGAGGACGATTCAGCCTGTAAATGCGTTGTCGGTTTCATTACAGCCGGATAGTTTCGGGCTTTTTTATGTTGAAGAGCAACAATGAACTGATAGTCTGCCAGCAAACGCCTAATAGATGAAAGAATTGAAGATTTGTGCAGAATTATGAATCCCGCAAAAGATTGCGGCAAGAACATCGGCAAATCGGGACAAAACCACAATAAGGGAAGTAAAAATGAAAAGAATCAATGCGTTGATCGTTATGACCATTCTGGGAGTCGGAAGCATAGCACTAGGAGACGATAAAATTTTGTTTGATGGAAAACAAGCCGCCTGGTATAGTGCGGAAATTAAAGCCGACCCGGAAAACGCCGACAATAAAGTGTTGTTTTGGTTTGGTGCTAACAAAGGTGGGCAGCTTACAATGGTTCCATTAGACAAGGATTGGTCTAAATCTACGTCGCTATGCTTTAAAATGTACACTAACGATGTAGATGGACATGAAATAATGATTGCTTGCGATTCAAATCCCGAAGGAACACAAGGCAACTATTATTTTAAGAAAATAAAAATTGACTGGAAAGGGTGGAAAGTTATAACTATCCCGTTTGCCGAATTCGGTGTATCCCGGAACGTGATGGGCTGGAGCTGCATTACACGTTTCTCAATCTGCTCTAATGGCTGGGGCTGTGTGCCTAATCCTAATGCGGAATATTACATTGATGACGTAAAGCTGGTTGATGGCGTGGAAAAAGCAAAATAAAAGACTTGTGATTTTCAAGGAGGATTATGACCGTAAACTATTACAACGCTCTCACAGCGATTGTATTCAGTTGGGTCAATACCTCGCCCCTTGGGTCGACGTTGGTCTTGTTTCTTGTCTTTGAATCTCCGGCCCACCTGCAGGGCGTGGGAGTCACAAGATAATTTTAAATTAATATGAATCGAAGTAGTAACCAGGAGTATAGAGATGAAAATACGGTATGAAGGAGCGCGGTGGAGTCTGCTTTACGGATTATATGAAAGCGTGGAGAAGTTTGCAGTCGAGGAAGTTCAACGGTATTTTCAGTCATATCTTCCGTATGTTATGCGGGTTGAGAGTGCAGAGAAAACAGGGATTGCTGACGCGGAAAAAATGGACAGCCACTTGATTGTCATTGGGACAATGGAAAACAACCAGATTATTGCTCAACTTATTACAATGGGGCTCATTGAGCAGCCCCAAGCCCCGCAGGGGTACACGTTGAAATGTATGGAGTTGCCGTGGAATCCGAGTTCAAGGATTGTGGCGGTCGTTGGCTCCGATGCGACCGGAGTCCTCTATGGTGTTGAGCATTTAGGATTGACAATCCTGCCCAATCTTGTCGCGCCCCCCAATCCCGCAAAGGTCAGGGAACACCTTGACAATCTGCCGTTCTTCGCAGTGTCTGAGCGTCCGAAAATTGCCAACAGGGGAATTTGGACATGGGGTTACGTGATATACGACTACCGCCGTTTCATTGACAATATGGCCAGGCTGAGGATGAACATGCTGACCATCTGGAACGATGAACTCCCTGTAAATATCCGGGATGTGGTCGCCCACGCCTATTCCAGAGGGGTCAAGGTGGTCTTGGGATTTGAATGGGGTTGGGGCAAGGATGAACTTGACCTGAATAACAAGGTTGACCGAGACCGGATTTGTTGCGAGGTCATCCGGAAATATGAGTGTGATTACGCTGGGCTCGGGATTGACGGCATTTATTTCCAGACGCTTACCGAGCATTCCGACAAGGACAAGGGAACTGTCAGCATGGCTGAGTTGGCAAAAGATCTGGTGAACGAGACGGCTGGCGAGTTGCTGTTAAACCATCCTGGACTGCAGATTCAGTTCGGGTTGCACGCCACCTCGATCGGCGATAGATACGAAGATTTGTCGGGATTGGATCCTCGGGTCTCCATCGTCTGGGAGGATGCCGGTGCCATTCCCTTCTCCTACAACCTCGCAACTACGAAAGACGCATCATACAAGAAGCCGGAGGCATGGGTTGACTCGCCTGAAAAAACTCTGGAGTATTCGAAGAAGATTGCGGCATTGAGAGGTGGCAAGGACGAGTTCGCCATTGTAGCAAAGGGCTGGACCTGCCTTGACTGGGACGCGGAATTTGAGAATCATGAGTCGTTCATCCTCGGCGAGAGAGAGGCCTGGTCGATACGTCAGCGGCTAGATGTTAAGCGCCGGCATTGGGATAACGTCAATTCATTATGGCTAAAACATTACAAAACAGCTATCGGTTATTATCGTGAGATACTCAAGTGTCACCGCGGGCCGATGACAGTATGTGCCTTGGTCGAGGACGGTCTCTTTGAGTCAGAAATACAACCAAGCGTCGCACTATTTGCGGGAACAGTATGGAATCCATACCGTCCGGAAGATGAGACGCTTCAAGAAGCATACACTGTCGCCACAACGGCGAACAGAATATGAGAACAATAATTTAGCACGATTATATTGTTCATAAATAACGTGTATGAGTTTTTGTATTTAGGTGTTATGTTAGGCGGAAAATGAGATAGTATGATTTCAAGAGAGAGTAAATAATTCGTCTTGCAATATATAGCCAGATCGAAAACCTATTATGGAATATGTTCTGGTATTCTTAAAAAATAACAAAGGAACTCTAAATAATTTAGAGTTTTACAATTGGCTTTAAAGAGAGAAATATGATGTTGAAAAAGATAATTGCAGGTGTCGTGATATTAATCTTTGTCAGCGGCGGCTCAGCGCTTGCGCAGAATTTACTTAAAAACGGTTCATTTGAAGACAACGTTGTATTAACCCAAGTAGATAATCTTGTAAAAAAAGGATTTGTGCTTGAGTTTGACAGCAAATGCTGGGCGGCGGGGTGGGTGATTAACAATGCGACAAAATCCGCTTCAATCTCTCTTGTCGCGGGGAATGACGTTCCGGATGGCAAAAGATATCTGAACGTCAAGACCACTGGCCGGACTCATATTTATACTCAAGAATCCATTTCCGGCGATAGTATCTATAAAATCTCGTTCATGGCGAAAGGCGAACCTTTTTATGATAAAGCTCCAGCAATCGCTGTCCATGCGTTCCTTTATAAGAAGGCCGGCGGCGCATGGGCTGGTAAGAACAATCTCCTGGGTACTTTCAAACTGGAAAACAGTTGGAAGGAATTTTCACTTGATTTACCTGCTGTCGGGGAAGAACTGGTTGTCAAGATATCTTTCGAGTTTCAAGGCTCATGCGATCTTGACAACGTGAAAGTCGATAAAACAGGCGGGAAGGTAGAGGAAGCGAATACAGCCCTTCCGATCGTATCATCCCCGGCACTACAGGCAGCGCAAAATACGGTGAGGCTGTTGCTTCCCCCGGCGGTTTACGCAGTGCCAGGAAGCGAGATAAACATCTACTTTGACAATGTTATTCTTACTCCCAATATCAAGAATTATGTGTTTGATGTCGAATGCAAAAATGGCAGGCATGATCAGGAAAGATGGCGTTTCACGCCTGATACCAAAGATGTCGGCAGTTTTCCTCTGACAATCAAAGTTTTTGACCAAAACAGCAAGATACTGGCTGAGGCGAGCACGACAATTATCATCTCTCCAATGAATGCCGGAAAAGGCCGGGATATCAGTCTCATGATAGTTGGCGACAGTCTTACGGGCGCGTCTGTCTATCCGGCAGAACTCTATAAACTGTTTAAGACCGGCGACAATCCCAATGTTAAATTCATCGGTTGCCATAGCGGCGCAGGCAAGCCGCCTCAAGATGGCGTCCCATGTCACGAAGGCCGCGGCGGCTGGACCTGGTCAATGTATTGTTCGAAGTGGACAGAAAACAGCACTGAGTCGTCCTATCTTCAAAAAAGTCCTTTTCTCACTTTAAAAGATGGCAAGCCGGTTCTGGACTTCAAGGCGTATTGCGACAAATACAACGGCGGGAAGGCTCCTGAATATATCACCATTTTTCTGGGTATTAATGACATCGGCAACGCGACCGACTCAACCATCGATCAGTCCATTGACAAGATGTTTGAAAACGCCGACAGCCTGATTGCTGAATTCAGAAGAGTCGGACCTGACACGAAAATCGGCCTGGCGCTTATCCCGCCACCCGCCGCCACTCAGGATGCGTTCGGGGAGAATTATCGTTGCGGACTGAGCCGGTGGCAGTACAGGAAAAATCAGCATCGCCTTGTCGAAAGAATGCTCTCCAAATTCTATGGCAAGGAAAATGAAAAATTGTTCATAATCCCTGTTTATGTGAATCTCGACTGCGCCAACAATTATCCTCAGAACGAAGAGCCGGTAAATGCACGGAACACGAAAAAGACGAAAAGGGATTTCAACGGTGTACATCCCGCCGCCGAAGGATATTACCAGATCGCTGATTCTTTTTATTTCTGGCTCAAGAATGAGCTCAGCAAAAAATGACAAGCATCGAATAAAGAAAAGAGTTAGAACATGGAGCAAAATTATGAATTCCGCAAAAGATTGCGGCAGGTGCACCGGCATAACCGGGTAAATCCAGATTTACAGCCAAAATCTGACGAATGCGCGGTCGATCAGAATTGGGCAATTGTGCTGCATGATGATTTTGCGTCGGATAAAGCAGTTCGCACTGCGGCGCTTGATTTTCAAAACTATCTGGAAGTCAGCATGGGGGTATCAATTCCGATGCGGCAGAAAAGTTGCGGAATCCGGGAGATACGCTTTGAATTAGATGCGAAAATCAGCAGCAGGGAAGATGCCTTTATACTGTATGTCGAACACGAATTGATCATAGTCACCGGAAAAACCGGTAAAGGTGTTTTTGCTGGCAGCATTTATGTTGAAGACTTGATGAACTTGCGCGAAGCGCCGTTTCTAACCCATGGCAAAGCATTTTGCGAGCCTCTCATTGAAGTGCGCGGGGTTCATTCCGGGTTCGGGCTCGATGACTTTCCCGATCATCATCTGAACGCTATAGCCCACGCCGGGTTTAATGAAATATATTTGTTCATCCGCGGAATCGGGAAATGTGCAAACTCGTATTGCGATATTCAAGACCTGATTGATCGCGCAGAACTTTATGGTCTGGATGTCATGTTTTACAGTTACATTCCCGGATATAAACATCCGGAAGAACAAGACGCTGAAGAATATTTTGAAGAAGCTTTCGGCAGCATATTCAAACACTATCCCAAAGCGAAAGGCATTATGCTTGTCGGTGAGACCGCCGAGTTTCCCAGTCGCGACCCGGCAACTACCGGAAAGCGCTGGAATGAAAGCCTGTGGCACGGCATTCCGGATTCGCGTCCGAGTCCGGGCTGGTGGCCGTGCAAGGACTATCCATTATGGATAAATGCCGTCAGAAAAGCCATTCAAAAACATAAGCCGGATGCGAAAATAGTTTTCAGCACCTACAACTGGCTCTGGGCTCCGGCTGAGGAACGGCGCAAATTTCTTGAAGTGCTGCCCAAAGACATTGAGGTACTGGTTCCATTTGAAATGTTTAAGTCCATCCGGCTTGATAATGGTGCTTATCGGCAAGTGCTGGATTATACCATTTCAGAAACTGATTTCAGCGAATGCTGCCTAGAAGAAATGGACATGGCTAGTCAGTTGGGATTACGTATCGGCGTTACTTCAATGACATGCGGTACCCCATGGAACTTCGGTACCGCACCATACGTGCCAGCCCCCATGCAATGGATAAAAAAATTCCGTACCTTACAGGAAGCAAAGAAAAAACATGGAGCGGATAATTTTTATGACTCTCACCACATGGGCTGGTGGCCGTCCATTATTACCGACTTGGGACGCGCTGCTTTCCGGCAGCCGGAAACGGATTTGGAAGTCCTGCTGAGAAAACTTACGGTTCGTGACTATGGCGAAAAGGCGGCGGACGATATCATGGATGTATGGCGCTTGTGGAGCGAGGCCATGACTTTCTTTGTAGCGTCCAACGAAAATCAGTACGGACCGTTCAGGGTGGGCCCGTCGTATCCGCTCGTTTTTCACCCAAATGTTACTCGCACCATGGAATCCAAGGAGATCAAATTTCCGACTATGGAAAATTCTTATGCAGGCAGCCACTGGCTGAAAACCTTCTTTCAGCCATTTGAAAACTCAAGTCAATCGCCATATTCATTCCGCCGGAAACCGGAACTTGCAAACCAGATGAAAATGCTGGAACTATGGCAGTCTGGTGTAAATAAATTAGCCGGAGCGGAAAACATGATACCAGAAAACAAGCTGGATATTTATCATGAATTGCTTTTACTCGGAAAGTTTATAGAATGTTTCATGATTACCGGTATCAATGTAAATAAGTGGTATCAATTGAATCTGAAACTGCTCAATTCAGAAGAGGTGTCACAATCGCTCCGGCTGTTGGATGAAATTGAAGCCCTTGCCGAAAGCGAGATTGTTAATGCCCAAAACGCCATACCTTGTGTTGATGCTGATTCCCGGCTTGGATGGGAACCCAGCATGGAATATATGACCGGCCGCTGGCATTTGGAGTGGAAAATAAAACAGGTGAGAACTATGATCAACGGCGATATCGCCGCTTACCGGAAAATGTTAAATTTAGGAACTAACTAATATGCGTTACGAATTGATGTTTCCTGAACAGATACGAAAAGCAATCGATGAAAATTGGCCTGTTGTGTTATCATTGGGTGTTCTGGAATACCATGCCGAACATTGTTGTGTCGGTGTGGACACATTACTGGTAGTTCGCGCAGTGGAAGAGCTTGAGAAGGAAATAGACATGGTAATATTGCCTCCATTTTATTATGGTGCAGCAAGTTTCGCGGTGGATTCCCCTGAGCGCAAAGGCACTATCCACGTCAAGTCGGAAGTGCTGAATCTGTTTGGTAAAGAATTGTTTTCCAGTCTGCTCCGGATCGGATTCAGAAATGTTCATTGTCTTTATTACCACCAGAGTGAAAATTCTGTCCAGGGCATGCCGACCGACTTGAGTTTTAAACTGGCTGCCAGGCAGGCGATTTTTGAGTTTATTGAAAGAGAACATGGCGAAGGCTGGTGGGGCCGGGAGGGAAGCTCCGACTATTATGAGAAACACCACGGCAAAGGAGAAAATCCTTTCAACTGGATTCAGATATACCCATTCAAGGCACCTTGCCTGCAAAGCGTATGGAAAGATGACCATGCCGGCTTGACCGAGACCTCGCTGATGATGGCGTTTTGTCCGGAAGGCGTTGATATGACTAAAGAACGGAAACAATGGTATGCAAAAGCGGCGGACGACGCTAATATTGAATACGGCATGAGAATCAAGGCGGATATCATGCACGAACTGCGCAAAGCACTGGACAGCAAAGACAATATTTATACAGAGGATTTACAATCATGATGGTTGTGTCTTGCTTGTCTACCAGAAACGATAATCCATATCAAAACATGATTTGGAGTTATCGAAAATGTAAAGAATATGCGTTTTGAAGCGGATTACACTCCATAAAGGATTGGAAAATGAAACATATTGACGAACCGTCACAACCTGTTCAGTCAGACTGGAAATTTATTGGGGAACTCCGGTTACCTGAATATAGAGTTGCTTACTGGAAAAGAACAACTCCCCAAGCCTGCGAAGCAGACATATCAGAAGGAATCCGCGTGTGCTCTGAATTCCCTGATCCCTCGGGCGATCTGGATACTGCTTATGAAGATATGGAACATTTTTTTGACGAATGCGGAATCGTACAAGATGGCGATTATAGAATAATTACCTCATACGGAGACGCTGGTGAAAATGATTCGTTTCAAATCCATGTTGAACTGGATTTGTGTAGAATTATTGCAAAAAACACTGAGGGTATCCGGCGAGGAATTTTTTATTTGGAAGATCTGTTACTCGGTGCTGATGGTCCGTTTCTTAAAATTGGCGAGATTCATCGGGTGGCATGGATCAAAAATCGGATTTCCCGCTGTTTTTTCGGACCGATAAAACGTCCGCCTTTAAACCGCGATGAACTCCTGGACGATATTGATTACTATCCTGATGAATATTTGAACCGGCTGGCGCATGAAGGCGTTAACGGTCTATGGTTGACCATTAAATTCAGCGATTTATGTAAAACATCCATAACTCCTGAATATGGCAAAGATGCTAAGAAGCGACTGCACAAACTTCGGCAGACAGTGGCTAAATGCTTGCGTTACGGCATAAAAACATGGGTGTTCTGCATTGAACCGGCCGGGTTGTTACCTGACGATCCATTATTGAAGCAATATCCTGAATTGCAGGGCCCGTGGGCTTGTGGCGGGGATCGGTATTGTTTCTGCCCCAGTTCGGAACTGGCACAGCAATATTTATATGAATCAACAAATTGGCTGTTCAGCCAAACCTCAGGATTGGGCGGCATCCTTAATATAAGTCATGGGGAAATGGTAACTAATTGCCTCAGCAGTCTTAGCGCAACGGACAATGGGGCAGTGGCATGCCCCCGTTGTGGCTCGATACCGCACTGGGAAATATTGCACCGCAGTTTAACTGCGATGGAAAAGGGGATGCATGATGCGAATCCGGATGCGCAATTGATCAGTTGGTTGTATATGCCTCAACCTGGCAAGCTTGCCGATTGGGTCTTTGAGATTCCCCATCATGTTCCGGACAATGTCATCCTGCAATTTAATTTTGAATCAGGCGGAACTAAGGAACAGCTAGGGAAACCGCGTGTAGGCGGTGATTACTGGTTGTCATATACCGGCCCTTGCGATAGTTTCCGTAGAATTGCCGAATCGGCAATTGCTTCTGGGGCTCAAATGTCTGCCAAAATTCAGGTCGGTTGTTCGCATGAAGTAGCGACAGTTCCGTTTGTTCCGGTTCCGGCGCTGCTTTACCGTAAATATCAAAAAATGCATGAACTTGGCGTGTCCAGCGTAATGCAGTGCTGGTATTTTGGCAATTATCCCGGTATCATGAACAAGGCCGCCGGGATGCTGGCATTTGAAGATTTTAAAGGAAGCGAGCGAGACTTTCTGGGAAAGTTGGCATTGCCGGATTGGGGTAGTCATGTTGATGATGCGGTTGCCGCATGGATGCTGTTTGCCGAGGGGTACTCCAATTATCCGTTATCGAATATGTTTCAATATTATGGACCGATGCATGATGGCGTGGTCTGGCCGTTACATCTTTACCATGCCGATACGCCGCTTGCTCCAACGTGGCAACTGGAATTCGGTACCAGCGGCGACTGTATCGGTGAATGTCTGGAAAATCATACCATTGACGAAGCAATTGTCTTATGCCGTGAAATGTCTGAAAAATGGAATCGTGGAGTTAAGATTCTAAATAATCTCCGCAATGACTTTGCCGGCAATCCTGACCGTCTGAAGGATATTGGCCTGGCGGAAGCGCTGGGTATACAGTTTGAAAGCGGATACAACATCCTGCGTTTTTACGCCTTGCGCGAACAACTTTTCAATGCGGAACATACGCGGCAGAAACCTATTCTCAATGAAATGGAAGCGATCGTGCATGGCGAAATTAACCGTAGCGAACGGCTGATTGAATTGTGTGAGAACGACTCCCGTCTGGGCTTCCATTCCGAAGCTGAAGGTTATAAGTACTTCCCGGAAAAGTTAGAATGGCGGATAACCATGCTGAAGAACTTACTGGCAGAGGATTTTTCAATTGCCCGCTTTGCCGTTATTAAAGACAGGCTGACGTACGCTGCACCGGCAAATGTTCCTGGTTATATCTGCGGCAGCGGAATCGTTGAACAATGTGAAACTTTCCGCTGGCAAGCTGACATTAAAAACAATTCGCTAGTCTTTAAAATAGAATGCGAACAGCAAGGCTGTACCGATCAGCTATTTTTATCCATCTGCGCCGGCGACAACAGCTACCCGCTGCTTATCGACCTGGATAAATCCGGCAGGATGTTTTCCGGCAAGTCCGTCTACGCCGCCAAAGTTACTGAGCATCCGGCAGGATGGAGTTCTGAAATCATAATTCCATCAGCCACGTTTGATTGCAAAAGTCAAAAATCAGTGCGGCTGAATATCGTCAGGTTTGCGAATCTTACCGGCAACGCTGAGTTTTGCTGCTGGCCGGAAAGAAAATATTCAGTGGCTTACCGGCTTAATCTCGGTATGTACAATCCATCCGCCATGGGCAAGTTGATTCTTGAATTATAGTGCGCCTGTTCATTGATTATATTAAATCAGCATTCACGCCGCAGCTATAGATTTTACCGCGCAAATGGTTTTACATATGTGCCATAATGGCAAAATTTGAAGAGGAGTAATAGTGATGGCAGACAATATTTTATGGAACTATCTGGAGGAGTTGCCAAAGCAGGAAGCGGCCTGGCGGGAGTGGCTGATCGAAGACAAGCATACCCTGGTACACTGACCAGATGCAATAAACTTACATTGAGAAAAATAGTGGAAGAGAAGCGCCATATTATCTAAAAAAGGGCTAAATGAAGACTAAAAGAAATATCACCGGCTTGGGCTATTGCAGCATGGACTATTTATGTATCGTCCCGAAAATTCCGATGGATGACAAAGTTCAGGCCAAAGCAACGCTGGAACAGGGCGGCTGCCCGGTTGCTACAGGCTGGCTCAGGGAATTATCTCGTGTTGAGTGAAAAACGGCAGTTATTCGTCCAATCTCGCAGGATTCACGATGTGCTGGCAAGCGTATATGAAAATATCAATCAAAAAGGGTGACTGAAATGGCTAAAATTGCATTAATCGGAGCAGGCGGAGTAATCTTTGCCCAAAACTTCATTAAAGATCTTTTGATCAGTGAGACTTTGCGCGACAGCGAAATCGTCCTCATGGACATTGATGCCGGGCGGCTTAAAAACGCAGAGATATTTGCGGAGAAGATCGGCGAAAAACTTAAGGTTGAACCGCAGATTAAAACCACGACTGACCTGCATCAGGCGGTGCAGGGCGCAGACTACGTGATCACGCTGTTCAGAGCCGGTACGCTGGAACATCAGCGGCTTGAACAGGAGATACCGCGCAAATACGGCGTCGATCAGGTGGTCGGCGACACCATGGGGCCGGGCGGCGTGTTCCGCGGGCTGCGCACACTGAAAGCGTTGTTTGAAGTAATCGACGCGATGGAAACGGGCTGCCCGGGCGCTTATCTGTTCAATTATGTCAATCCGATGTCGCTCAACACTATTGCGCTGAGCCGCCGGGCAAAAACGGTCAAGGTAATTGGGCTCTGCCACAGTGTTCCCCATACTGCGTCGCTGTTGGCCAGTTATATCGGAGAGGATAAGAGTAACGTCCGTTACCTGGTTGCAGGTGTTAACCATCAGGCTTTTTTCCTGAAATTTGAAGTTGATGGTCAGGATGCCTATCCGCGATTGCTTGAGGCGATGGCGAAAACGGAGACCTATAATCAAGACAAGGTCCGTTTCGAACTTTTCCGTCATTTCGGTTTTTTTCCTACTGAATCAAGTGGTCACGGCAGCGAGTATATTCCGTATATACGCAAACGGAAAGACCTGATTGACAAGTTTTGCAGCCTTGAGCCGGGTTCCGAAAAGGACTATGACATGAGCGTGGGAACTTCGGGGGCCTCATTGAAAGTGTGTGCCGAACTGCAACAGCGTAACGAACGCGAGATTGCCGCGCTGTTGAACGGAACCAAGGAATTCAATCTTGATACCAGCGGCGAATACGCTATCCAGATTATCAATGCCATCGAAACCAACGCGGCATTGTCGGCCAACCTCAATGTGATAAATCGCGGACTGATCGCCACCCTGCCGCCGGAATGTTGCGTCGAGGTACCATGTCTGATCAATGGTGGCGGTATTACGCCGTGCCGCATCGAAAATTATCCGGAACAACTGGCCGGACTTAACCGCGGTATGATCAACTTGCAGATAATGGCGGCGGAAGGCTCGCTCGAATGCAGCCGCAGAAAGATTTTCCAGGCGATTGCATTAGATCCGTTGACGGCGGCAGTGTGTTCGCTCGATGAAATTCAGGCAATGACCAATGAATTGTTCACGGAGTTGCGCGACCAGATTGATTCGCGCTTTTTCTGAACCCCTAAATTTTTTAGAGGAGGAGATATTATGCGTGACACTACGTTCTGGCACTATTTAGCGGAGTTACCGGAGCAGGAAGCGGCGTGGAAAGAATGGCAGTCCGGTTTGACGGGCTGGCATCGTTTTAACACTTTCTACACCCATTACCTGAGAGTCGAAGGCCGCCGCGTCAAGCTGTTGAATTGCCTGACGCCGTGTGAGCAAGGCTATCCGCGTCAGGTGGTGGAGAATTCCCCATCTGACATTAAGGCCGTGTGTCCGCAGAACCAAGCTGATCCAATTCAGCTCAAGTTTCGGGATATACTAATTTATACATTGCGCCGGGAAACCTTGCATCAGGCGCTTTGCGCTTCACTGAATATCAAGTATTCAGCAGACCGCCGGACTGAACACGCAAATCTCTGGCATCTCGGCGATTATTCCGGCACAGAGGTTTATATCACTTACCGGATTGCTCCGGCAATACTCGCTGATACCATAAGTTCGCTTTATCTTTCGCACCAGAAATCATTCATATTGATGGTGCCGACAGTAAAAAACATAACCCCGGAAATACAGCAGTTCATGGCAAATAATAACTCCGTCTTGTTATCAATGGCAGATGAATTAACGCTGCAACCGGATGGTTCATTCAAGCCTAAGCGCCGTATCCCGGAATGTATGAATACTGGCAGCAAGTCTTTGAGTATATCAAATCGTTTATAAATTCCGTGTCTGCGGGAATACTATGAGAATATTCTCCCGCCGCAGACGTGGCTGAATTCACTGGTTATACGATATTTTATGATTGAAAGCAAGCGGAAAAACAGCTGTTATATTATAAATATATCGATATGGTTTACATTTGTATACAAGCATAGTTTATATATATATATCGATATGCTAATAAAGATAAAAAATCACATCGTGACGGACTTGACTAATCCCGATGCGGAAGATATTATAATAGATAAAACAGGGATATGATTTGACACATCCGGAGACCATAAAATTGATAAGGGGATGTGACGTTGCGTGATATGCGATGCCGGTTGAATCTTACAGAGACTTGTTTTATAACAAGAGGTAATTGCAAAAATGGTCAGAATTCAGGAGTCAGAACAAATCCGGATTTTAGATGGAATTTTATTCTAGATTCTAAATTCTGGATTCCTGCAAAAACTGAGTTTTGCAATTTGCCCGCAAGTCATAAAATTACCGATATCAGAGGAGTTATTGAATGGGGTACAAGGTGAAAGTGCAGAAAGGCCAGAGGCCGACGAATCGTGCGTTTAAGGTGGTGATGCCGACCGCCATCGCGGAAGCCATAAAGATGGAAAAAGGGGAGGATTTCGAGTGGCTGATCGAAGACAAGAATACGCTGGTCTTGACCAGGTGCAATAAACTGGCGTTGAGAATAAGAGAAGCTGAATGAATAGCCAGCCTGCCTGCCCTGTTGTGGATTGACTGGATTGATTGCCGGCGAATGCTTATATTTGTCTACATTTGTTTACTTGCTATAAGCTTAATATATAACAAGTTATTGATATTTTGCAGGATGATTTTTCATTATTATCGTGTATTGTATAAAACAGCAGCGCGAAGAGGAAATTGTTGCATTATAAACCAGAGA
The DNA here is from genome assembly GCA_903831825.1 of uncultured Lentisphaeria bacterium. GTDB lineage: Bacteria > Verrucomicrobiota > Lentisphaeria > Victivallales > Victivallaceae > CAIPAT01. The sequence goes on along the minus strand of CAIKZE010000403.1, from coordinate 358 downwards.
TACGGCAGTGACGCACTCGAGAAAATTAAGTTTAAAACAATTACGGTATTACCATGACAGACATTATTGAACCGGACGCATCAAGTAAAATACGGTTTCTGTGTCCGTTTTGCCATTCCTGCCTGGAAACCGTCCAGACCTACTGCACGCCGCTGAATTGTCCGGGCTGCGGCAGGCAGACTTTTGTGCCCGCAAGCCGGTTTGAACCGGGCTGCGTAATTGATGATTTCGTCATCGGGGAAAAGCTTGGCAGTGGTTCAATCGGCACCGTCTACAAGGCGCTGCAGTATTCGCTGGAACGGGAAGTGGCATTGAAGATCCTGTCGCCGGAGCTGACGAATTTGAAAGCGGCCACGGA
>CAIKZE010000402.1 GCA_903831825.1 uncultured Lentisphaeria bacterium | reverse complement strand
ATTCACCATTCACCATTCACCATTCACCATTCACCATTCACCATTCACCATTCACCATTCACCATTCACCATTCACCATTCACCATTCACCATTCACCATTCACCATTCACCATTCACCATTCACCATTCACCATTCACTATTCACTATTTGTCCCTACATATATAGTAATTTTGTCAATCCTAATGGCGAAAGCTGGTTCAAATAACCCTGAAAATGCCTTTTTTGAAATTATCGTTTTTACTTTCCAAAATGCAATTAATGCAATTCCCAAATGCTGAACATATTCTCGCACGGAGACACGGAGACACGGAGAGAATAGCAATGAAACTCGCCATTTCTTCCCCTTTAAAAACAATGCCAAGTTTTACTTTTCTTTGTGCCTTTGCGTCTTTGTGCGAGATAATTTCCCTCTTGACAAATCAGCGCTACGCACAGAACAATTAACCATAATCTGTAAAGGAATTGAACTGTTTGTTTTCGCATTTTTTGAAATTATCGTTTTTACTTTCCAATTTTGTTGAGTATATTAGATCATAGTTATAAGGAGAAAATATCATGAAAATCAGTATCAAAATCGCAGCCGTTGCTTTCCTGATGTGTTTCGCGGGCATCGTTTCGCTTTATGCCCAGGGAACTACCTCGTTTGTTTTCCCGCAGAATCCGCACGCTAACAGTTATTCCTGGCTTCAGCAGAACGGCTTTGTCCTGAAAAACGGCGCTAACGACAGTTCGCAATTTAAACTGTTCTTTTCCCAGTACGGACTGGTTGTTCAGGCGGTTAAACCCGCTCTGGGGCTGATCGTCAAGGACGGACTGAAAATCAACAACTTCAAAAAAATGACCGTCAAATGGGGCGTGGGCAGTTATCCGGGCGGCGCCAATTGGGATGAAGGCATTCATAATGAACCGATTATGATCTACGTGTTTTTCGGGGATCAACGCTATTCCAGCGACAGTGTATTCATCCCGAACAGTCCGCCGTTCATCGGATTCTACCTGGGAAGGCGTGACAAGGTCGGCGGCTGTCATACCGGACGCCATTTCACCAAAGGCGGGCGTTATATCTGTGTTGGAAACCCGATGACGGAACAGACCATCACTTCCGAAATTGACCTGGCGGCGGAATTCAAAAAAGCATTCGGCGACACTATTCCGATGCCGTCGTTCATTTCCGGCATCAGCATCGAGAGCGACACCTCCGATCTCGCCGATACCAGTCTCTCCTCCGCCTTCGTCAAAAGCATAGAAATTACGAATTAATTCAGGATCGGGATTACGGTTCCACGGTTTAACGGTTTAACGGTTTAACAGTTTAACAGTTTAACAGTTTGGAGGGTTATGCTCCGTCATAACCGGTTTTCCGGTTCCACGGTTTAACGGTTTAAATTTGGAGGGTTATGCTCCGTCATAACCGGTTTTCCGGTTCCATAGATGTTGCATAGGAACGTTTTTACCATGAAGGACTTGAAGGAAGTGAAGTTAAACCTGGGAGCGCCGGTCGCCTGACCGGCTTTATACAAGTTTGGCTGCTAAAATCTGCTAAAGGTATTCTTTGTGGTAAACTTACCTTGTCTTCCCCACCATGAAGAACTTGGCTGTATTCTTTTGTGTCCTTTTTGTGCGTTTTGTGGACAAAAATAGCTTTAAGCAGGGCCCCAGGCGGTAATTTTAGCTATTTTATACATAAAGATAATAGGTAATCATTTCTCCGGCTTGTACAGATTGACTTTCACAAGCATAGAGACTTTTATTTGTTCTCCTCCAGAAATACATTCCACCTGCTTATCTACAAGCGACCATTTGTCCAGTTCCAGAGGCATAGTTCCATTGGTCTGGGAAGTCTCTATTATCATATCGCGCATTTTTTTTTCAGGAATTATTTTGCACTCTTTTATCACAGTCATGCAAATCAGATAGTTCATTGTAACATAATTTAACTTTGCCGTATTATTAACCGTCATTAGGATTCTCAGCCCAGGCGACAGTTTGCGACCGTCATTTAACTCATTGACCTTAGTTTCTTGCGGGTTAAGCACTGCCTCGTCTGAGGTCTTCTTCCAGACAATTTCTCCATTTTTAGTTTCTTCCATATAAGATTGAGTTCTGACCATATATATCCCAAGTCTCTGGCCGACCATACCTGCTATACGAGGGGTACTTAAGATATTTTCTTTTCCTGCCGCAGTTGTTATATCAGAGTTGGAAGCGTTTGGCAGTTTGTTAATTAAATCCAACAGCTTTTTCTCTTGGTCATTTGAAGCTTTCGAGTAATTTATTACTGTGCTTACTGTATACATATTCTTTTGGGATATGACAACCGCACCATTCTCTATAGTCCATTTCCCGCAAGACTTATCACAAATCTGATCAAGCACTTTATCAAATGAAATATTCTTCAAGTCAATGGTTATTGTCCAATATTCTCGTATCAGCGGAGCCAGCACCAGCGGTATCCCCTTTTTTTCTGGGTCCAGCATTTTACCTTGCTTCCGGAGCTGATCCAGCACAGTTTGAATATCGCTTTTTTCAAATTTTACTTCCGGGATGATTATTTTCTCCAGCTTACTTTTCAGTTTTTCATCTGACAACTTCTGTCCGTCAACGGCCTGCGCCAACACTGATACCGTCGTGAAGGTCAAGATCAAAACAGCCATCCATATTGATTTTCTGTTCAAATGCATCATCGCAACATCCTTTCAGTAAAATTATATTTTAGTTTCGACAAATCTCACGGAGCTTATTTCCTGTTCAAATATATGATCAATTTTTTCCGCATGAACAAACACCTTCCGGCACAATGGTTCATTTGGGACATTACTGTTTTCGTTCGTCTCATGACGTTCAGTCTTCGGCTCTCCGTGCATTATGAACAGCAAAACTGTCACAATGGCAATCCCCGCCGCTATGGAGAGTATGCGAATCCATAGATGCCGGAGTGACGTTGTTTTCGATGCGGCAGCGAAAAGTGACTCAATTCTGGCGTCCAGTTCCGCAGGCGGCTGTTTCAGCGGTGCGCTTTTAAAGATTTTTCGAAGGTTTTTCGTGTTCATATTCGCCTCTTTCATTTTATTATGTCCCGTAGTTTTGCCAGGCTGCGGCGATATCTGGAACATATCGTGTTGATTGTCTCTCCGGTTATTTCCGCGATCTGGCTGAAAGTCATATCCTCGTAAATTTTCAAGATCAATACTTCCCGGTTTTTCTCATCAAGATTATTCAAATGGAAATCAATGTGCTCATAAAGTTCGCGCTCGGCGGCAGTAATCCGGTCTGAAGTCAAATCAAATAGACTTCGCTCTTTTTGGGCCTTGCGGTGAACATCCATTGCCCCGTTCCTGATTGATCGTAGCAAATAGTGCTTCAGGCATTCCGGCAGAAACTCCCTTTTTATTACATTAACATATACCGCATGAATGACATCCTCAGCCGAGGCACTATGTCCTACCAGCGACAACGCATAGATATAATAAGCTTGCTTGTTTTCTTCGTAATCTTTTTGTAAAATTTGTATTTCAGTCTCTCGCATCCGTTAAAACGTTCCTCTCTGATTTTCAACTTCATGTAATATAACACGCAAAAGCATGATGTTTTTGTGCAATGAATTATAAAAAAACGTAAAAAAGCTTGAAATTAGACGGAATAAAATCAAAAACATCCGGAATTCGGTCAAAGTGGATTAAAATAAAACGCGAGCGGAAAACTTTTTTAGTCTTCCGCTCGCGTGATTATTTTTAGAACTCTACTATTTATCGTTGAAGGCGGCGGCGAACTGGACGTTGGACGGTACAGAAAAGCCGGATTCCTGATTTTGCAGATACGTTATTTTTTTAATCGTGGCCTGTACGGGCCGTAATGTCCGCGCTTTCGGGCGCAGACACCCTCAATCGCCGGGCGTCCCGCATGCGGGTTCGCTGCTCCTTGAACTGCGTTCAATTCCTAAGCTCGCGGGCGCACGCTGTGCGCCTTGTATCATCCCATGCGGGATGATTGAAATATTTCTTTTATTGCTTTTTTTATTATTCATAGTAAATTATTTAATATCGTGCGTAAGGAGTCATTTAAAAATAACCTTTACATTTTGGTGTTCTTTTGAGCCATTTTTGCCGTAATTGTTCGTTACATAACTTGTTATGCTCCTCTCAATTGCAACAAAAATCATCTCAAAAGTCCTTGCCAAAATTTGTAAACTTTATTTCTTAACAACTCCTAAAGGAATCTAATAATCGATTAAGAGGAGGTAGAGCGATGAAGAAACTAATGGTTCTTGGTACTGCGGTGTGTTGTGTCGGACTGATGGTTGGATGTTCCTCAATGGGCAAACAAGACAACAGTTGCGCGCCAGGGGTATGCGTAGTCAGCACAACCACTACGTCGTATGTCCAGGCGAAGGAAGGCTCGGTGGACACGGCAAGCTTGATGGCGATGATGCGGGCAAAGACTCCGATGACGGTGCTTGATGCGAGGGTCGGCCAGTTTGATGACGGCAACCGTATCCCCGGCGCCAAGGCCCTTGCGCCCGATGCTCCAGCAGAAAAAGTGACCTCCATGCTGCCTGACACCCAGGCTCTTATTGTGACATACTGCGTTAACCTGAAATGCCCGGCCAGCAGTCTACTGGCTAAACGGCTCCGTCAGCTAGGCTACAGCAATGTACTCGAATACCATGAAGGCATCGAAGGCTGGATAGCTGCCGGCAACGCGGTTGAAAAAACCACCCGCTAAGAGTGCAATCAAAGTAAAATAAAACGCGAGCGGAAAACTTTTTCAGTCTTCCGCTCGCGTAATTTTTAACTGGATCGCATAGGAATTTGTATTTATTTATCGTCGAAGGCGGCGTCGAACTGGACGTTGGACGGGGAGAAGTTGACTTTTTTGACGAAATCACAGGCTTCTTTGGCGCCGAATTCGCGTTCCATGCCGCAGTCTTCCCATTCCACGGAGAGCGGGCCGGTGTAATTGGCATGATTCAGGGCGCGGATGATCTCTTCGAAATTAACTCCGCCGTGGCCGAGGCTGCGGAAATCCCAGCCGCGTTCGGGGCGTCCGAAATTCAGATGCGAAGCCAGAATGCCGCTTTTGCCGTCGAGCTGCAACGCGGCGTCTTTCATGTGGACGTGATAGATGCGTTCAGGAAACGCCTGAATGAATTTAGCGGGATCGACCATCTGCCAGTAGAGGTGGCTGGGGTCGAAATTGAAGCCGAATTCCGGGCGGCATTTGATGGCGTTCAGGGCTTCTTTGGCGGTGTAGATGTCGAACGCGATTTCGGTCGGGTGGACTTCCAGCGCGAACTTGACGCCGCATTCCGCGAACACATCCAGGATCGGGTTGAACTGGTCGGCAAAGAACTTGAAGCCGTCGGTGATCATTTTGTCGCTGACCGGCGGGAAACTGTACAGCATGTGCCAGATCGAAGAACCGGTGAAGCCGTTGACCACTTTCACCCCGAGGTTTTTCGCGGCCTGCGCGGAATATTTCATCTGCTGGACGGCCCAGGCGCGTTTGCCTTCGGCGTCGCCGGCGAGAGATTTGGGCGCGAAAAGATCGGAACGGCAGTCGAAATTCGGGTCGCAGACCAGTTGTCCGGTCAAATGGTTGCTGATGGACCATACTTTCAGGCCGTGTTTGGCCAGGATCGCCTTCTGCTTGTCGCAGTAAGCCGGGTCTTTCGCGCCTTTTTCGACGTCGAAATGATCGCCCCAGCAGGCGAGTTCGAGTCCGTCATAACCCCATGCAGCGGCTTTCCTGGCTAAAACTTCCAGCGGCAAATCCGCCCACTGTCCGGTAAACATTGTAACAGGTCTGCTCATCTTATTTACTCCTTGTTGACGCTCCGGCCCTAATCTTTTTTTAATCCCGCAGGCGCGGGAAGACACAGAGACACAGAGAATTTTTATTTAATTTTTAAAACCGTAAAACCGTGGAACCGTAAAACCGGTTATGACGGAGCATAACCCTCCAAATTAAATACCGTAAAACCGTTAAACTGTTAAACTGTTAAACCGTAGAACCTTAGACCTTCGGCATTTTCGTCCATGCGGAACCGGCTTTGGAACTGGCTACCACGGTTTCGATAAACGCCATGCCGCGCACGCCGTCATGCACTTGCGGGAAATCATTGATAATCGGATCAACAGCCTGGCCTTCCTCTTTCAACAGAAGCGTATCGGCAAAGTTGCGGTAGTTGTTGGCGAAAGCTTCCAGAAACGCTTCCGGATGTCCGGCGGGAATGCGGGTGCCGCGGGCGGCCGCCGGGCTTTTTGCCGCAATATAGCCGTTGCCGCGGGACAATATCTGAACCGGGCCGTCAATCGGTTTGTACAGCAGTTGGTTCGGATGTTCCTGATGCCATTCGATCCCGGCATCGGTGCCGTAAACCCAGATGGACAGGCCGTTTTCTTCGCCGACGGAAATCTGGCTGGCATAAATCACGCCTTTGACGCCTTCTTCAAACCTTATCAGGCAGTTGCAGTCGTCATCGAGCGGGCGGCCTTCGATAAACGAGGTCAAATCGGAACATACTTCGGTGATCTTCAAGCCGGTGATGTATTCGGCCAGATTCTCGGCATGGGAACCGATATCGCCGACGCAGCCCCCGGCGCCGCTCTGTTTCGGGTCGGTGCGCCATGCCGCCTGCTGCTGTCCGCCCTTTTCAATCGGTCTGGCCAGCCAGCCCTGCGGATAGATGGAGACGACTTTGCGGAGCTTGCCCAGATCGCCGCGTTTGACCATATCTTTCGCCAGCTTGACCATCGGGTAGCCGACATAGTTGTGCATCAGTCCGAATACTTTGCCGGATTTTTCGACGACCTTTTGCAGTTCCAGCGCTTCGTCCAGGGTCATGGTCATCGGTTTTTCGCACATGACGTTGAAACCGGCTTCGAGGAAATCTTTGGCAATCGGGAAATGCCAGTTATTGGGGGTGGTGACCGCGACAAAATCAATGCGTTTGTCGGCGCTGAGCGCGGATTCCTTCGCGATCATTTCCTTGTAGGTATTGTAAACGCGGGAAGGGTCCAGGCAGAGTTCTTCGCCGGTCTGTTGGCTTTTCACCGGATCAATGTCAAACGAGCCGGCGACGAGTTCAATTTTGCCGTCCAGCCGCGAAGCCATCCGGTGAACGTTGCCGATAAATGCTCCCGGCCCGCCGCCGACCATCCCCATCCTGATTTTACGTTTCATACATCCTCCTGTGGAATTATTATTAAATAATATTGAGTTAAAAAAGTTCAAAACTTAAAATAGCCACAATCTGTTCATTACACAAATTGCAAAAACTATTATTTGTTGACAATAAGTCTAAAATCAAAGCAAAAAGCGGCGAAATACAATTAACCACAGGGCACAGAGACACAGAGGAAGGCCTGGCAGGTTAAGCAGCCGAAGGCGATGAAGTAGAATCCGGAAAACAGTATTTGCCTTAACTTTCTTCATGCCTTTGATTTCTCTGTGTCTCTGTGCCTGTGGTTAAATTGCAAATTCTATACAATAAACCTAAGCTTTGATCGCCGCCATGATGTTATTCAGGCTGATTCCGGCGCTCTCAAGCTGAGGACGGCGGCAGGAATCCTGCTCATAAATAACCCATTCGGCGACGCTGGCACGCGCAACTTGCAGCACCCCCGGCAGATCAATAACACCGGTTCCGACTTCGGTAAAACTGCCGTCCGTCTTATCCATATCCTTCAAATGAATCAGCGGTAACCTTGATGCGTATTTGGTCAAATAGGCGACGGGATCGTAACCGCCTTTCTTAATCCAGTAAGTATCGAGTTCCGCTTTTACCAGTTGCGGAGAAGTCATGGAATAAAATAAATCCAGCGCAATTTTCCCGTCGATAGCCGCAAATTCCTGCGCATGGTTATGATAAGTAAAAACCATGCCGTTGGCGTTTGCAATGCGGCCTGCCTCGTTACATTTTTTGACCAGACTGTCAAACTCCTGAATAAACCTTCCGGCCAGGCTTGTCACCAGATGCTTGCAGCCCAGGGCTTTCGCGTATTGATAACATTTGTCGTCGCAGTTGAGTACCGCATCCAGCGAGACGTGCATGCCGCAGGCAGAGACCCCGATTTCCTTCAGGAACGCCGCCAGTTCAGAGGGTTCCATATCACCATACATTCCGGCAAATTCCATCCCTTGATAACCCATTGCCGCCAGTTCCCGCAATACGCCTTTAAAATCATCTTTCAACGGTTCACGAACTGTATATAACTGAATTCCAAGTTTAAAATCTTTCATTGTCTTTATCCTTTTTTAATAAAAGAGGAGGCGTAATTGCCTCCTCCATGTTGAACTAACCGAGAATGCTTTCCATGATATAGAGATCAAGTTCTTCGTAATCACGGGCGGAGCGCAGCCTGGCAATTTTCTTCTGATCGAGGCCGCGGCTGATTTTCAGCAGTTTCAGGAAGATTGTCCGGCTGTTGGAGAGATGTTTACAGGCGACATTAGCCTTCTGAGTACGCATCGCCTTGACGTCCAGCCCCACCCATTCGCCATTGTTGCCGAAACCGTGTTCGTCCAGAATTCTGACCTGGTTCAGGGCCCGGCGGAGATCAACGCTGCCGAAAGATTTATCCTGGTCGAACTTAAGCCCGTTCTGGTCGTTCAGGTGAACGCTCCACAATTTATTATGCGCCATCGCATAACCCATTTCATCGGAGGGGTCAAGCCCGGCCAGCAGCGCATGGGCGGATTCGATCAGACAGCCGACTCTGGACGGGGCGCTGGTGAGCATGCCAAGCGCAATGGCATGGCCGATGGTCGGGATATAAGTATGGTCCATCGGTTCATTCGGTTTGGATTCAATCATAATCCTGATTTCCGGATCGTAATCCAGCATCAACTGAATGGCTTCCGCGATCTTTTCGGTTGCCCATACCGAATCTTTGGCTTCGCGGATGTAAGTACCTTCGCGGGCCAGCCACAGCACAATATTTTCAGTTCCAAGCGCCTGGGCAATATCAATGGTGCGGAGGCTGCGCTCCAGCGCATATTTGCGATTGGCGGCGTCATTATTGGTGTAGCCGCCGTCAACAGTCCGGGGATCCTCCCACAATCTGGGCGCGACGAATTCCGCAGTCAGTCCATGCTCGTCAAGTTTATTCTTTACCTTTTTCGCCTCGGCAATAATCTGTTTCGGCGTCAATTCGTTCATCCTGGGAACGGCATCATCATCGTGAAACTGCACACCGTCAAAACCCAGTTTTTTATACATGTCCAGTTTCTTGTTGAATTCGATGCTTTCGCGAACTTTCGGCCCGAACGGGTCGGCCCCTTCATGAATGTTCCACGGCCCGAATGAAAATCTGAATGTTCCTGCCATTATCCGCCTCCTGATGTTGTGTTTTTGATCAATCACATATTTTTTATGTCTTATATAATTATATCGTTTGTAAAATGATAAAACCTTGACAATATTACTAAAAAACAGCACAAAATAACGGAAATCCGGCAGAACATGAGAAACGTCACGGCACTGCGCCGCAAATACTTGAGCGGCGGCACTTATCCGATAGCCATAAAAACGATCAGCGGCGATGCGTCTCCCCAGCACGAGGGCGATCTTACCGACATCCGGCATTCGCACGATTTCTCCGAACTGGTGATTATTACTGAAGGTTACGGCATTCACTGGATTGACGGCGATGATTATCCGGTAACGGCAGGCGATATCTTCGTAATTCAGGGAAAAACAGCACATTATTTCAAAGAGCGCCACAAGCTATGTTTGTTCAACGTGATGTTCGATCCGAAACGCCTGGGCCGGAATCTTCAGAAGTTGCAGGAGATTGCCGGTTATAATGCGCTTTTTCTGCTGGAGCCGGCCTACCGCCGCCGCCATAAGTTTAAAAGCCGTCTGCATATTACCAGGCACGCCTTGATCCACGCAGAAGCAATTGTACAAAGAATGGTCGAAGAATTTCATCAACAGCAACCTGGATACGACACGATGCTGCTGAGTTTTTTTATGGAACTGATTGTATTTCTGTCGCGTGAATATTCAATGATGGAAATACCGCAGGCCAAGTCGCTGTACCGCATCGGCAACATCATCGGCGAACTGGAGAAACACTACAAACGCAACTGGCAGCTTGACGAAATTGCCCGGTTCGCCTGCATGTCTAAAAGCAATCTGCTGACGGTTTTCAAAGAAGCCACCGGCCAGTCTCCAATCGAATACCTGATTCGAATCCGGCTTCAGAAAGCGGCGGGCATGCTTATTTCGACTCCGCTCGCAATCGGCGAAATCGCGCCGGAATGCGGGTTTGCCGATTCCAATTATCTGACCCGGCAATTCCGCAAAGTCTACAAAATTTCACCGCGTGAATTTCGTAAAAATTCGCTGAGGCATACAGGATAACTTCATAATTATTTTTCAACCCAATGAAGTTTTGCAGGCTGACGCCAAAATATTTGCGGATTTTTATATTTTATCCTGCGGTTGAATTCAGGATTCTTAATGTTTTTTCTTGTGTATATTACCTATGCAGGATTTTCTTCTGAGTTGCGGGCAAAAGCATCCTTAAATATCAAGGCAATATGACATCTTTCACTTCATGGGGGCTCATCGTAAACAGATTTTTTTTATTGTTAATGGTTATTGCGCATTCGCAGTTTTCCGGCTCCGGATTTTCCAATTTTAAATATTTATTGCCGTGTATGTCATAATCTGCGTCAAGAATACGGATTTTATCAGGAAATACGTTCACAGAAAACTTCAATATCGCGTTATCAATATTAGTGTGATAATTTTCACAAGACAATGCAGTCGCACGATCCCAGCAGGACTGTGAAATTCCATAATCAAATGCATTATCATGAAAGAATACTGAGTAATTGAACGTATCCAGGATTTCCTGCCATATAGGACAATCCGTATCAAGAAGGTTATGATAGATCTGACCATAAACGTGATTTCTGTCCTGCTTAAATGGGAATTGCTGAATCCAGCGTCCGAAATTCATATCTCCCAAAGAAACCACCGGTGCGTCGTGACAGCAAATCGTAACATTAAATTTACCGGTATCAACATTGACAAATCTGGAGCAATAAAATGCGTCCTCCATCGCGCCCGGCAACAAGTCTCTTGCCGGATCAATCCAACCGATATTTTGGTCATACCTGAAAGTTCCGCCGGTTCCTGACAATGGGAATGCTATGTGACAACTATGTTTCTGCTCATATTCCGGCTTGTCCAGACGTAATTTTATATCAATTCTATTACTGTGATGATGATAAAATGTGATGTCGCGTTCGAATTTTACATTCAGGAAAGCCCCTGCTGTATTGCCGTATTGCCGTATTGTCAAAGCTACCGGACCATCTTCAATAGTCTCTGCCTTTTCCACATTAAGCTTAGCAAAAGTGCGGTCTGAGCTAACCATCATTCCGGCACAAAGCCCGCCATTTTCAGAAACATCGTTAAGCTTCTGCAATACCAGCGAACCAAAAGAAAATGACGATGACTGGTCCAGGCATTCAGTAGCAGACTTTTTCTCAATAACGGAGGTAATATTACCCTCCGTATCGAATTTAACCTTCAGACAATTATTTTCAAATTCCAGCGGGCGTGTTTTTTGCAGGCAAACGCAAGTGCCTGGCTTATCATCAAAATACGGTGTTAACACTCTCGAACCAAACCCTGGAATGTCTTCAACATAAAGTAAATAACGGTTAGAACAACTCGTTTTTGAAGTATCGATATTTAATATATTGTTTTTGGTACCGAGCAAATAACGATTTGCTCCGACCATCTGAAACGAAACCTGAGCATCGGAACCGGCATAAGTAATACCCAACAAAGGCAATGCATCCCCGCCTGAATAATATTCTACTATTCCAGATGCTTTTCGTCCAGAACTGTTCCACACAACGATTGAATTATTGTTGTCATCGAGAGTTACAGCCAAACGGTTCTTAACAATACGGTCCAGCCTGACGGCGCCATCCAATGCGGCGTCAGCATAGAACGCCTTATCTTTCCAGCTTTTACGATAACGGTCATAAACAGAGCCGCGCATCCCTCCATGGTTGAAATAAAAACGCCATTCCCATTCACTCAATCCGCAGGTATGATCTGCGTAAAGCATTAAATTCTGTTTAATCACCGACTGCAACGCTTCAGTTTCACGAATCAGTTCTGTTCCTGCGCTCAGCAATCTGGCCCGGACGCTCTGAAATTCCAACTGGGCATTACGGTATGTCTTCAGCGCCTGCGGGGTTGGAGTAGTTCTGAGACTGCTCCAGGAATCGGTGATTACACCGGACAGTTCAGGAATAGAGAGGCCATATTTATCTTCCATGTGCTTAAAAAAGATTTTCGGAGTGGCAAGCACGATTTCAGGGAAGTCGCCGGTCGCGTTAAGCTTTTTTATCAAATCGGTAAGATAAGACGCTGGTCCGCAGTTGTCTCCGCCGAATTGCAACATTATTTCTTCATATGGGTAATCCTCTTGTTTCAAGCGATTTAGCAGCAGAGAAAATACTTCACTAATTCCCTGTTCTCTGCCCTCTTCATTTTTGAATGTGAGATCAACGCCCCGTTCATAAATGCCAAGATATTCTTTTACTGCACGGATAATCAAATAAATAGCGCCAAGTCCATAAACAGCCGGTTGCAAACCAGCGCTCCATGGAGTTTTATTCCGGTCGATTCCCAAATTCCATATCAATACCCGGCTGCCGTTTTTAGCTTTCAAGTAAAACAGATGCGGCAATTTTGCCCAAGGCAAATGAACATGAATGGATCCGGGGCCTGCAGTCAGATATCTGATGCCTGACTGGCTGAATACTGTAGGCATACCTCCGGCAAAGCCGCCAATATCGTCGAGAATGGCACAGCATACTTCAAAATTGTTATTTTGGCCCAGTTCCACCGCAAATTTTACTGACTCATAGAATTCCGCAGCAGAAAACATTTCTGTAAAAGGCTGTTGTTCAAAAGCAGTAAGTTCTATTTGACCATTACGTAAAAAACTTAAAAGTTCTTCGCGATGCCTTGAGCCGCGATGACGCAAATACTCTTTAACAATATAGGACGATTCAAGCGTCCAACGAAATTCTGGTTGATTCCGGCAGAGTTTCAGCACATCATCAAACTTGTTGAAATGCTGCTCCATTACCTCAAGAGGCAAATCTGTATAGCCGATATCCATATGAGTATGATGAATCAGGAAAACTTTCTTTATCATAAAAAACCCTTTTTTACTAGTATTGAATAAATTTCTGTGTTAAAATTTTCATTGTAATTTACTTTTGAAGCACTACTGATGTTACTGAACTGATTTTCGAACTATGACTGCCGACCAATCAGGCCATAAACTTATTTCCGATAACTTTTTCCCATCAACGATTTTTGTTTTAACCTTTTGCTCACTAAGCGGCATGCCGTTTTCGTTAAAGAAAAACACTTCATGCTCAGATGAATCATCCCAACCGAAGAAACCGCTAACGCGGGTTATGATTCGCTCCTGGCCGATAATGTATCCCGGACCAAGTTCAATGGGAGTAATCGGGAACATTTTCGAGGTAAGAGTTTCGTGAGTAGGCACCAATTTTCCGGCATACCAATAATATACGCAGCCATAATCAAGGGCTTTTAGCATATCGCGATATGCATCGAGCTCATTTATCTCGGATAAATGATCTCCCAATACCACAGGAGAATACAAATGGGTTCTGGCGGCAAAGGAAGATTGTGCGCTTTCTGTAAAACACGGGAAATGAAGTTTTATGATTTCCTCGCACAAAGGGAAACCATTTCCAACCAGAAATCCTCTTTTCAAAATATCTTTGGCTATCTGCAACCGCCATGGTTTGGAAATCAACTCTACTGATGACTTCAGGCCAATAACTTCGTGAGTTTTCAAATCTATGTCCCCTGAACATTGATCCCAAGGCGAACCATAATGATATTCGATCATACTCGAGTTCATTTCATCCCAGAAGATTCCGTCAGTTCCAATTTTATCAAAATATAAATCGATGGTTTTTTGAATTTCTTTACCAAATTTATTGGTAAGCGTCGGATAAAAAAGTGGATAAAATTCCTTGCCGTAAACAGCCTGATTCCCGCTTTTGTTCAAAACACGATCTTCAGGAAACATCTCTCTTGCTTTCGGATGTGAGTCAATAAAACAGTGAAAATAACTCAAGATTTTTATATTGGGTGATGCCTCCCGCCATTTTGAATAAAGCTCTTTAATTGCCGGGTGACCTTTCGGCTGAATGAATAAGCCGTCATCCAATACGGCGCTGCCTTTGGCGAAAATAACACTGGTGTCTTTAAAAACTTTAATGAACGGGTCTCCATGGCTCACAAAAAATGCACTTTTATATTTAAAAAACTTTTTCAGCATTTCTGCACTGTGTTCACTTTCCGGCGGATATATATGCAAGAACGCCATCGAGCCGTTTATTTTGAAATTAACATCCAGAAAACGACGCAAGGAATTGATAAAATCCCAATAACTGCCAGTGGTATTTGCCGCAATAATCCATTCCGCCGTATAGGAGGCTTTCGGCCCTATAACCAATGACTGGTCACAGAACCCGATTCCGCCTTTATTAACTAAATAACTTTCTCCATGTATTTTGAAAGCGTCGTTCAGCGGGGCCAAACCAATGCCTCCGATATTTGATCCGGCAAACGACGTTACATTGGAGGAATGTACATATCCGGTCATTCCCGCAGGACGCAAAAGACCATTTAAATAATATTTTGTTTCCTGGCTCGGAGTATTAACCTCATGGCGCTGGATGATGCCTAGATTCTTGTCAGTAAGATTAGCAAATGAATCATTGACCACAATGATTCCATTTCGTTCTGTTATTTTTCTGGTCAGTGAGAAATATTTATTGCTTTCTGTTTCCCACTTTCCGCCTGGAACTGAAAAATAACTGCTGACAGTATAAAGATTTTTTCCTGTCTTGATCTCAATCCGGCTTTTAGGCAAAATTTGATAGTTCACGGTTGCTGTAATATCTTTTCCTGGATAAAAACATTCACTGGCCGGAATTATTTTCCTTATTTCTTTGATTTTTTTAGGACGGAAACTTATTGCACAGTCTGCCAAATGCATTGTTGCTGTAATACTGGGATGTAAATTCCCTATCGTCAAGACATTCTCGCCCTGACATAGCAACCCCGAAAGATCAAGTTCGAAATCAGTTCGCGGCTCTTTGGAGTCAAAACGGGCATCCCGATTGCCTGATTCAAAGGGCAAATTTGCTTCTTTATAGCTGGGCGCATATGGAATTCTGAAGCCGTACTTGTTATATATTTTAATTGCGCTGTCTCCATCGCGGGACAGCATTTCTGCCGTTTTATTTACCAGCCGGTCTCCGGCGATGAGGGTGCCGTTCAAGGCCAAAGTCAGGGATTCGGTATCGCCGCTATTTTTAGGAGTATCAAGCCTGGCACGAATAAATAATACCGGACTGAGGTTTTCCGGCAACTGTGTTGCAACAAAAATTATTCTTTCGGAATTTTTGGGCTGAATTTTTATTTCCTTAAAAATTTCAATCGGAGTAATTGCTTTTTGAACTGTGGTTTTGTTATTATAGTCTACATTGCCATCACTATCCGCCAGCACAGCGGTAACAAGCCGATTGCGTTCCCTGAATTTCCAGGTATCGGTCGAAATGGTCATCATTTTTTCCTGTTGCATTTGTACGGAATCACAATCAGAAATGGCAACTTCAATTTTTAGCGCTTTCCCTTTGACAGGAGGGCTTATTTCAAATTCCCCCCAGGGGATCAAAACTTCAATATCATAGCCGGCGGAAGTTTTCTGCGCAGCTACCGCAGCATCAATAACGGTTTGAGCAGAAGGGAAAAAACGGTATACTTCCGGATTGACTTTTCCAAATGCCCCTTGAGGTCTGGCATCGTTCAAATCGCCGGGACTGATGCCGAAATGGAACTGACCTTTGCCAAACTCCGTTCGCGCTGGCTCCCCCTCCGGAGTAATGTCCACGAATAATTCCAGATGATCGCCTTTGAACATATCATATCCGGAACCGCTATTCCGGAATACATCGTCATTCACTTGAACCGCGATATATAACCCTTCCTCACGCCAAGCCATCCGAACTGTCCCGCTTAAATCTTGAGGGCCGCGCCACTTATCCGGTTGAAACACAACCTGCTCTTTTGAAGTAAATTGTCTGGCAAGCGGAACTGTTGCCCATTCCTGAAGGTTGCCGTCGATACTTATCGGCGGATCCGGCCTGTAAGGAATCTTTATGATTTCCCCGCATATTCCAGAAGAGGCAGCCAATAGTAATACTAGTGACAAAAGTACATGTCTAAACATTGTTTATTCCTTTTTAAAAATGAACTACCTCGGGGCAGAGCCCACGAGGTATCGGGATTTCGTCCTGCGGACGACCAGCACTTTCGTTGCTGGACCCCGACCCGGTACAACCGGGATGGTAATTTAAGCGACCCAGAGGGTCGGGGAATTAACCCCCACTTGATTAAAAAAGCATAACCGCATAATGTAATCTATAAGTTTTTATTCAAGCCTTCTATTTAAAATATGTAGCATTCGCCCAAGGCGGATAATATCGGTCAAGCAGTTCGCTGTAAGGATTTAGAATACTCCTGACTTTCATTGCGGCAGCATGTCCGTCGACATACAATATATTTAATGAGAGAGCATGTCTGGCGTGTGCACTGTATCTGTACTGAGAGTCCAAAAACCATTCAACAAAATAGTACCCATTTGTAGGTTGTACAACCAGGCTTTGCGTGGTGTCCATGTTTTGATAAACCTCGCTTGGTTTTTGAAGTCTCGCTGCTTTACGGGGAGCCTCTCCTGCAACCAAACCACCAAGCCCCTTTCCATTGTATCCCAAACCAACAAGATAATACCCCCCATAAGCGTTCGTTTTTTGCCTAGCCTCATCCAATACCGGACAAGTCGCAATATCTATATTTTTCAGATAGCCTCTATTTTGCAATGTATTGGCCCAATATGTAACGCCGTCATTTGCCCACGGGAAATAGTCCTGATTATCGTCAATGTAGAACTTGAATACCGTTCCCAGTTGTTTCTCATTACTTAAACATTTAATAGCTTTTGCCTTATCCCTGGCTTTATTCAGCGCAGGAAGCAACATTGCAGATAAAATTGCAATAATAGCAATCACAACCAGCAATTCAATAAGTGTGAAAGGCATTAGATTCCGTTTTTCCGTTTTCATTTTTCGTTGTTCTCCTTTTCCCATTTGTTATTTTGTTTTTTTACGCGAATAATACAATTTACTTGGCAACAGCCAAAGTTGTTTCTATCTCTATGTTCCGTTCCGGTATTTCACGGGGAATCTCAAGTGTTCCCGGAATCTCTCTGGTTATTTGAGAACTATTATTTCCATTCAACCTGCTTTTGAGTATGTCAACCGCATTGGCGGCCATTTCTTTGACCGGCATTTTCATGGCCAAAATATTGGACTTGAATGATGACAGAAACGCACAGAACTTAAATATTTTTTGTAATTCAGTATTTTCTTTAAGCAGCATCTGAAAAAACGCAGTGTCCACATCGGATATGGCAATTAACGCTTGACTACCATTGACACCAACGGCACTGGATAATGTTTTCATGACCAAGTGTTCATTCCAGAGGGCAATATTTGCCGCCGGATAACATATTATCTGCAAGTGATTGTCGAGAGCGGCTTGAAGCCCATTGATGCGACGGCATGTCGTACTCATATCTTTGGACCGCTCCGGCAGGACGACATATCCGGAATTTATTCCGCTCTGCTTCAAATGGTCGCCCAGCATCCAGCCTGCGGAATAGTCATCGTAACCGCTCCAGTCCGCCTGAAAATCATACGGGTAATGATCTATGAAAACGACCGGAAAATCTTCTCTTTTTCTTTTCAGGAATACTCCAGTATGCTCTTCTTTCATGATCGACCAGATGATACAGCCGTCAATGGCGGAATCATCGACAATTTCCAGCATTTGATAATATTGGAAATCCGGATTTCCCCTGGATGAAAAAAACTTCATGGTCAAACCGGCATTATCCAGCGCGGAACAAAACGCAACAAAAAGATCTGTCATGAAAGTTCTTTCGCCGGCATCATCAAAGACCAGGGCAATGGTTTTGCGGCGGTTGTCAGTTTTTTTTAGCATTTCATTAACATAAGTGCCGTGGCCGGGATACCTGGTCAGGTAGCCTTCATCCCGCAACATATTCAATGCTTTGCCTAAAGTTATATGATTGATGCCCAGCATTGCCGACATTTCGCGATCTGAAGGCAATTTCTGCCCGGCACTCCATTGCTTTAAAAGAATTTTCTGCAAAATCAGGTCCCGCACCTGAATATATATGGGATGAGAAGACTTGCCGAGGAGATTAAGCTCCTCCGGCATGTTTTCTTCAGGTAAACTTTTACTCTGCTTTCTCATAGATGGCCTTTTCAATTCAGCACTATATCTTATATCAATGTATATCATTATATATCAATATATAGAAATTGTCAAGAGTTTTCTTGCAAAAAAATACAAAAGAATATTGATTATTTATGCTTTATCCTATTTTGAATCGGCTCTGGCTTGAACTATATTTATACTAAACTCCAAAACGTGAAGGAAAGGCAAAAATGCTTTTTCAGGAACTGCCGAAAATCCGTTCTATGAGCGATATGATTTTTGACCCGATGTGGGCGGTGAAAGACCATTCGACCGATATTTGCGAACTGATCCATGTCCGCAAAGGCATGCTCTGCCAGGCCGCCGCCGGAAAAAAGTTTACGGCGGGGCCCGGCGACTGCCTGATTACTCCCCGCCAAACCATGCATCGCGATTTGTTCGACTTCGAAGAAGGACTGGAAGTTTTTATTGTATTTTTCGACTGGCCGTTTGAGTCGGAATTTCTAAAACACGTAAATAATTCGAATATCAACCGGATTTCCGCGGACACCAGGAACGCCCTGTCCCGGGTGTTTGACGAGTTGAGAACCGATCCGGGCGGGGATGAGACCGACCGCATCGTGGCATCAAGCCGTCTGCTGACTGTGCTGCTGCTGCTTTACCGGGACATTGTGCAACAGCAGACCCCGTCTGCCGCTCCGGAGTTTTCCGGCAATAAACGGCAATGGATGGTCAATGAAGCCAAAAAATATCTGGAAAAACATTACCCGCAACCGGTAAAACTTGAAGACGTCGCCGCCAGTTTGAAAGTCAGCCCGTTCTATCTGTCCCGCGTGTTCAGTCACGAAAGCGATTTTTCACTGTTTGAATACCTGAACGATGTGCGGATGCGCAAAGCGCGGGAACTGCTGCGCGAAGGCCGTCATATTGTGGCGGATGTGGCCTATATGACCGGATTTGAAGACAGCAACTATTTCTCCAAGGTCTACAAGCGCCATTACGGCCACTCCCCCAGCCAGGGCCGCTTTAAAAAGGCCTGATTTCCCAATCTATCCTGTCTAACAGCGCAATATTTTACTCTTCTTGACAATTTGTTACAGTATATCGCGGTTACAAAAGTATTTTTCCGCGATTATACTCTAATTACATAAAATGATTTTAAGGTTTTAAAATATCGATACCAAGGAGAATGAGAAATGAGCAAACTGGCAATATCCGGCGGAACTAAAACGGTAAAAGACGGTGCAATCAAAGCCTGGCCGCCAATTGACGAAATCGACCGCAAAATGGTAATGGATTCGTTGAACGGGGGGAGCCATGCGTTCGGGCCGAATTGCGCGGCATTTCAGACCGAATACGCGGCATGGAACGGCAGCAAGTATGCGATCACGACCAACAGCGGCACGGCGGCTTTGCATATGGGGCTGGTCGCTTGCGGCGTGGGCGCGGGCGATCATGTGCTGGTTACGGCTTATTCCTGGTCATCCAGCGCCACCTGCATCCTCCACCATAACGCGATCCCGGTTTTCGTGGACATTGATTTTGCCACAATCAACATGGACGTCAGTAAGATCGAAGCGGCTATCACGCCAAGAACGAAAGCTATTGTCGTCGTTCATCTGCATGGTTTGATGGTGGATATGGACAAGGTGCTGGCGATTGCCAAAAAGCATAATCTGAAAGTGATTGAAGACGCCTGCCAGGCGCACGGCGCGTTGTACAAGAACCGCAAATCCGGGACCTTCGGCGACTGCGCCGCATTCAGCTTCAACCAGAACAAATGCCTCTGCTCCGGCGAAGGCGGCATGTTTGTCACTAATGACGAAAAAATACGCGATCTGGCCGCACAGGTCTGGTCGTTCGGCGAAACCCGCACCCCGTTGGAAAGCCGCGATTATCACGCCTACGCGCTGGGCTGGATGTACCGCAACAACGATTTGACAGCCGCGTTCGGCCGCGCCCAATTGTCCAAGATGAACTACTATTTCAAGGTGCAGCGTGAAAACGGCGCACTGCTGAACAAGCGTTTGGCCGGGCTGAAAGGCCTGATTCTGCCGTACGAACCCGAAGGTCACGCCCATAACTGGTACAACTACACTTCCCGCATCGACATGGATGCCATCGGCTGGAAAGGTGATCCGGCGACCATGCGTAGTGCCATCATGAAAGCGCTTCAGGCGGAAGGCGTTCCTGTCGGTGTCTGGCAAAGCTTCATTCTGCCGGACATGACTGTATTCAAGGCCAAAAATGCGTATGGCAAAGGCTGTCCGTGGTCGTGCAACGGAGCCGGTGACGGCGTGGTTTACGATCCGTCCCAGTATCCCGCCGCCAACCGGCACTGCGCAACCCATTTCGGCATGACCACTCCGCTGCGCGCCCCAAATGGTGCGGAAGCAGTGGAAATGGTTGCCGAAGGCTTCCGCAAAGTATTCGAGAATATCAATCAGATCGATCCGGATAAAATCCTGAAGTAATTCAATTATTCTCTGGAATTTATTTGGATAAAATAGATTCCAGAGTTACTTTTTCAGTAATGGAGCATAAAAAATGGACTCAAAAAAGATTCTTATCGGCTGGGCTTCCAGAGATATCACACCTGATAAGCCGACCACACTTGTCGGACAGTTTAATACCAGAATTTCTGAATTTGTGAAAGACCCGGTGACAGCAACGGCGCTGGCGCTGGAAACCGCGGGCGGCGACCAGGCAATTATCGCCTCGCTGGATGCCGTGTGGATTAAAGATGACATTCGCGACGCCTGCCGGGAAAAACTTGGTGAACTAATCCCTGATTTTGACCCGCAAAAATTGCTGATCAGCGTCACCCATACTCATACCGCGCCAACGCAATCCTCCAAGTATTTCGGTTATCCGGAGTTGGACGATCCGGCTATCCTGAAGCCTGCCGAATATTCCAAACTGCTGACGAAAAAACTTGTTGAGATATGCGTCAAAGCCTGGAAAAACCGCAAACCTGGCGCGATTGCCTGGGGGTACGGTCAGGCAGTCGTCGGCTTCAACCGCCGTACCACTTATGCAGACGGCTCCACCAAAATGTATGGATCGGCTGATGCACCTGAATTCTCGCATATTGAAGGCTACGAAGACCATAGCGTAGACATGCTGTTTACTTACGACGGCAAACACCGGCTTACCGGCATGATCGTCAATCTGGCCTGTCCCTCACAGGTCACCGAAGGCGCGAGTTTTGTCTCTGCCGATTTCTGGCATGAGACCCGCGAAAAAATCCGCAAACGCCACGGACAAGGACTTTTCATTCTTCCGCAGTGCAGCGCCGCTGGCGACCAGTCGCCGCATCTGCTGCTGCACCGGCCTGAACAGGAAAGGATGTTCAAACTCAAGAAGTTGATAAATGCGAAAAAACCGGATTTCAATATTGCTCAGCGCAAGGCAATCGCACTGCGAATCGCAGCAGCAGTGAACGAAGTCCTGCCGCTGGCGTCGTTGGATATCCGCGATACCGTTCAGTTCGTCCACGCGGTATCCATGCTTCAACTTCCCAGGCGAAAAATATCTAAAGATGAGGCTAAATTCTGTTCCGGACAAATGCGTCACTCTCAGAGAGAGTTAACGCAATGCGACCAAGACCCGAAGTCAGCCGCCTACTCCAGCAATTATGTTAAAGCGGGTTACTTCGGGTTTGCCGTAAAGCGCTTTAAGGAGCAGAAGTCAAACCCGGTACTGCCGATGGAATCACACGTCATCCGGCTGGGCGATGTGGTATTTGCCTCCAACCGGTTTGAATTGTTCCTGGATTTCGGCATCAGGATCAAGGCGAGAAGCAAAGCAGTCCAGACTTTCGTCATTCAGCTTGCAGGAGAAGGCTCGTATCTGCCGACGCAGAAAGCCGTGGACGCGAAAAGCTATGGCGCCGGAGCTCCCGATAATCTGGTCGGACCCGAAGGCGGACAAGTATTAGTCGAGGAGCAACTCAAAACCATCAATGGATTATTCAGTGAATAATTGCATCTTACAAAAAAAGGATCTTAGGCAAAAATGAAACTTTCGATGATGACTTATACCATGGGCCGCCAGGGATTCGGCGCGGAGGACTTTATCAAGACTGCGGTTGATTGTAAATTGGACGGTATTGACTGGGTTACCACTCACGGCCGTGACGCCAAAGATTTGAGGAAGATGAGTGATGATGCCGGTCTGCCGGTCGTCTGTCATACTTTCATCCTGTCCAAAGTGTTTGCCGGAGCGCAAGACTGGCTGGATGAAGCAAAAAAAAGTATTGCTGATGCAGTCACGCTTGGCGCGCCAGTCGTCATGATTCCCACTATGAGTAATGATCAGATTTCCAGGAACGAGTTCAGACGGCAATGGATAAACGCACTTGCCGAAGTGGCGACGCTGACGAATGACGCCGGAATCGTGCTGACCGTGGAGAATTTTCCCGGCATGCATAGCGCATTTGTCACGGCTGCCGATTTTTTCGAGGCGCAAAAGGAAATCCCGCAACTGCGCCTGACGTTCGATAACGGTAATGCCGCCAGCGGCGAAGCCCCCGTTGAATCGTTCAATCAATGTCGCGAATTTGTGGTGCATGCTCATTTCAAAGACTGGTATATTCAATCGACACCGGCTGAAGGCTACCGGCAGATGCTTGACGGCGGCTATTACCGTCCTGCCCTGATCGGCGAAGGCAATGTCAACACCGCCGGCTGCTGGAAAGCGATGAAAGAATCCGGATATAGTGGCTATGTCAACATTGAGTACGAGGGAAATGAAGTCAGCGCTGACAAGGCCATAGCCCGTGCCGCTGCATTCCTGCGTAACATTGCGTAAACTATTCGATGGCATCCAGCTATACTCTATTAAAGATTGAAAATTTAACATAGACGAGTCGGATTGTGGATTGGATTTTTTCGATCCGACTGATTGGCGATATGAATATCGCCTGAAAGAGGAACGGAAAAATACGGCCGCAAGACACTCGTCCCGCGCCTGCGGGATTACGATCTTTTGAGTTTGGATTCGCACTCTTCGAGGCCTTCGATACCCCAGTATCGGCAGCCTCTCAGAATACGAACCAATTCTCAAAATCTTCGCAATCTATTTTAAATTTTCAACCTTATAGAGTATACAAGCGACAAAATAAGAAGTATTATCCCACTCGGACGTTATTTTAGCCGAATTAGTCGGATCATGTAAATCGCCGCTTGAAATATTAGTTTGATGGCGCTATTTATGACGGCATGAATGAAAATAAGATAACATGTCGCGCCGGATGCGGCGCATGCTGCATAATACCGTCCATATCGTCGGCAATCCCCGGCATGACGGAAGGCAAACCGGCGTTTGTGCCATGTATTCAGTTGACAGCGGGTTACGGCTGCAAAATATTCAACTCGCCGGAGCGTCCTCCAGTCTGCGGCTCCCTGCGTCCGTCGAGCGAAATGTGCGGCAACTGCCGCGAAGACGCCATCAGTCATTTGACCGAGCTTGAGCAACTCACCGCCCCCGGCAAATAATCAATTTAACCACCGAGGCACAAAGGCACAGAGAAAACTTTCTATTTTTGCCTTTTTTGCTTTTATCTTTTGTCTTTGGCCCCCTGAATATTGCCTGAATATTGTATTGCCTTATTATTTAATACCGAATCGCAATCTTAAAGCCAGTAAAAATTGCGAATTTCGCCTTTGCCGGGATGGGCCGGATGAGGCTGACGCTACCAAGGTAGCGACTGAACTCGTCCGGCACGTAGCCGGCATGGTGAAAACGCAACCGCCCTGCGGCAAGGCCCTTTTGAGTTTATTTGAAAATACCTCAGTCCCCCGATATTCATATCGGGCTTCCGTCGGTATTCCCAAATAATTCTCAAAATTGCTCTTGTTTTTACTAGCTT
>CAIKZE010000401.1 GCA_903831825.1 uncultured Lentisphaeria bacterium | reverse complement strand
ATAAAAGTTACTCCTGCCGACGGCGGTAAGAGCACGGTTAATAACACCGGCTACACGTTGAAGGACACCATCAGTTATTTCGCCGGCGATACGATAGATAATGCGGGAAATACTTTTGCCGCGGCAAAACTTGTTGATGCATCATTGCCTGCACAGTCCGGCTGGGTAGGCCTGGGCGACAGCGACGATTACTACCGGTTTGCTGTGGCGGCTCCAACCCAGGGTACGCTGCATCTGGATATGACCGGCGGCAATGCTGACTTGTCATTGTACGACTCCAATGGCAAATTGTTGCAGAAATCGGCAAAGACGGGGACGTCTGAAGATATGATTACGCGCAATCTTACTGCCGGAATCTATTATGCCAGAGTTAATGCCGTATCCGGCTATAGTATTGGTTACACGCTGACGTTCGATAAAAAAGCTCTTGCCGGAATACTGGCAAGTTGATGTTATGTGTTGGCCGGTATATTATCTTTTCAGATCGTTGACTAACAGCATAAACCGTTTGCCGTATTCGACATAGTTACGGTAGCGGATTTGCTCGTCCGGCGCTGGTTTATCCTGTTCATGATGCACGACCGCCAGATGCGGTTCAATGGAAAAACCGCCATCATAGCCGCGTTTAAGCAGGTCTTCAATGATTTTTCTTACATCGCCTTCGCCTTCTCCGGCAAAGGTGAAGCGCACCGGCGGGCGAATTTCGCCCTTGTCTTCAATGATCACACAATCTTTGATATGCATATAGATGACGAACTCTTTCACGTTATCATAAAATTCCCATGCGCTCTGGGTAGGGTAGGGCTGGTTGCCGATGCGTCTGCGGGTAAATACCGGATTGCCGGTATCAAACAGCAGTTTGAATGCCGGCGACTTAACATTGTCCAGCAGTTTCAGCGTATGCAGATAGCTCATCCCGCCGTAATTCATGCAATTTTCATGCAGATACGTAATCCCGGCGTCTTCGCACATTTTTACCAGATGGTTTACTTTGGCGAAAATGATCTTTTCCAGTTCCGCACTGTCCGGCGGTTCATCCTGTGGAACGGCGAAACTCATGCCGCGCAGCAGTTTTGTTCCCAGCCGCCGCATTCTCGGTATTGCCCGCTTTAATTCCGCGATGCTGTTCTGAAAATCTTCTTCCTGGCGGGGTTGTTTCTGCCAGTTTGCAATGGCGCTGCCGAAACAGTTGATGCCGACTCCGGCGGCGTTCAACTTGCCGTAAACTTCCTCGAATTTATCATCCGGAATATCGGTGATGTTCTGTCCGTCGATATTTCTGGATTCGATATATTTCCAGCCGAGTTCTTTAGTTGCTTTTATTTGCAAATCAATGTTTTGCGACGCCTCATCGGCGAATCCGGTATAATACATTTATGTATCTCCAACGTTAAACTTGTCCAATATCTGCCTGCTATTATAATAATACAAAAAGCAGTTTTTGTATAGCTGATATGGTATAAAAGGGGAATTAACTTTATGCTTGAGTTGAAGAATGATTTGAAAATTGAGTGTTTGGAGTATAATATTATTAGAGGGAGAATTATTTTAAAAGTCTTTAACAAGGAGGATATTATGTCTGGAAAAATCGTTATTGCCGGAATGCTGTTGTTTGCCTGTGCCTCAATCTTTGCGCATTGCCAGATACCATGCGGGATTTTTGACGACGACCTGCGGCTGGCGGCGATTAAGGAAGACATTCAAACTATCGAAAAATCCATCAATGAGATCGTCCGTCTTCAGGCCGAAAAGACGATTGATTATAATCAGGTGGTCCGCTGGATAAATAATAAGGACAAGCATGCCGAGACAATTCAATCAACGGTGACTGATTATTTCATGGCCCAGCGGGTTAAACCGGTTACCGATAAGGACAGTCCTGAATATGCGGATTATATTAAAAAACTTACGCTGCTGCACGGAATTATGGTTGCCGCTATGAAGTCCAAACAGTCGCTGGATCTGGAAAATGTTTCGAAACTGCGGGCATTGTCCGCTGAACTGAATCCTCTTTTTGAGCATAAGCATTAATCTCTTTCAGTAAAAAACGTGTTTCAGGGGTTGCCATAACGCTGTTTTCTGGTTATAATCAATAAACGGCATTAATTTTTGGGAGCAATATCTGATGCATGAGTTAAAAGACGCAGTACTTGAGAAGGTGGATGACGATGTTCAGGAACCGCCTATGTATAAGGTGGTACTGTTCAACGACGATTTCACCACTATGGATTTTGTGGTGATGGTGCTTATGGTTATTTTTCACAAAAGCATGGATGACGCCCGGAATCTGATGCTGGCGGTGCATAAAAAAGGCAGTGCGGTTTGCGGCGTATACCCTTATGTGATTGCCGAAACTAAAGCAGCCCAGGTGAAGGCGATGGCTAACCAGCACAAATATCCGCTTCGTTGTGCCATAGAGGAGGAATAGCTTTGGAACAGATGCCCATACCGACTCCTGAACTCAATGGAATTATCAATGCGACGGCGACTCTTGCCGCGGAACTCAAGCACGAGATAATTCTGCCTGAACATCTGCTGTATGTCATGCTGAAAAATCCTAAAATTAAAAATATTTTTGAAAATCTGGATACCGACAATCTTAAAGTGGAAGAGTGTCTCTGGAGTTTTTTCCGTAATCAGGTTGAGCAGGTAAATCTGGAATCGCCGCCGATAGAATCGGTCGCGTTTGACCGGATATTGAATAACGCTCTTCTCCGCGCCGGGGGCGCGGAGAAAAAACAGCTCGGAGTAATCGACGTATTCGTCGCCATATTTGAAGAAAAACAGTCCCATGCGTATTTTTTCCTGCGGAAAGCCGGTATTGTTCAATATGACGTGCTAAGAGAAATTACCAGCGACGATTATTATAAAGATGCGGGCGATGATTCGGAGGATTTCAGCTTCCTGGAAGGCCTTGAAGAAGATATGCCGGATGAATCAGCAACTGAGAGTGAAGAGCGCGGCGGGAAAAAACAGGAAAATCCGAAGAAAGACCCGAAAGAGCTGAAGTATCTGCGCAAATATTCAGTGAACCTGACGGAGATGGCTGCAAACGGCAGGATTGACCCGATTATCGGACGTAAAAACGAATTGTCCCGGGTGATGCAGGTGCTGTGCCGTCGTAAAAAGAACAATCCCGTATTGGTTGGCGAAGCCGGCGTCGGGAAAACCGCTATCATTGAGGGGCTGGCGCTGCATATCGTCAATAATCAAGTTCCGGAACGGCTGCGCGGTTACAGTATCTGGGCGCTGGATATGGGCGCGCTGGTTGCCGGTACCAAGTTCCGCGGCGAATTTGAAGAAAGACTGAAAAAGGTTGTTGATGAACTTAAAAAGACTGAAAAATCAATTTTGTTTGTTGACGAGATTCATGTTGTCGTCGGGGCAGGGGCGGTCAGTTCAGGATCGCTGGATGCCTCAAACATCCTGAAGCCGGCGTTGAACAGCGGCGAAATCAAGTGCATCGGCATTACTACTTACGACGATTATAAAAATCATATTTTGAAAGACAAAGCCTTCAGCCGCCGTTTCCAGAAGATTGACGTGGCGGAACCGTCCGAGCATGATGCGCTGGCGATTCTCAACGGCCTGCGCCCGTATTACGAAGAGCATTATGGAATAAAATATTCATTCAAGGCGCTGGAGGCCGCGGTAAAGCTTTCCGCATTGCATATCAATGACCGTTTTCTGCCTGACAAAGCCATTGACGTCATAGACGAAGCCGGGGCCAAAAATTCCCTGCTGGATGTTCGCAACCGCAGAAAACAGATAGCCGTGAGGGATATTGAGGCGGTAGTTGCCCAGATCGCGCATATTCCGGCGGCAAAACTTACTTCATCCGACAACAGTGCGCTCTTTAATCTGGAATCAGAGCTGAAATCCGTGATTTTCGGCCAGGATGAAGCCGTGAGTAAAGTGACTACCGCAGTTAAAGTATCCCGCGCCGGGATCGGGAATAAACACAAACCGGTTGGCTCCTTTCTGTTCTGCGGCCCGACCGGCTGCGGCAAAACCGAACTGGCGCGCCAGCTTGCGGAAAAGTTGGGAATCAACTTTGTCCGGTTTGATATGAGTGAATACTCTGAAAAGCATACCGTATCCAAACTCATCGGCAGTCCGCCGGGATATGTCGGGTTTGAACAGTCAGGACTGCTGACCGAAGCCCTGTTGCGGATGCCGCATTGCATTCTGCTGCTGGACGAAATTGAAAAAGCCCATCCCGACATTTATAATATTCTGCTTCAGATCATGGATTACGGCACACTGACTGATAATAATGGACGCAAAGCTGATTTCCGCCACGCGGTCATCATTA
The DNA here is from genome assembly GCA_903831825.1 of uncultured Lentisphaeria bacterium. GTDB lineage: Bacteria > Verrucomicrobiota > Lentisphaeria > Victivallales > Victivallaceae > CAIPAT01. The sequence continues at coordinate 3,831 of CAIKZE010000401.1, read as the reverse complement.
TGACCAGTAATGTCGGCGCGAAGAAACTTGAAACCGGACTTATCGGTTTTGCCAACGATTCGCAGCCGGAACTTTCCACGCAGAAAGAAGTTGAGAAATACTTTACCCCGGAATTCCGCAACCGGCTTGACGGAACCATTTATTTCAACCGGCTGTCGCTGGAACTTATGAAGAAAATTGTGGATAAGTTCATGCATCAGCTTTCCGTCGAACTCGGTTCCAGAAATATTAAGCTGAAACTTTCACCGGAGGCGGTGGAATGGTTTGCCATCAACGGTTATGACCCCAAAATGGGGGCCCGTCCGCTGGAAAGGCTTATCAAAAGTCAGATTCAGGAAAAAATGGCCGATGCTATTCTTTTCGGTGAACTTAAAAACGGCGGGATTGCCGCGGTTTCAGTTAAGGACGGCCAGATTGCCATATCGCTTAGCCTAAAATGAGGAACTACACGGTTATCTCAATGCTTCGCGGAGCCTTCCGGCTTGTTGCCTGCGCCTTCTTCGATTTTTCGCAGATATGCCCGTCTTACCACTCGTATGGGATCGGCAATACGCCGGTGAATCTTTATGTACCATGGCCTCATTTTCTTGAATTCCTTGTCGCTTATACTTCCAGGCAATATTCTCCGCCAATGCTTACGCAGATGATACATGTCGGAATCTTTGAATATGGCAAAAATAGGATAGGTGAGCAAATTTAGAGGGAATGGAGGTTGCACCCAGGTTATCTGAAAGTCTATAAGACAGGAGTTGCCGTCATCGCCAACAATGATATTATCCGGCTTATTGGTATCCAGATAAGCCATGCCGCGCTGGTGCATGGTTTTCAGCAATGCTTCAAGTTTCGGAAAGAAATCATCGCGGACCTTGGTGCCTTTATTGAGGTGGCCGCCAGGCACATATTCGTGCATGAATCCTGTTTTTCCATACCGCCCGATCCATTTCGGAACATGCCCGGTATCCTGCAATTTCAGATAAATCTTCTCTTCATGCCGCCGCTCTAAGATTGAAAGCAGCCCATACGGCAGCAGGAGAAAAGAGCGCGGACGGAAAATCTTGAGAACTGCCAGCTCACGGGCTCCACTTTCATACATCCCGGTAGCCGCAAAAAAGTCGTGTTTGAACACCTTGACTTTCTTCCATGTCTTTCCCGCCATTTCCACTGATTCGGGAAGTTCCTTGTTACCCAGCGCCAAATGGTGCTCGTAAAACCATTGCTTGAATGTTTTTGACTTTGCGGCTTGCATTAAATGATGTCCTTTATGTATAAACCTGTAAACGAAAGATTAAAGGTTAAATTTTAAAATCAATAAGTTTTATTTTCCAATTCTTTCACGCTGTCCGTGAAACCAGAAGAGGTAAGTTTATTGCTTCGGGTTAGTCGTTGAGACTTATCTTCGGCGTTGCGAGTCTGTATTCACGGTAATGTATCATCATTTTGGCCCCTTGAATCTAGGCCGCAATGACGCAATACTGCGGAAGGTCAGGTTAAAAAACTAACTATACTTTAGCGTGCAATGTTTTAAAGTCAATAGCAATCTGCAACGGGGTATTATATTTGCTTCTAATTAATCAGATCCAGCCAGTCCTGGCGTTCTTTGCCGCCGATGGATTGTTTGCAGTTATCTTTCAGTAAAGTTACGGCAGCCGATTCGTTACCAACAATAATTGACTCTATTGCCGCGGTGCGGATATTTATCCATTCAGCGCTGGCCGCAGGCGCTTTGCCGGAATTTATGTTTAGAACATCAGTGACCGCCCGGGCCATAATCTGGTTCAGCAGCGATTTCTCGTCAGCGTTCATATTACCGGGATCAAACTTGGAGACGGAATATTTGCCGCCGCACATCGCCGCCGTCGGCAACAGAGCGCTAACCCAATACGAACGCCGGAAAACAATGACCTTCGTGCCGATGGTATTGCCGTTGCCGTCAAGCACCGCTACCACGACTGTTCCCAGACTGCTTTCGCGCATTGGCGACATTGACAGGGTCAGCAGATAGCCGGTCATCCACCATGGAGAAATATCTCCAGGACGAATTACTATGACAGATTTTACCTGAACCGGAATTGCGCCGGACGAGTTGTCAAATATATAGGGTGCAATAGCTCTGCACGATATTTTGAATGTATCCGTGTCATTGGTTAAATTTTTATTGTAGCCGCGCTTCCGATCTATTTCAGACGCGGTATTACTCCAGAACTTACCAAAATCATTGCCGGGCATATTGCTGAGAGCCTTGTTCAGCATATTAAACTCCATTTCACAAAGCGGCTCTGTTTTGTTTATCGGATTAATCGTAAGAGTTTCTACATTGACTATCTGGTATTTCTTTGCCAAGGACAGTGATATTCCGTCTTCTTCGCCGCCGGCCGGGGTAAATGACACACAAGTACATCCGGCTGCCACAACACAGCCGCCCGCGGCAAACAACAATTTAAAGATTGATTTTATATTATTCATGATAACTATTCCTTAAGTTAATGGAAAAAGCATTAGTATTACACAATAACAAGTAAAATAACCTCGTCCGATAGATTTTACAATCTCCATACAGCAGCCTATAAAATAAATCGATGACCGCAGTTGAATAAAAAATAAGCAGAACGGCGGTTTGGGGTACTGTTGATTCATTGCGTTTACGGGTTAAATTATGATGAGTTTATACTTGTTTAGTAAGGCTATTTTAAGGAGACAGATTAATGTCGAAAAAGCAAAACAGCGAATTACGGTACAATACGTGGCTTAAATACAGGGAATAATTAAAAACTGAACATACAAGGATTTTGAACCATGACAATACAATCGAGTCAATTATCAGTATCACATAATGCCAATTTCATCAACTGGACCATCAGGGTTAAAGAATATGATCTGGTCCTGGACAGAAAAACAGGCGAATTGACGGCGAAAATATCCAGCGGTTTTGACGAAAAAACAGGCGAGGAAATAACCGAATCGATAACAATCGAGCAATTGGTTAAAGATAATAATATCAGGTTTGTTTTATTGCCGAACGGAGAAGAATTGAGTTTAACAAATAAACGCGAGTATTTCAACAGAGCCGCCGATCATTATTATTCAAGCCATACGCTCAAAAGTTATGAAGAATTAAAAGAGAGCGGTTATATAGAATTTAAGAAAAAGTCATGGGCAGACGATTGTAACGAGGACGATTGGAAAACAATGGAGGAAGCCTTTGCCCGTGGAATAGAAAAGGCGCGTATGGTTATTGCAGAAGAACAGAAAACAGCCGTCGGCAGGAAAGATGAAAAGTACACTGTCGCGGATGGAATAGAAAAAGCACGTACGGCTATTGCAGAAGAGCAGAAAACAGTCAGCGGCAAGAGAGATAAAGAATACACCGTCGCGGAATGGGATGGCGCAGAATGGGTCGGAATAGCAACATTCGAATCAATAAAACAAGCTGAGGAATTCGTTAATCGTGCAAAAACAGAACTGTCCTTGATCCGTCCGCTTGGAGAAATGATGGTTTGTACGGATTTTAACGGAATCTATCCGCATGGAGCAAGCGTCTTTTCAAATCTTGAGGATTGGATCAAGAAAAATTGCAAATAATACCGAATCGCAATCTTAAAGCCAGTAAAAATTGCGAATTTCGCCTTTGCCGGGATGGGCCGGATGAGGCTGTCGCTACCAGGGTAGCGACTGAACTCGTCCGGCACGTAACCGGCATGGTGAAAACGCAACCGCCCTGCGGCAAGGCCCTTTTGAGTTTATTTGAAAATACCTCAGTCCCCCGATATTCATATCGGGCTTCCGTCGGTATTCCCAAATAATTCTCAAAATTGCTCTTGTTTTTACTAGCTT
>CAIKZE010000400.1 GCA_903831825.1 uncultured Lentisphaeria bacterium | reverse complement strand
TCGCCGGGCGTGATCCAACGGCGAGGCGTTGGTCGCCAAAGGCGAAATGCATAAAGCCGCTGCGGAGAGCGGCGTTCCCGGGCTTTCCTTCACTCCCTTCATGTTCTTCATGGTGAGACTGTATTTGCTTATTTTCGTGTTCTTTCGTGCCTTTCGTGGTAAAAAGGATTTATCTCTGTGGTTAAACAGGTTCAGGGTCCCAACCGCTTTTTGCTCATATTTGCAAATTTTTAAAGTTTTTTTGATATTTTCTTTCAAAATCTTGCAAATGTTTTCAAATCGTGTATATTCATTGTTATTGAGATAATTTCAAAAGTAGTCAGAATTCAGGAGTCAGGAGTCAGAATAATTGAAAGACTTACTTAATTTTAGTTGTAATTTCATTCTGAATACTGGATTCTGTCTTCTGGATTCCTGCAAAACGTAAGTTTTGCAATTGGCTCTATTGGGTGAAGAAATTTAAGATTCAGAAAAATCAACAACGGGGTTGACTATGACTGACGGCAAAAGGAAATTGCTCTCTCCGGAGCGGGAACGTTTGATTCTTCAGGCGCTGGGTGACGGAGTCCGGACGATTACTGAACTGAGCGAAAAGCTCGGGGTTTCCGAGGCTACCGTCAGACGCGACCTGCAATCCCTCGAAGAACAGGGCAAGGCGAAAAGAGTTCACGGCGGGGCGGTCAGGAATAAGTTTCCGCGCACCGAGCCGATCTTTGACGAAAAAGCCACTTTCCATGCGCGGGAAAAAGACGTGATCGCGAAAGCGGCGCTGACTTTCATTGAAGACAACGACACCATTTATCTGGACGGCGGCAGCACCGTATTGAATCTGGCAAAACGTCTGGACAGCAAAAAGAATCTGACCATCGTCACCAATTCGATGATGGCGGCGGCGGCGCTGATGGAAAGCGACCATAAACTGATCCTGATCGGCGGCGAATTCCGCGCCATCAGCCGCACTTTTGTCGGTCCTTTGACCGGCAAAATCATCAGTTCCCTCACCATTAATAAAGCATTTCTCGGCACCATCGGCTTCAGCATTCAGGACGGTATTTCAACTACCGACGCCAATGAAGCATATACCAAAGGTTTAATTATGGACCGTGCGGAAAAAGTGTTTGTGCTGGTGGACAGCAGCAAGATCGGTTCACCGTCATTCGCGACCAGCGGAACGCTTTCCGATATTGATATCCTTATCACCGATCCAGGCATTCCGGAAAGAGCATTGAAGGAATTAAGGAAAAAGAATATACAGGTGATTTATTGAAATCCAGTAGTCAGTAGTCAGTAGTCAGTAGTCAGTAGTCAGGATGGGGACTGAAGACAGAGAATAAGACAAAAGATAAAAGTAAAAAGATAAAAGTAAAAATACGGAAGCTAGAATCTAGAAGTCAGAATAAAACTTGAAGACAGAGAAGTTAGAAGTTAGAATAAAGACTGGAAGCTTAAAGACAAAAGATAAAAGTAAAAAGATAAAAGACAGTAGGAGACAGAGACAGATTTATGGAGGGTTATGCTCCGTCATAACCGTGTTTTAAGATTTTTTCTGGAGGATTCCCGCGACTGCGGGAATGAAGAACGGTTGCCACGGATCCCGCAGCCGCGGGACTCCAAAGTCAAGGATAAAACTATCGCCATCAGTGAAATGATTGGCATAAGATTTGTTTACAATAGAGAATTTAAACTACATCAAGGAGTTGGAAATGGGAAATTATTTCAGTGACCTTGGTCCGGATTTTAAGAAGCGGACCATCAAATTGCAGAGCATTCCGGCCTATCAGTACGATTCTTCGCCGAAGGAAGAACTGGCCGCCAAGAGCATCACCAAAGCGGAGCTGCTGGAACTCTATGAGTCCATGCTGGTAATCCGTGAATTCGAAGAAATGATCCTGAAGTGCCGCACCGGCGCGTATGAAATCATCAGCGACTATGAATATCGCGGCCCGACCCATCTGTCCATCGGCCAGGAAGCCACCGCCGCCGGGGCCTGTTCCACGCTCAACATCAGCGATCTTATCACTTCCACGCACCGCGGCCACGGCGATTCCATCGCCAAGGGCTTCCACGCCATCAAGCGCATGAACGAAGCTGAACTGAAAGCGCGCTGCCCGGAATATTCCGACCTTAAAGGCGAAGAACTCCGCGAAGCCGTGATGGAAGACCATGTTTACCGCACCATCGCCGAACTTTTCGGCAAAGAAGCAGGCTACGGCAAAGGCCGCGGGGGCGGCATGCATATTGCCGACTTCCGCGTCGGCCACCTGGGCGCCAACGCGATTGTGGGCGGCGGCATTCCGATCGCCACCGGCGCGGCAATGACCTGCCGGATTGATGAAGAAATGAAAAAACGCATCGTCTGCTGTTTTGCCGGCGACGGCGCTTATTCCAACGGCGTGGTGCTGGAATCGCTCAACTGGGCGTGTCAGGAACAGTTCACCGGTAAAATCGCCCGCACCAAATTCGGGCTGCCGGTCATTTACTGTATCGTCAACAACCATTTCGGCATGACCGGACGCGCTGACGGCGAAGTCAACGGCGTTGACTGTCTGGCGCGCCGCGCCGCCGGTTTCGACAATGAAAATATGCATGCGGAAGTGGTCAACGGCATGGATGTGCTGGCCGTCCGCGACGCGATCAACCGCGCCAAAGCGATCCTGGCCAGCGGCAAAGGCCCGGTGCTGCTCGAACTCGACACCTACCGTTACTACGGACATTCGCTGTCCGACCCGAGAAATGAATACCGGACGCGCGAAGAGGAAGCCCGCTGGAAAGCGGTTGACCCGGTCGATTCTTTCAAGAAACGCCTGCTTGACGGCAAGACCTTCTCCGAAAAAGAACTGGCCGCGGTTGAAAAGAAAGTTGCCGACCGCAACGCCCGCGCCGCCCGCCGCGCCGCGGATTCAGCCAATCCCGATCCGAAAGACGTCATCAAATACATGTACGCCGACACTTCCTGCGAAGTGGTTCCGGCCAAATTTACCAAAGTAGAAGTTTACAAGCCGCTTCCGGTGGTCAAACGCGACGCCGACGGCAAGATCAACTACCGCGACGCGATCAAGGAAGGCATCATTGAAGAAATGCTGCGCGACAAACGCGTCGTGCTGTTCGGGGAAGACGTGGCCGATTACGGCGGCGCGTTCAAGCTCTCCAAGGGGCTGCTGGAATCCTTCGGCCGCGACCGGGTGTTCAACACCCCGATCTCCGAAGCCTGTATCTGCGGCACCGCCGTCGGCATGGCCATGACCGGCTACCGTCCGATCGCCGAACTGATGTATATGGACTTCGCGCTGATGGCGTCCGACCAGATTTCCAACCAGGCCGCCAAGTGGCACTACATGACCGGCGCTTCGACCAAAGTCCCGCTGGTAATCCGCTGCAGCGTCGGCGGCGGCAAAGGCTACGGCGGCCAGCATTCGCAGTCGCTGGAATCCATGTTCGCCCACATCCCCGGCACCTACGTGGCGTATCCGTCCAATCCCTACGACGCCAAAGGCCTGATTAAAACCGCGATCCGCGATGACAATCCGGTAATCTTTGTCGAAGGCCAGCTCCTCTATAATATGAAAGGTGTCGTGCCCGAATCCGAATACCTGATCCCGTTCGGCCAGGCCAACGTGCTCCGCGAAGGCAGCGATATTACTTTCGTCGCCTGGGGCCCGGCGGTAACCGACGCGATGAAAGCGGCGGACATGCTGGAAAAAGAAGGCATCAGCGTTGAAGTCATCGACCCGAGAACGCTCGTGCCGTTTGACTGGGAAACCGTGTTCGCCTCCGTCCGCAAGACCGGCCGCTGCGTCGCCATCAGCCAGTGCGTGGATATCGGCAGTTACACCGGCGAAATCGTGTCGCAGATCGTGTCCAACTGTTTCGACTATCTGGATTCGCCGGTGTTGAAAGTCGGCGCGAAGAACGGCATCGCCCCGCAGGCCGATACGCTGGAAAAAGCTTTCCTGCCGACCGCTGATGATATGGTCCTGGCGGCGAAGTCCCTGATTTGAGCGGCAAACTTTTAAAGAAGGATTTTCAGTCATGGCAGTAAAAGTACCAATTCCGAAATTAGGGCAGTCCGAAGAGACTGTTACCATTGCCAACTGGCGCGTCAAAGAAGGCGACACCATCAAGAAGGGCGATATCCTTTTTGAAGTGGAAACCGACAAGGCGGTGCTGGAGGTGGAATCACAGTTTGCAGGCAAACTGCTCAAAGTTTTCATTCCGGCAGGCAAAGAAGTCCCGGTAATGAGCATCTGCGCCGTCATCGGCGAGGCAGGCGAAGCAATTCCGGCGGTCGAAGCAATCAAGGCCGCGCCGGCTCCGGCAGCGGAAAAGAAAGCCGCGGCCCCGGCTGCCGCCCCTGCCCCTGCCCCCGCCGCAACTACAGCGTCTGTTCCGAAATCATCCGGAAAGGCCCTGCAAGAGGACGTTCGATTCGAACCCGCGTCCTCTTCCGGGCCTTCTCCGGTTGACCATAAACCCAATCCGTCGCCCCGCGCCAGAAAGTTTGCTCAGGAGTTCCTGATTGACCTGAACAAGGTCTCAGGCACCGGCGGCGCATCCGGCAGAGTCACCGAGGAAGATGTAAAGACCTATCTTGAAACTTCCGGTTATAATGACCGGAAGATCACGCCGGTGGCGTTCAACGTGGCCAGGCAGGAGAAACTGGAACTGCTGGCGCTGGAAGGCACCGGCGAAGGCGGACGGATCACCCTGTCCGACGTCAAAGACGCCGTCATGGAAAAGCCGCAGGAAATGAACACCATGCGCAAGGTCATCGCCCAGCGCCTGACCGAATCCAAGCAGCGCATCCCGCATTTCTATGTCACGGTAAGCATTGACATGTCCGAACTGGCGGCCAAGCGCAGCGAGCTCAAAGCCAAAGACATCAACCTCAGCGTCAGCGTCTTCATCATCAAGGCGGTCGCCTTGGCGCTCAAGGAATTCCCGCTGGTCAACGCCTCCACGGACGGCAAAAGCGTTGTCCGCAAGTCGAAGGTCAATGTCGGCGTGGCGGTAAGCATTGACAACGGCCTGGTAGTGCCGGTCATCAAGAATACCGACCGGAAAGATCTGGACGAGATTCAGGCCGAAGTCGCCGATTTCTCCGATAGAGCCAGAAAGGGCAAGATTTCACCGGACGACATGAAAGGCGGCACGTTCACCATCTCCAACATGGGGATGCTGGATGTGGAAAATTTCGCCGCGATCATCAATCCCGGCGAAGCCGCCATCCTGGCGGTTTCCTCCGCGCTGCCGACCCCGGTGGTCAAGGACAATCAGATCGTGATCAGAAACATGATGAAGGTCACGCTGAGCTGCGATCATCGCGTCATTGACGGCGCCATGGGCGCGCAGTTTGTCAACGCGGTCAAACAGAAACTGGAGAACAAAAAACTCTGGGACAGCATGGTCTGAGTTTGCAGAAGATAAGTTAGATTCAAAAGCCGGTCAGAAACGACCGGCTTTTTTTATGTTGTAAATCCGACATGTTTCAAAAAAGGTTAGAGCTAGTTGACACTTTTTGAGATGCCGCCATTGAGAGCCGTAGGCTCGAATCATGTTGTAGGGACGGATTTTAATCCGTCCGCCATTCCCCCGCACAATTTGAGAGCCGTAGGCTCGAATCATATCAATCTTATATGTTTCGTTCCTACGGAACTCCAAATTTTAATTGTCATCATTCACCGGACTAAAGTCCGGCGCTACAATATGTATCGCTCCGCTGGAGCTTGTTTTGACTGTTTCACTTTATTTTATCAGAGCGTTTGACATAAAAGTGTCAACTACCTTTTGAAACATGCCCTTTTTTTACATGAAGCAGATACGGGAGATGCACTGGTCAAAGCTTTCCTGGCCGCTGAGAATATCTATCTCCACCCGCATGAAATAGACCGGAATGTCCTGACGTTCCAGCCGGGGCATTCTTACCGCGTCTTTTTCGGTGGTTATGATCATTTCGGCATTGGCTTTCTTGGCCTTATTGATAAAATCAATGATTTCCTGCTGCGTGAAACGATGGTGGTCGGCGAAATGTTGCGCTTGGACAATATTGCCGCCAAGCTGTCGCACAAAGGCTTCAAAGCTTTCCGGAACGGCGATGGCCGACAACGCCGCAACTCTTTTGCCTCTAAGCATTTCCAGCGGTTCGCGTTCGCCTTTCTTATAAACTTTTTCCAGATACATCGGCTTGTGGCAACATTCAATGATTTCCGCCCGCCGGTTATGGCGGCGGATAAATGCTTTGAGGTGGCGGAGATGTTTGCCGCCGGCGGATTTGGTCAGGAAAACATAATCGGCGCGACGGATGTTTTTGACCGGCTCGCGCAGAATGCCGCGCGGCAGGACGTGATGATTGCCGAACGGGTCGGTGGAATCAACCAGCACAATATTGATATGCGGTTTCAGGCTCATATATTGAAAGCCGTCGTCCATAATCAGCGTATCGGTGCCGAATTCGTCAATCGCGTACAGCCCGGCTTTTACCCGGTCTTTATCCACCAGGACGACCACGTCGGTCAGGTTATTCGCCAGCATGTAAGGCTCGTCCCCGGCGTAGGCCGAATCCAGCAGCAGATTCTTGCCGTCTGAAACCACTTTCGGCGGAACTTCCATTTTTTTGGAACTGAATTTCTGGGTCAGTTTCACCCATAGCGAACGCTGCTTGCTGCGGTATCCGCGGCTGAGAATGGCCACTTTCCGGCCTTTATGGCTGAGGGTTTTGGCGAAAACTTCCACCACCGGCGTCTTGCCGGTGCCGCCGCAGCTCAGGTTGCCGATGCTCACCACCAGGCAGCCGATCGCCCGGTTCCGGATAATGCGCTTGTCGTAAAGCCACATCCTGAACTGGACCACCGCCCGGTAGAACCGCGATATCACGAAAAGCAGCAGCAGCATAAGCTGATCTTTCGGGGTGGTCCGTTTCCCGATAATCAGTTCAAGAAAATACTGTTCTAAATTCTCATTCAGTTTTGAGGACATCGATGCCGCTTTCTAAAATATATTGTCATTTTTCAAACCCGATAATTTACAACCTCAATCCCCATTCCGCAAACTTCATATAGGCTGCCGGAATGTTTTTCAAGCATTTTGGCAGCCGGAAGTCAGAATTCAGAAGTCAGGATTCAGAATAAGTCAAGACAAATCTAACCGCCGATTTCCGAGATGTTAGAGTGCCATTGAGCAGAACCATTTTCAGTTTTCAAAACCCAGAGTACCTCAAGCGTCCCGCTTGAGTAAAATCACAAGAGAGGTTTACCTCTAGTCCCGCCTTCGCGGGATCCCGCGGCTGCGGGAATGCTTGTGGTACTTTTTCCCAATCACTCCGAGACTTTGGAGTGTCGTTGAGCGCAACGACTATCAGTTTTTCAAAGCCCAGAGTACCTCAAGCTTCCAGCTTGAGTAAAATCACAAGCAAGATGCTTGTGGTACTTTTTTCCAATCACTCCGAGCTTTTGGAGACTATTTCTGCACAACGATGTATGGCGTTTTTGCCCAAAACGCCTTTCTTTGCCAGTTTTGGCAAAACTGGCATACCTTCTCTCTTTCCAACACTCCGAGACTTTGGAGCCTCATTGAGCACAACGGTTTTCAGCCGTTGATAAGTTTTTCAAACAACTCCGAGACTTTGGAGACATCTCCAGTATGGCGTTTTTGCCAAAAACGCCTCTCTTTGCCAGTTTTGGCAAAACTGGCATACCACCTTACTTCCAACACTCCGAG
>CAIKZE010000399.1 GCA_903831825.1 uncultured Lentisphaeria bacterium | reverse complement strand
TTTCTTTCCAATGCCGCATCCAGTCCGTATTTAACAAAGCGTTCCTTCAAGTGTTCCAGTGTTCTTGCGGTCATGCCAAGAGCTTCGCCGACAGAGGCGACAGTCCATCTTTTAACGGAATCAGCATTCCTGTCCAGCAGTGTGCATAGAGTACTGTTTTTGCCGCACGTACTCCGGTTCTAGTGATTTCTTCCAGAGCTGCACGTTCAGCAGCATCCAAGGTTACCCAATAATGTCCTGCCATCTCTAACCTCCATAGTTTAGGTTAGAGATAATGTAATGCATTAATACGAAAAATAAATATTTACAATGTACTAGCAGCTATTATCATCGGAACAAGTCCCCTATTAAATTCCGGCGATGTCTTATATTTTCCTGCCGGAACTTATAAATTCACAACTACGGTAAACGACAACAAAGGACTGTATTCTCGCGGGCAGTCGAAAGAGTGTCACCCTGCAAAAATACAATTCAGTTGCCGGGTCCATCATTGCAGTCGCACAAGGGAGTAATACTTCAAGCGGCGGAATGAGCAATCTCACTTTTCTTGGCGAAAACAATCTGAACGGCAATTGCGGCGTTATGTTCGGCACGGCAGCAACCGACACACCCTATATAGCATCAAAATTTACGGTGGAAAACTCTGACTTCAAGAGCTTTGCAGAGTATGGGATGTTCATCTATGCCACCTCTGACTTTACAATAAATAATGTAAGAATACTTAATCATGGCGATTAATTAATAAAATTCATCGCGACAAAGAGCAAAATGGTTGGTATTCTTCTACAAAAGCGTCGCTCTTAACAAGTTTGCTTTGTTTTGTATCCCAATCTCCAACAACCGTACACTCGATTTTCCTTGGTTTTATAGAGCAAATTCTACAGCCGCTACCAGCATTAAGAAAATGCTCGTAAGCGAAACGGAAATCATTCATATCCATACAATAAAAATGGGCGTTACCAAGCATTAACTCTCTAAGAGTTCCGTTGCTGCGCATAAAATTGTATATGACTGAAGCGTTCCAAACGGGACAAACTCCACCGCGCCATCCCCAAGTCCGGCATTTGACGATTTGCCCATTGCGGAGCTTCACAGCATATTCTTCCGTGCGATATCCTAGACATGGTGCTGAATTGGTGGTTTCAACTACATGCATAAATGTATTGGAATCAGGACACGATACCAGAAGAATTTTCCCACCTTTTTTCTCCAGCAGGCCAAGCGGTGAGTCCGCTCCCATGGTTAAAGTCCGATGGTGCCCTTTCACATAGTTGGCTGCATCCTTACCCCATGCACAAAATGAATGTGTCGGATTGAGCGAACGGTAAACTCCGGCTATGGTTCGGAAAAACTCGGTTATTCCGCCGGTTGCCGTCGGTGTCAAAGCCGGATCAAAAACTCCGTTAGTTTTGCTGAAATCGAAGAAATTGAAAGCTGGCATGAGCAGAGTGCCCTCTGAGCTGACAAGCTTCATTGCGACATTGCAGAATGTTTCGGCTCCGCCTTGTAATTGTCCCAATGACGCCAGGGATGAATGTATTACCAGACGATCTCCACCCGTTATGCCGAGTCCGCGGAAAGCTTTTTCGAGTTCGGCACCAGAAAACAAATATTTGTCAGTAATTTTCACATAACCGTACCGTTCCAAATAACGGAAATAGGCATAAATTTTTCCGGCGTCGCCATTCGAAATTACCTGGCCGGTTGAAAATTCGCAACAGTCCAGCGCTTCCGCCAAAGTCCTTTTCCCATCAAGGAACGAGAACAGCAAATTTAAACTGATAGAGCAGCATAAAGATTTCCGCTCTGAGTGTGGAATGCCGGCAAGAGACATAATAGTACCAGGAACCAGCCTTTTTACGACAATATTAGCACAGCGGACAATTGCAGTAGAAAGATCGTAACACGCCGGGAGTTTGATGTTTGCGGCAGCACGATATCCCGGCTCCGTAATCCGGCGGGTTATATCGCTTTGCTTTACTGCATTCTGCGAAAAACGATTGAATGAGCGCATTCGTCCTGCCTGAATGTCGGTGTTGAAGAGTATTTTTGCCGCCGCCTTTCGTGGCGAAATCGCTCCGACCTTTAATTCGACTTTTGTTTCACGGATTTTTTGTTTGAGCTCGTCTACGGCTAGCCGGAAATAACGTCCGGCCAATTTCTTGAAATCGTCAGCCCGGTTCAAGGCAAGCAGTCCGATACAGCCCCCGTAAATCATGGCCATATCGACAGCTAAATTCCAGTCAGCGTTCATGAACGCCGGGCCGGTATTATGATGACTTTTTATGTCTTCGGAATGGAGCCATACGGATGGTATACCGATAAGGGGTTCAGAACAAAAAGTGTCGTCAGAAAGATTGCCGACCTCCTCCATGACTTGCAAGTGCGGCGTTTTTTCAGCGAGAGCTTCGCGAAATAGAAAATCAACAAAAGACGGAACCGCATCAGAAGTGCGACGAAATTTGACATGCGGGTAACTTTCATTCTCATTAATATGACAAACACTATCAAAACTGAATACAGCCAAGCTTCGTCGGTTTCTTTTTCGGTCGGCGAAATACTGGGAAAATCCGTAACGTTCCATGGAGAACACTACTCGGATAGTTTTTTGCAACGATGGAAGCTTGCCGCTCGCAATGAGCGACTTTAGAGCGCTGCATATTTCCGCAATAATCATTGGGCCGGCTGCATCGTCCGGGAGAAACGGCTCATAAAGATGAGCCAGCAACACAATTTCTTTTTTCGATTTACCGGGAATAACACCGGTGACGGTAAATATCTCGCCATCGTAAATCCGTGTATTCATCACTGCATGTGCGGTAAGCTTGCCTTTTGCCAAACGCTGACGCAGAAACTCCGCACGCCTGGGTGTCAGCAAGAAAACGACGATTCGACGGTCTTCGCGAGTATGATACCATCCGGTAAAGCCGATTCCATTGCACCAACGGACATGATCCGGATATTGCTCTCCGATTGTTGAATTGGAGATGATCACGCCCGCGGCACCGCCGTCGGAAACCGCCTTATACTGCGTCTGGGAATAACCGTCCATCAAAACCAATTTGTCCTTCACTTCGAGACGTTCAGGAGCCAAAGTACGGTAATCGACTATCTCGCAATTTATGCCTTCCGGCGGGGTTGGAGCGCTCCAGATTCCCGCGACAAACGGATCCTCGTCAGTATCGGCGATTATCTGCTCGGATTCGGTCATGTTCGGATCCTCAAGCCGCAGACAAGAACGTCCGATCGTATCCCACGCTTGCGGCATTATGCAGTCGAGATATGCGGTCTTTCCGTCCGATGGCAACGCGATCCGGCTGATTTGCTCCACACCGGATTCCTCCAATACTTTCATGCAGTAATCAGTTGACGCTGTAAAATTAGAGTAAGAGATATTTCCCTCAAGACGGTTAAATTCTATCGCATGTTGGCGGATCCGTTCTTTCGAGATTTCATTTGAAAATAATGAAAATAAATCCGGCGGTATTTTTTCATCATTTTTGGGGATGAATAAATTATTGGCCATAGAAAAATACCCCCCCATGAATTGGCTGTTTTGCTGTTCAAATTTTGTCATTTTTATGCAAATTCCTTTTATACTTGAGAGTACAGCGCTCTCCAGTTTTGAGATTAACAGACCATGGGGTATTGTGCCATTTTTTGAGATTGGAAAGACCCATACTGGCGAGAACTTAGGTACTCTCAAGGCTATTGTATTGCCATGGAATTGAATTATGTTATTTGTTATCATATATATTACTACATTTACGGAATAATGCAACACCGAATGCTAGAAAAATTGTGACAAACTGAAACTTGTTCACCTCAGTTTTCAATTGTAATGCCTCAGTCTTTACTATTCTCATTCTTCTCATTCTTTTTTGCTGGTATTTTCTGTAAATCTATTGACAAAGTAATTTAAATAAGGTATAATAAAAATATGCTTAACCGGTTCAGCAAGAAATATAATTAATCGTAGAGAGGCCCGGAGGGAAATGGAAAACAGACAGCAGACATTGCTGAAAATAGCCATGGATTTGAATTTGTCAAAGACCACGGTGTCGGTCTGTCTGTCCGGGAATGCCGGCAAAATCCGGATTAAGCCTGAAACTGTCGAAAGAGTCAAAAAATATGCCGAGAAGATCAATTATATTCCTAACCGTATTGCCCGCAATCTGACCAAACCGGGTCAAGCACCGGTCGGTTTGATTATCAGCCAAGACAGCAGCTCGGAGAAAGGTCTGTATGCGCTGCGCCGGGCCATGCGGATGCTGGACGAAAGCGGCCGGGAGTTTATAGTCCAAAGCTTTCTCAGAGATCACATTGCCGATGCGGTTTATGCGCTGAAGGGGATGAAAGTCAAACAAATAGTAATGTTTGGCGTGTTCTATGAACAGATTAATGTCGAACGGGCGACCAAAGAACGTCAAATACAATTTAGAACGGACCAGTCCCGGCTGCATGCTTTGCTTCAGGATATGCAGTTTTACGCGGTGGACTATAATTTTCCGGCTCCAGAAAACAGCCCGCTGAATATTTACCGTTTAGGAATAAAGCGCAGCGACATTTATACCAGGCTTTTTACAGCGCTGTCTGCGGCTGGGAAACATCCGATTGCATGCGATGAGAATTGTGTGTCGTCTCCGGAAATCAGGAAGAATCTTGCCAATTCAAACTTTGTCATAAAACCGGAACATATCATGGTTATGCCGGACATCATTGGTGAAGACTTGTTTGCCGTCGGACGCAGTTTTGTTCCGAAAGTAATTGCCATGATCAAAGCCGACCGGATAAAAACGGTTGTTTTGCATGATGACAGTGTTGCGACGGGATTGATTGATGGATTGCTGGAGAATGGTTATTCAGTTCCGGGCGATATTTCGGTAGTCGGTTATAATAATATTGCCGCCGCCCCGTATTTCAAAGTTCCGCTTACCACAATTAGTTTGCCGGTGATGGAGAATACCGGGATGGTCATCAACTCCATATTGACTGGGAAAGCGATTCCGCCGGTCATTGAATCGGAAGCAAAGATAATCTGGCGGGATTCCGCCAAAATTTAAAATGTTCTTAATTATAAACCTTATCAAGGAGGCAAAAAATGAAAGCTAGTCGAAAGTTTAAGAACGCCAGGAAGGCGGCACCGGGAGGAAATTTTACACTCATTGAACTCCTCGTGGTGATCGCCATAATCGCGATTTTGGCCTCAATGCTGCTGCCGGCCTTGAATCAAGCCAGAGACAGGGCCCGCTCCATTGAATGTTCGAGTAATTTAAAACAGCTTGGAACCGCGCTGACATCTTATACCATAGATTTCAAAGATCAGTTTATGTATAGCAAAACACCGTATTATCAGTTTTGGGATGGCGGGGCATCAGACCGTCCATGGTTTGAAGTCCTGGGCAAGCTTGGCAAGTATTCCAAATTAGATTACGGGTTGAAGCTCGGTAATGCCAATCCCGCGTCTAGTGCAAACCTTTATAAAGCAAACACTTTCTGCGCGGCGCAAACAACGGTCGGGATATTTCAATTTCCTGATTATACCGCGAACGGGTGGTTCTTTGGAACAATAGGCAGTGCGACATATCATAATCACAATTTGAACATGATGAAGAACCCGTCTGTTATCATTCTGGTTGCAGATAACGGACAGTATAATAATTTTATCGTAACTTATCCATGGAATGCAATATACGCGCCGGAATACGGGGGCTGGGCAATGAGGACTAATCACCCCGGCTATACCGCAAATATGGTTTTCGGCGATATGCACGTTGCCTCCATGCTGAGAAAAGAAACGGGAGTGGGCGCGGCCAGCAGATTGCAGCTAGGATTCGATCCCACGAAGGGCAATTAAAGAATCTCCTCCCGTCCATCCTATCACCAGGGCAGAGCCCCGATGTATTACGGACGGGCTTCCACGCCCTGCGGGCTGGCCGGAGATTCGAAAACCCAAACTAATACTAAAAACTAAATCAAAGCCGATCCGAAGGGTCGGGGAATTTACCCAATGAAGATTAAAAGCAGATATTTTTTAAAATCATGTTACAATATTAAGCGAATTAAGGAGAGAACAAGATGACCAGCCTCAGCCGTTATCGTATTGTTTTTTGTTGTTCAAAAGCCATGCCAGTCTTCCTCGTTTCATTTTTATTTTTGTTCTCAGGAGCTATGCTGTCCGCGGCGGAATTGAAATATTACTTTCCATTCGATGAAGGGGCAGGCGAGATTACCAGGGATGCAAGTGGCAAACTTGAGGGTAAAATAACCGGAGCCGTGTGGGTTGACGGCAAAGCGGGCAAAGCGCTGCAGTTTGATGGAAAAGAGAAAGACGCCGCTAATGTCAAGTTCGATATTAAGGGCGATGACAATTTTCTTCATGCCCTTGGCCGCGGAGCGTTCAGCATCAGCGCCTGGATGAAGCCTGATTCCTCTAAGGATTACAAAAAGTGCAATGAGATTTTAAATACCGGTTCAAGCCAGGGGCCGGGCTGGCGATTTTTTTATAATTGGCGAATGTTGTATTTCCTGAGCGGCACCGGTTCTCCGCCTAAAGGGGCGTCCTGGTTAGTACATAATAATCCGTCCGTTGACAAGATCCAAAACGATGACTGGAACCATGTGGCGGTGACAAGAAATGCCGCCGGCATTGTGTCAATATACCTCAACGGCAGGAAAGCAGGCGAAACACCCAACGCGGTGGAAGTCGTAAAAAACAATAATGGGCACATCCTCACCATCGGCGCATACGTCGGCGGAGCCGCCAATGGATTTAAAGGTATCATCGATGAAGTAAAAATATATGCGGGGGAGCTTACGCCGGAAGAAATCTACAAGGAATCGACTTCATCCGTAAGAAAAAGCGCGATAAAACTTGACGGGAATCTTGACGAGGAAATATGGAAGAAAGCAACCGTATTCGACCAGTTCACGTTGTTTGGCAGTCAGGCGGGAGGCAAGTTGCCCAAGGCATCCACCAAGGCAATGATTACCTATGACAGCGAATTCATCTATGCTGCTTTTATCTGTGATGAGCCGGAGATGGCTTCTTTGAAAAAGAATGTAAATGAGAACAGCTTGAAAGTTTACAATGATGATTGTGTCGAGCTGATGATTGACTCGGACAACAACCGCGGGGATTATTACCATCTGCTTGTCAATCCGCGGGGCAATTACGGGGTTCTGTTCCATACCCAGTCTGGCATGGTCAGTACGCAGGTGCCGGTTTTCAAATGTCTGACCGGGGTTAAAATTGAAAAAGACAAATGGATCGTCGAAATCGCGATCCCATTTTCATCCATTACGCTCGACAAGGTGAAAAATTCGATAGCGGTCAACATGGGCAGGTCGAGGCATGTCGGGCAGCAACAAGTGGAGACAAGCTCCATCTGTGAAAAGGGCGCATTCAACCAGCCGTCCCTGTTTAAACAACTTGAACTTACAGGGGCCGATCTGACTATTTATGCGATTGACGTTAAATATCCGTCCGTCGGGGATATCGGTTTCCGCGGCAACGCGATTCAGGCGGTTATCAAGACTTCGGTCAAAAATACAACCGCGAAAACCAGGAATCTGTCTGTGACCGTCGGCGAGGACAAGGCCGGCAATATCGCGACATTTAATCTGGTGATTGCACCGAACGAAGAAAAGGAGATTTCCGCGAATCTGCCAGTGGAAAAAAGCGGAGCATTCAATGTCACTTATAACATCAAAGAAGGCGGAAAGCTGATTTTCGATTCTACCTATCAGGTCAAAGTCGGAGATATCAGCCCGCTGTCGATTGAAATAACCAAACCTTTTTACCGGAATACATTTTACCATGCTCAGAAAGCGGATGAGATCGCCGGAACAGCCACCTTGCGGCTGGACTCAAAAGACTTTACCGGCAGTGTCGCGGAATTTTCTCTGAATAACAAGGATGGAAACCCGGTGGCATCCGCCAAAAGACCGGTGACTTCCGCCGTTCAGAGTTTTTCCTTGCCGCTTCCGGCGGAGATTGCCCCCGGCGCATACACCCTCATGACGAAGATCATGAAAGGCGAGAAGCAGATAGCCGAACAGAAAACGGCAATCTTCAATGTTCATCAGGGAAAAGGAACCGAAGTCCGGCTTGAACGGGCAAACGACGACGAAGTTGTCTTGACGCTTAATGGTAAACCGGTGTTTCCAATCTGGTGGTGGGGCGGTTCCGACTTTTCTGAAATAGCCAAAACCGGCGGGGACGGCATTGTCACTTTTATTGTAACGCCCTCCATGGTTGTTGAACTCGACAAACTCCTGGCTTTGAAGCAGTATGGCATCGTTTCAATTCTTGATGGAACGAGATTAAAAAAGTTTATCGTTGATCAGTGTTCTCTTTCCAGGGAAGCCCGGGAGCATGTCATCACCATGGTCAAAGTGCTGAAGGACCATCCCGCGCTGTTTTGCTATTACCTGATCGACGAACCGGAGGGAAAAGCAACAGACCCCAGAATTCTGGAAGAAATCTACAACTTGATCCGCGAGCTTGACCCTTACCATCCGGTTTTAATCTGTAATGACACGGTGGAAGGCATATATACCTATAAAGATGCGCATGAAATGCTCATGTCGGATCCTTTTATTTGTCCGCGGGCAGACGGCTCACTGACCAAACCGATGACTTACATCTCGACATTTATGGACAATGCGTTAAAAGCAAGCGGGGGAAGGAAATTTGTCGGCAATTCTCCCCAGGTATTTGATTATGGTGATTACAAAGCCCTGAACAACCGCGTTCCGACTTTCATGGAAGAACGCTGTTCAATGTATCTGGCAATCATTCACGGCGCCAAAGGATTCAGCCTGTATAAATATGGCGATTCAAAATGGACCGCAGGCAAAAATATGGACCACAAGGGGGCAGTAAACCATCCGGATCTGCGCGTCGGCATGCCGATGCTCATCAAAGAAATAAAATCACTCTCCGAACCGCTTTTGGCCGGAAAAACCATGCCATCAAGGGCATCTGACTCGAATATTCATCTATTGCTGAAAAAATACGGAACCGCATATTATCTTTTCGCCTGCAATGTGACGGATAAAAAAGTTTCCGCAACTATTGACGTCCTGCCGGAGATGACTGCACTTTCGGTCATATCCGAAGGCCGGAAAATAAAATTGGCAGACGGAAAATTCACGGATGAGTTCAAACCTTTCGACGTGCATCTTTATACCACCAGCCCTGATTTTACCAGCGGCGTCGCGATGGATAAAATCAAAGCGGACATTCTGAAAGAAGGCGGGTTGTTTGAATTTAAATACAAATAACTGGAAAGAACTTAAAAATCGCCAGATGAATGAGGAAAAATAGTTTTTTGCCCGGACGTCAAAAAACAGAAAAAAGAAGTGCAAATAAGTTTTTCACGCTTTAAGCCATGTTTAAACATAAAAATGAAGGGGCTTAAAATGTTAAAAAGTTATCAAAACACAATCTCTGAATGTTGGGTGTTTGTCCGGTATCTCAAAGCGGCAGCGCAGCGAGGGCGCGGGATGGATTTTCGCGCCCTGCGTGGGAGATTCGAATACAAAAAACTGAAGATAAATCTGAAGCAGCCCCGATTTGCCTAATTTTGCCTAATGAAGATTAAAAGCTAACTACCGGGAAGCATATTTAATAACATTTTTAAGCTTATTCGTTAAAAAACAGCAAGAATCAGTAAATTTAAAGACAAGCGAATGGACGTAACAGCTAAGACATATTCGGTCGGTACCCTTACTTATACAAAAATGGGACTTTTTATTCTGTTCGGCTGGCTGTTGTGGGGAGACTTCTGTTTTATGCTGATGCAGATTGTCGAGCCGGCCATACTGCCGCTAATCCTGAAAAGCCATAATGCCACCAATCAGCAGATCGTGTTCATCACCGGCAGTATTATCATGGTTCTCAATTGTTTTATGAATCCGCTGATCAGCTATAATTCTGACCGTTACCGGAGTAAATGGGGACGACGCCGTCCATTTATTATTATTACTGCTCCTTTTGTCCTACTGTTTCTTGCGCTTATTCCGTTTGCTCCAGAAATTTTGAAATTTCTGTCCGAATTTCAGATTTATCGAACTGCGACTGCCTTTATCCCGATTCCTCCTGTAATCATCATTTTCGGGGTTTTAGTGGTTTTATACCAGATATTTAACCTTTTTGTCGCATCGGTTTATTATTACCTTATACCCGATGTCGTACCTAACCAGTTTATTGGTCGCTTTTACAGTCTTTTCCGGATTGTAGGCGTAGCCGCCGGGGCTGTTTTCAATTATTTCATCTTTCCCATGGCCGAGACTCATACCAAAGAAATATTTATCGGGATTGCATTAATATATGGAGTGGCGATAGCTTTGATGTGCTGGAAAGTTCAGGAGGGGGAATATCCGCCGCCATCGGTAGAAAAACATGGCAATTTCCTTCTTGCCGCCAGAAATTATTTCAAAGAAAGCTTCGGACATGGTTATTATTGGTACATGTTCTTATGCAGCGGAGCTCTTGCCGTCTCCAGCTGCGTCAGCGTATTTTATATTTTTCTATACAAGCAGCAATACGGTTTAGATTTGAAGCAGGTCGGCGAAATTAACGTCTGGCTTTGTCTGGCCAGTTTTTTGCTTTACTATCCATTCGGGATACTTATTGATCGCTGGGGAAGCCTCAGAAGCCTTGCTGCCGGACTGGCAGCATCCTCGTTCCTGAATATTGCATCTTATTTTTTTATGCATGAAGGATACTGGTCAGTCCTTATCTGGCGGGGAGCTGTCCAAATATCGGTAACTCTTATTGGGGTAGCCATCGCCAAAGCCACGATTGATGTCTATCCGCGCGAACGATATGGGCAGTTCTGCTCGGCCGGAGCAATAACCGCTTCTGCATTGATCGTGGTCTTCAACGTGCTTGCCGGATGGATCGGCGATGAACTGAAAACATACGGTTATATCCTGATTTGGGCCGGTATTGCTCAAGGCGTTTCCGCGGTGCTGGCGTTTACATTATACGGGAAGTGGCTGGTGCATGGTGCTCACGAGACTTTCAAGCAGGAAGATTTGGAGAAAAACGCTCCTGACAGCAGTATTCCAGAAGTCAAATCCGGAGATGGACAAGGCGAATTTGAATTTGTGAAATAAAATTTTCTTTGTTCATCTTGTCTCTCGATAGGCCGCGGAATATTTTAATAAAAGTGTTTTTTGAAACCACAAACCACGCTATAACCCAAGGCGGAATACCAGATCCAGTCTATAAAAATATATGAAATCCTTAAATTGTTAGGGCATCTGTGGGATGATATATCGAAGTAATCACACAAAGCTTATTGATTGAAAATTAACAACTGCTTGCGATATATGCCGGGACTGACCGAATGATATTTCTTAAATGATTTGTTAAAGTAATAAATATCGCCATAGCCGCAACGTTCCGCTATTCCGGTTAGTGTTAGCAACTGTTCTTTAAGTAGTCTGGCAGCTAATTCCATTCTTGCGCCGATTAAAAATAGCGTTGGTGATTGATTCATTCCGTCATGAAATAATTTGCGAAAATATGAATAGGACAGCGACAGCTTTTTTGCCTCATGTATAAAATCCCAATTTTCTGCGGGTGAGATTAGCTCCGCAGTAGTACCACCCAAAATTCAAAAAAATATTGAAATTTTGCGTAGAAACGGGATTATTTTAGCTAAAAGAAGTGGCGGAGGGGGTGGGATTTGAACCCACGGTAGATTACTCTACGGCGGTTTTCAAGACCGCTGCCTTAAACCACTCGACCACCCCTCCGGGAAAAATCTCGGGCTCTAAAAGATTGCCCGAGAAAAGATTTTTTCAAGCTGAAAATAGAATTAATTCAGCTTTTTTCGACGTTTGATACCATAAGCGCGGTGATTCTTCTGGAAAAATTCATGGGGTCAGGTATCGGGCTGCCTTCAGTCAAAAGCGCCTGATCATAAATCAGTCCGGCATAATCTTTGAGTTCAGGATCGTTATTATCCTTGTCATACAATTTTTGCAGGGCATTGATCAGCGGATGCGACGCATTCAGTTCCAGTATCCGCTTGGTTTTCGGCATCTGCTGGTTCATTGCCTTGAACAGGCGTTCCATGTGCGGACTCATGGCGGTTTCATCGCCGACCAGACAGCAGGCGCTTTCAGTCAGACGTGGAGAAAAACGGACTTGCTGGATGTTTTCGCCGAGCTCTTTCTGGAGAAATTCAATAAGTGTCTTATGTTTTTCCGCCGCATCCTTAATGACTGCATCGGATTTTTTGCGGCTGGCCTCATCGAGCTCGATTTCGCCTTTGGCGGCCGGCCTGAAATGTTTCTTGTCGTACTGGAACATGGACTGCATGACCCACTCGTCAATCGGGTCAGTCATGAACAGCACGTCAAAGCCCTGGCTGCGGAAATATTCCAGGGCCGGGGAATTTTCAAACACTGAACGGCTTTCGCCGGTGATATAATAAATATCTTTTTGCGACGCCGGCATCTGGGCGACATATTGTTTCAGCGAAATCAGTTTGCCGGCTTCATTGTTCATGGTTTCATACATGGCCAGTTCTTTGATCTTTTCCTGGTTGGAAATATCCGTATGAATGCCTTCCTTAAGTATCTTGCCGAATTCCTTGAAGAACGCGGCATATTTTTCCGGCTCGTTTTCCTGCATTTTCTGAAGTTCGCCGAGAACTTTGCGGATCACGTTCTTCTGAATCTTCATAATTAGCGGATTTTCCTGAAGGATTTCGCGGGAAACATTGAGGGGCAAATCATTGGAGTCAACCACGCCTTTGATAAAGCGGAGATAATCCGGGATCAAATCCTTGCATTCATCCGTGATGAACACGCGACGGACATAGAGCTGCAATCCTTTTTTCTGGATGTCCGGCATGAACATATTGAATGGTGATTTTTCCGGGATATAAAGCAATGCCTTGAATTCAGAGGTTCCTTCGGCGGAGAACTGGATCGCTTTCAGCGGCGCGCCATTGAAATGAGACAGGTGCGAATAGAAAGTTTTGTGATCTTCTTCCGTGATCTCTTCCGGGGTGCGCAGCCAGATCGCTTTCTGCGAATTCAAAGTACGCTCTTCAGTAGTTTCAGTCTTGTCCTCATTGGTCTTGGTGAACGGCAGAATGATCGGATATTCGATAAAATCGGAATATTTCTTGACGATTTCGGAGATTTTCCAGGTTTCCAGATAGGCTTTGGCATCTTCTTTCAAGTAAACGGTGACTTCGGTTCCCTGATCGTCCTTGGCCGCTTCCTCGATCTGATAACTGGATTTGCCGTCGGAAGTCCAGCGGACAGCGGGAGCGTCGGAACCAGCCTTTTTCGTCAGCACTTCAACTTTTTCGGCAACCATGAATGAGGAGTAGAAGCCTACGCCGAACTGCCCGATCAACTGCGGGATATCGGTGGATTTGGGATTGCTTTCCTCGATGGCTTTGATGAATTCCTTGGTGCCGGACTTGGCGATGGTGCCGATATTGACAACGACTTCATCTTCTGTCATGCCGATACCGTTATCGCGGATTTTTATTAAGTTATTGGTTTTGTCGATTTCCAGACGGACCGCCCATTCACGACTGATCTCCTTGTTGGTCAGCGCTTCAAATCTGGCCTTATCTATGGCATCGGCCGCATTGGCGATCAATTCCCTTAAAAAGATATCCTTATTGGAATAAAGAGAGTGAATCATCAAGTCCAGCAAATGCTGAACTTCGGCTTTGAATTTTTTAGTTTGTCCTGACATCTTATTGTCTCCAGTTAAAATTTTAAAGATATTATTTTTATATTATGAACCTATAATATATAGTCCAAATCCGCTTAATTTCAACTCTTAAACCGTATTCTGTGATTTTCAACTGGAATTATTGTCATAATCCTGTTATAGTGTAGAACATAATGTAAAGAACAATGAGGAGATGGTTCAATGTTCGGAGTTAATTTCTTTCAGAAAAGTAATTTAAAACATAAAGACGCCGCAGTCAGGCTTGCCACGCTTGAGCAAATTTCTCCAGTTGAAAAAGAGTTGATATTTGAAGTGGCAGCCGAAGACTCTGATTCTCATTTAAGACTCGCCGCCATTGCAAAACTTGAAGATATGGAACTGCTGGAAAAACTTTTAGCCGGCGAAACAGACCCCACCGCAATCAATTTGCTGAAAGAAAAACTTAACCGGCGTTATTCCGGCATGGCTATGTCCGGAGCTCCGGATTCCGATCTCTGCGGATATGTTGAAAAGCTTGATGACGAACATCTGCTGGCGACGATTGCGTGCAGCAGCGGCATCTCGCCCGAAGTTTCCTCCTGCGCCGCTGCCAGAATCAAATCCAAAGAACAGATTATCAAAGTGCTCAGGAATCTGCATGATGATACTCTGGGGAATGAACTTCTTGCCCGCCTTGATGATGAAGAATCGCTGGAAGCAGCGGCAACCTCTTCTTATTCCGAACTGGTCAGAAAAGCCGCGGGAGAAAGACTTAAAGAATTTCAACATCAGGAAGACGCGGAACTGAATCCGGACGTTGCGACGGAAGAAACCAGGAAGACCTCCGGTATGTCCGATGAACTGAAAGGTCTTATTTATGAGCGGGAAAAAATTTGCGAAAGCATAGAAAACGCAGTCGGACATCAGGATTCCGAAACAATCCGGAGCGTCGGCCAGTGGAAACTGGAATGGGAGACGCTTGAACTGCTGCCGCCGCGCTATATGGAAATCCTGGATAAACGGTTCAAAAACTCCTGCCTGAAGTTTGATGAAGGCGTTAAAGATGCGCTGCACAAAGCTGCCGTACGGAAAGAGAAACTGGGGTTGCTGGATGATATCTGCATAAAGGCGGAAGCGCTTGCGTCAAGGGAGCTGCTCGGCAAGGATGCCAAACTGCTGCACGGGCTGGAGGAAGCCTGGAAAAAGACGGCGGCAGGGCTTCAGGACATTGAATTGATGGAATCAAAATTCAGATCGGCCTGCGAAAAAGTACGGAATAAAATCAACGACGAACAGAAATTTATTGCAGACGCGTTTAAAACCTTGAATGACGCCTGTGATGAGATTCAGAATTTTATTAATGACAAACTGCCGGAAAAATTCAAGGAACGACGCATTGAACTGGAAAAGATGGTAAAACAGGCGGATGCCGTCCTTCCTGATGATTCTGCGGATAAGCAGCGGCTGGTTGCCGAATTTCTCCACCGCAACAAGAAATACTCGGCATTGCTGCATAACCGCTATGAAGTCAGGGATTTTGAGCGCTGGGAACATTATACATTGAAACTGGACCTGTGCAAAGTGGCGGAAGCATTGTTGAATGTGCAGGATATGCATGAGGTTTCGCGTAAACTCAAAGAACTTCGCGACCGCTGGCAGCAGCTCGGTCACGTGCCGCCGGAAAAAACTGAGGAAATCTGGCAGCGCTTCAAAGCCCCGTGTGATGTGCTGCAGCAGCGCTGCAATGATTTTTTTGACAAATTGAACAAGGAGCGGGAAGAGATTGCGCAGAAGAAGACCTTAATTTGTGAGGAAGCTGAACTGTTGTGCAATTCAACCGAATGGGGGGAAACCGCCGACAAAATCAAGACCTTGCAGTCGCAATGGAAAGAAGCCGGATTCTGTCATTCGCACACCGAGAAAGAACTTTATCAGCGCTTTCGCAACGCCTGCGATATTTTTTTCAATGCCCGCAAAATTCATTATGATTCAATCCGGGATATCCGCGACCAGAATGCGCAACTCAAGAAAAATCTGTGCGACGAAGCGGAACTTCTGATTAAGATGCCTCACGAAGAGGCGCACCGCAAAGTGAAAGCGCTCTGGGATCAATGGAAAAGAGCGGGGCATGCCGGCAAAGATGAAAGCCGGCTATATGAACGCTTTCGCAGTGTTTTTGACCAGTATTACGGCGAAATGCGTGAAGAACGTACCGCCAACATGGAGAAAAGACAGAATTTGTGCAATGAACTTGAAGCATTGCTGAACTCTCCCCAGGACGCTGCCGCGCTTAAAGAAAAAGTGAAACAGATAAACGACAGTTGGATCCATATCGGTGAAATCCCCCGCGACAAAGAAGATGAAATGTTCCGGCGGTTCGAATCACTCAACGAAAACTTTAAAAAGACGATCAATCAGCAGCGCCGCGAAAAGTTCAGAGGGTTGATTACCGGGCTGGGGACGCGGGAAAAACTTGTCGCTTCGCTGGTTGAATCATTCGCCGCCGGTACCGGCGAAGCCCTGGATAATGTCAAAACTGAATGGAACAGTCTCGGCCAGGGCGGAACTGAACTGAACTGGATTGAAAATTTGTTTAACAAGACCGGCGAAGCATTTGCCGCCGGAAACAAGGCATTTTTTGACGAACTTGCCGCCAAACAGCCGGCCGCGTTTAAAAGTAAAAAAGCACTTTGCGCGGAGATGGAAAAGCTCGCCGGTTGTGCCGCGGCGGCAACTGAAGACGCCGAACCGCTCAGCAACGAATCCCTTGCCGATGAACTGCGAATGGCCTTTCAGAACAATTTCGGTTCCATGGTCAAGGAAACTGCGCCGCGGGATAACAATTCCAAAGTAAAAGATATCCGTTCAAAATGGTTCACCGCCGGCATTGCCCATGTCGCGGAAATAGATGAGCTTACCACCCGTTTTCTCCATGCCGACGACATTTTTTCCAGCAAAAACGAGCGCTAATATTTTTAACGGCTCCTAATCAAGATTGATTAGTTATTTTACTTTCAGCGGAGTTATCATCCGGCTTCTTCGGCTTGAATATCCGGAGCACAATGACGAAAAACAGCGGGATATAAAAAACCGCAAGCACCGTCGCGGTAATCATCCCCCCCATCACGCCGGTACCGATGGAATTCTGAGCCCCTGAACCCGCGCCGGTGCTGATTGCCAGAGGCAGCACCCCGAGAATGAAGGCGAAAGAGGTCATCAAAATAGGACGGAGACGTATCCGCGAAGCTTCAAGTGTCGCATTAATCAGCCCGATTCCATGTTCGATGCGGGCCTTGGCAAACTCCACGATAAGGATGGCGTTTTTAGCGGAAAGCCCGATAATGGTAAGTACGCCGATCTGGAAATAGACATCGTTGGCTAATCCCCGCATGGTAGTTGCCAGCAATGCCCCGATTATGCCAAGCGGCAGCACCAGCATGACTGAAAATGGAATCGACCAGCTTTCATAGAGCGCGGCCAGACATAGGAACACCACCAGAATGGAAATGGCATACAGTATCGGCGCTTGCGAACCGGACATCAATTCCTGATAGGAAAGGCCTGTCCACTCATAACCGATGCCGGGAGACAGTTGGCCTGCGATCTGTTCCATCGCCGCCATCGCGTCGCCGGAACTTTTGCCGGGCGCCGCCACGCCCATGATTTCAATCGACGGGAAGCCGTTGTAGCGTTCCAGCCGCGGGGAACCATAGGTCCACCGGCCTTTGGCAAATGACGAGAACGGCACCATCGTGCCGACGCTGTTGCGGACATACCATTTATCCAGGTCTTCCGGCCGCATTCTGTAGGCGGCGTCCGCCTGAATATAAACTTTCTTGATTCGTCCCCTGTCCAGGAAGTCATTGGTGTAGATGCCGCCCCACGCAGTGGAGAAGACGTTATGAATGTCGTTTACGGAAAGTTTCAGCGCGCCGACGCGTTCCCAGTCAATGTCCACTTTAAATTCCGGCGTGTCATCCATTCCATTGGGGCGTACCATCATCAGATTCGGGTTTTGAGCGGCCATCCCCAAAAGCTGATTTCGCGCCTCCACCAATTTTTCATGGCCGAGTCCGCCGCGGTCCTGGAGTTTGAAGTCAAAACCATTGGCGTTGCCCAGTTCGATTGCAGCCGGAGGCGGAAAGGCGAAAACCATGGCGTTGCGGATGCGCGAGAATGCGGCCATGACTTTGCCGGCTACGGCTCCGGCGCGGAGATCCGGCCGGTTGCGCAAATCCCAGTCTTTCAGCTTGGCAAAGGCAATGGCGGCATTCTGGCCTCTGCCGGCGAAACTGAATCCGGCTACGGCGAAGACCGCTTCCACTGCATCCTTCTGCTCTATGAGCAAATTATCACGCACACGGTCAATGACTTTAAGCGTCTGTTCCTGCGTTGCCCCTGCCGGCAGCATGATTTGCACGAACAGGATTCCCTGGTCCTCGTCCGGCAGATAGGCGGTCGGCAAACGGATAAAGAGGAATCCGATTACCCCCACGACCGCCAGATAGAGCAATATATAACGCATGCTGGTGTTCAGCATACGCCCGACAATTGATTGATAACGATCCCGTCCGCCATTGAAAATCTTGTTGAATAAGACGAAAAAAGGACGAAAGATGAATATTCCGTTTTCGGTGACCTGATGTCCTTGCTGTACCGGTTTAAGCATTGTGGCGCAAAGCGCCGGCGTAATTATCAGCGCCACCAGCACCGAGAAAAACATGCAGGAAATGATGGTAATGGAAAACTGCCGGTAGATCACCCCGGTGGAACCGCCGAAAAAGGCCATAGGCACAAATACGGCTGACAGCACCAGCGCAATACCCACCAGCGCGCCGGCGATCTGTCCCATTGATTTCCGGGTGGCTTCCTTGGGGGAAAGCCCCTCTTCGCTCATCACCCGTTCCACATTTTCCACTACGACGATCGCATCGTCCACCAGCAGGCCGATAGCCAGCACCATGGCAAACATGGTCAGCGTATTGATTGAAAAACCGAATATTTTAAGCACGGCGAAAGTTCCCAGCAGCACGACCGGGATCGCAATGGTCGGAATGAGAGTGGCCCTGAAGTTTTGCAGAAACAGGAACATGACCAGAAAGACCAGCAGGATTGCTTCCACCAGTGTTTTGATTACTTCTTCAATGGATATTCTCACAAACGGGGTCGTGTCATAGGGGTACACCATTTTCATACCCTTAGGATAGAATTTTGACAATTCACCCAGTTTGGCCCTGACCGCATCGCCCGTGGAAAGCGCATTGGCCCCCATCGCCAGCTTGATCGCCATGCCGGCCGCCGGTTTGCTGTTATAGGTACCCACCATATCATAGTTTTCGCTTCCCAGCTCAATCTTCGCCACGTCCCTGAGCAGCACCCTCGATCCGTCGCTGTTGGCCCGCAACAGGATTTGCCCGAACTGTTCCGGGGTCTGGAGCAGGCTCTGAATATTGATGGTGGCATTCAATTGCTGCCCCTTGGATGACGGAGTGCCGCCGATTTGCCCGGCGGAAACCTGCACATTGTGGGCCTGAATCGCCTGCGCCACATCATCAGGCGTCAACTGAAAATTGTAAAGTTTGTCCGGATTCAGCCAGATGCGCATTGCATACTGGGCGCCGAATGTTGTCACATCGCCAACCCCCTGAACACGACTCAGCGGGTCCTGAATGTTTGCCACGACATAATTGGTCAGATCGTCGCGGCTCATGCTGGAGTCTTCCGAGATAAACCCTATCACCATCAGGAAATTCCTGGTTGACTTAGTAACCCTGATCCCCTGACGCTGAACAACCTGCGGCAGGAGCGGCATGGCCAGTTGCAGCTTGTTCTGGGTTTGCACCTGGGCGATGTCGGGGTCCGTCCCGGCGTTAAATGTCAGGGTGATGGTCGCATAACCTGCGGAATCGCTGGTGGCCGAGATATAACACAGATGATCGATTCCGTTCATTTTCTGCTCGATAACCTGACTGACGGTGTCTTCAATCGTTTTGGCCGACGCCCCCGGATAGAACGCGTCTATGGATATTTCCGGCAGCGCAATGGCGGGATACTGCGAGACCGGCAGCGTAAAGATCGACAATATTCCGGCCAGCATGATGATGATGGCGATAACCCAGGCAAAGATAGGCCGATTGATGAAAAAATTGATCATTATGAAGACACCCCCGGCTTGACCGCCTGGCTTTTCTGCAAGGGCTCCGCTTCAACGCGAATCACTTTAACCGGAACGCCGGGACGGATCCTCTGGAATCCCTCCACAATCATGCGGTCTCCCGGTTTTAAACCGTTTTTGACCAGCCATTTATTGCCGATGCTGCGGTCAAGCTCCAACTGCCGCTCGATCACCTTGTCGGAGCTGTCCACCAACAATGCGTAAGGATTTCCCCGCATGTCCCGCATGACGCCCTGCTGAGGCACCAGGATGGCCTGTTCAACCACCCCTTCTTTGGTGGCGGCGCGCACGAACATTCCGGGCAGCAATACATTGTCGGGATTCGGGAAAACCATGCGCAGAATGAATGAGCCGGTACTCTGGTCCACCGTGACATCGCGGAACTTGATTTCACCTTCCTGCGGATATGGTGTTCCATCCTCCAGAAACAGCTTTACTTTAGCGTTTTCGTGATCGCAGATTTTTATCAGGCCGTTCGCAATTTCCTCTTTCAAGTGCAGGAAGTTGGCGCTTGATTGAGTAACGTCAACATAGATCGGATCAATCTGTTGAATTGTGGTGAGCGGCAGGAGATGATTGGCGGTCACCAGCGCGCCTACCGTAACATAGGATTTCCCGGTGCGTCCTGAAATCGGCGCCGTGACACTGGTGTAGGCCAGATTGATGCGGGCGGTTTCCAGCGCGGCTTTGGCTACCACGATGTCGGCATCCGCCGTGTTAAGATCGCCCAGCATGTCGTCATAATTTTGCTGGCTGACCACATTGGCTTTAACTAATTTCTTGTTGCGTTCAACCTTGGTCCGAAGCGGAACCGCATGGGCTTCGGCCCTGGCCAGGTCCGCCTGGGCTTTGCCGTATGCCGCCTGATAGAGCGCCGGATCAATCTGATACAGCACATCGCCGGCTTTGACATCTGCCCCTTCTTCGAATAAGCGTTTCTGGATTATTCCCCCGACTTGCGGGCGGACTTCCGCCACCAGGAAGGCGCAGGTGCGTCCGGACAATTCAGCGGAAACGGTCGTCCGTTCCGCTTGTACGGTTATGACTGCGACTTCAGGAGGCGGAACTTGAAACTGTCCGCCGCCGGGCCGCTGCTTTTCGCAACCGGCAAGCAATAAAACCGCGCCTGAAACGATCAATGTAAAACTGAGTGCATATTTGTTCATGATGTATACTTTGTATAAAAATGTTCTTTGGTTATTGAGTTAAGAGAATTTTAAGCCCAGCAGGCTTTGCGCGGTAA
This sequence comes from uncultured Lentisphaeria bacterium, assembly GCA_903831825.1. Lineage (GTDB taxonomy): Bacteria > Verrucomicrobiota > Lentisphaeria > Victivallales > Victivallaceae > CAIPAT01. The sequence continues at coordinate 1,059 of CAIKZE010000399.1, read as the reverse complement.
TATAGTCAACGATCATATCCATGTTATCTTCCAGAAAGTCGCCTTCAGTCCATATTTTCTCGACTATCCGGTAATGGAAAAAATAAAACTTGCAACTGCCGAGAACGGAGAAAATCCTCATCTTGATCTCTTTTTCGGAGGTGTCCGGCGGCAAGCCTTTCCGCAATATCTTCTCCAGCGAAACGACGTCCGGCATAAGATAGGCGTCAAAGATCTCGTCAAAAATTACCGACGGGGTAAGCATCTCATGGTATGCTATTTTTTCCATCAGCCGGTTTTCCAGGATTTTCTTGTCATTGCCGCGATACAGAAACGCCATGATCCAACTTTTCATCACTGATTTCAGGTCGGAATCGGATTTGATTTTGTCCGCGCAAGGCAGAGGTTGCTTAAACGAAAAAATCATTTCCAGCGAGCGCCGGTAAAGTTCCGCCTTGCCGGAAAAATGATAATTAATCGCGGCAATATTGACGCCTGCGCGCTTGCAGATGTCCCTTATGGTTGCGGCATGGTAACCGTGTTCCGCAAACTCTTCAATCGCCGCCGATATAATTCTGTTTTTTGTCATAATATCACCTTATTAAAACAATTGTTTCATTCGTTAGTTTAAATCGCGTGTTTGAATTTTGCAAATCCGATTCATCATTTTTTTGCATTATCATTCCATTTTGCCGACGGCGGACAACCGGCCGCTTTTGGACATTCTTAAGGCAATGCTCCCGTCTTGCGAGAAACCCGACCAGTTTCCCGTTTCCCGCGACCGCGAGAGATTCTGGACACCCCCTACCCTCACTTGGACACACTATAGCTATCAAGCCAATGATTTTTGAACCGAATATCCAATAACGAACAAGGAATATCCAATGTCCAAGTTAATTCCAGTCCTTCACCGGTTGGAAATTGAGTGTTGGATATTGGGTGTTCAAATGAGTTCATTTGGGGTTGGCGGCAATGTTGGACACCCCCTACCCTCACTTGGACCCCCTCACTTGGACACCCCTCACTTGGACACCCCTCACTTGGACACCCCTCACTTGGACACCCCCACTTGGACACCCC
>CAIKZE010000398.1 GCA_903831825.1 uncultured Lentisphaeria bacterium | reverse complement strand
GTCCTTTCGGGCTGCTTGCCCGGGTTTGTGTTTAAAGAACGGTATCTTTTTTATTGTCAAAACGCCAGCAAAATTACTGTTTTTTCCGTATTTCTCGCCGCAAATGCGGCTCAGTTCAAGGAGAAATGGTTCTGTCCAACGACACTCTAAACACTCGGAGTCGAGTGTCCAAAATGGGGATGGGGAAGTGCGGTTCTAAAGTGCGAAAGTGCGGAAGTGTTGGAAGCAAACAACTTTAGAACTCTAGAACTTTAGAACTTTAGAACTGCTCAAAGGTGTCCAAAATGATTGTAAAAATGAAAAGAGTTGTGCTGAAGAGGTCTCCAACTTCTCGGAAATGTTCTGCAACGCATGTCCAAAATGAGAGTATGTGGTGTCCAAAATGGTTGTAAAAATGAAAAGAGTTGTGCTGAAGAGGTCTCCAACTTCTCGGAAATGCGGGATAATCCATGAGAAGTATGAGAAAAGGGGGCTTCCGCAAACGCGGGATGCGGCAGAGGTCCAAAATGAGGCGGCAGGGGTGTCCGACCTGTCCGACCTGTCCGACCTGTCCGACTCGGGTGCGGATGTCCAAAATAAGCGTGGACGGGGTCCAGAATGATGATAAAACTGAAAAACATTATACATGAGATGCCTCTATCGTCTCGGAAATGTGGCAGGAGAGGCGGCAAAAGTCAAGAGGTGAAATGGTATGCCAGTTTTGCCAAAACTGGCTTGAAGAGGCGTTTTTGGCAAAAACGCCATACCACGGTTATGCTGGAGATGTATCTATCGTCTCGGAAATGTTCTGCAACACGGGTGTCCAAAATAGCGGACTGCAACAGGAATCAAAAATGAGGTCAGTTAACGAAAATCTTAACCAGTTGTTAAAAGCTGAATCTGAAATGTTGTTAAACTCTGAAAACAGTTGTGCTCAACGGGTCTCTAGAGTCTCGGAGATGTTGGACTCTCTTCAATGTTCTCCTGCTCAGAGTGTGTCCAGGATGTCCAAAATGACAAAATTGTATTTTATTAAGAAGCAACTTAACCAACCGACAGAGATGCAGGTAGAAATGGTCTTGCACAGACTTGTCCAAAATGAAGGTATACGATGTCCAAAATGTCCAAAATCAAAAAACTAAAAGGAATTCTCCTTGCCGGGGAATTTGGACTTTTTGACGTCTTTGACATATTGGGTAAAGGCTTTTTGAATTGCCTCCTGGAGATTGGCGTAACGCTTGGCGTGCTTCGGGATAAAATCGCCGGACAGCCCCAGAATGTCAGTTACTACCTGCACCTGCCCGTCGCAATACTCCCCTGCCCCGATACCGACAGTCGGAATCGAGACCGCCGCGGTAATCTGTTTCGAGACTTCCGCCGGGATGCATTCCAGGATTATGCAGAAAGCGCCGGCGGCTTCCAGTTGTTTTGCGTCTTTAATCAGGGCGGCAGCTTCTTTTTCAGTTTTTCCGGCGATCTTATAGCCGCCGGCAGTCAGCAGTTTCTGCGGCAGCAGTCCGATATGGCCCATCACCGGGATCCCGGAAGCAGTCATCCGCTCCACGACCGGCGCCATCGCCGCGCCGCCTTCAAGTTTCACGGCATCGGCGCCGACTTCCTTAAGATAGCGCGCGGCATTGTTCAACGCATCGTTGATATCCGCCTGGTAGGTCATGAACGGCATATCGCCGACAACGAAAGCCTCCGGCGCGCCGCGCCGGACCGCCGCGCAGTGATGCAGCGATTCCGCCAGCGTCAGCGGCAGCGTATTGCGATAGCCGAGAACGGCGTTGGCGACGGAATCGCCGACCAGCAGCATTTCCACGCCGCAGGCATCCGCCAGCGCCGCGGTCGGGGCGTCATAGGCGGTAAGAACCGCGATCTTCTCGCCGCGTTCTTTCATTTTACGAAAAGCGCTTACTGTCAGTTTTTTCACGTTGCTCATAGTCTTCACCGTTCACCAAAATTAATTGTTAGGCAGTTTCCTGGAACTAAAGACTGTAGTTTGTTTTTATTTTTTTTCAAATGGATTTTACAAATAAAGGGAATTGCGGTATTGTCTCAATGCGGATAATTCAGCATAAACGACAAATCCGTCCAAGGAAGCAAAAAAAATATGAAAAGATCGAAGACAAAAAAGTGGTTTGACCGGAAAAAGAACAAACGGGCACAGACCCCTACCATAAAAGGCACTATCACCATCACGTCCGGCGGCTTCGGCTTCCTGCGTGTGGAAGCCGGGGAAAATGCCGAGACCAAACCGGAAGACATCTTTATTCCGCCCAAATTCCTCAAAGGCGCAATGGACGGGGATGAAGTGGAGGCAACGCTGCTGGAAGAACGCCGCGAACCGGTCGATGACCGCGGCCCGGCGGGAAAAATCGTGGAGATCATTAAACGCTCCCGTGATTTCATCGTCGGTGAATTGATTTCCGCACACCGGGTGCGGCCGCTCAACAAGCACCTCCCGGATGACATCGAGGTCAGCGGCAGCCTGTGCGGCGCCAAACGCGGCGACTGGGTGAAAGTCAACCTGAATTTCAATCCCGAAACCAAGCAGTCAAAACGCGGTTCCATCGAACAGACGTTCGGCCGAGCCGGCGAAATCACCGCCGACATCGACGCCATTATCGCCGAATATAAGCTCTGCCCGCCATATACCGCCGAAGAAAATGAGGATGTAATGCACCTTTTTCCGCGGGAGATTGAACGCAAAGACCTGCGCAAGCTGTTCTGCGTGGCGATAGACCCGCACGACGCCAAAGATGTTGACGACGCGGTATCCATCGCTCCGGGACAGAACGACAGCGAAGTAGAACTGGGCGTGCATATCGCCGATGTCGCGGCATGGGTCACGCCCGGCAGCACCCTGGATAAAAAAGCCTATGAGCGCGGCTTCACCGCTTATCTGCCAAGCCGGACACTGCCGATGCTGCCAAAGGTGCTGACCAAAAAAATCAGCCTCTACGGCGGCGTGGACACCTTTGCCCATTCCATCATTTTTACCGTTCACAAACACAGCGGGCGGATACTTGGCGCCAAACGTTTCCACAGCCTGATCAATGTGAAAGCCAACCTGACCTATGAGCGGGTGCAGGACTTCATTGACACCGGAAACGCCAAAGGCTGGACCAAAACTTTCGCTTCCAGTCTGGGCCAGTTGGTGGACCTGACCAGAATCATGCGCGAATACCGCAGAATCCACGAAAAATTCCTCGATATGGCAATTCCGGAAATCAGGGTGGTATGTGATGAAAGCGAAAACAAAATTATCGGGCTGGAGCGGAAACTTCAACGCGAATCCGAACAGTTGATCGAGGAATGCATGCTGGCGGCCAATGCCGAAGTCGCAGGGGAACTGATCCGAAAAGCCATGCCGGGACTTTTCCGGGTACACCCGGAACCGGACCCCGCCAAACTGGAGGAATTCAACGCCCTGATGATCAGCGCGTTCGGCATGAACCCCGGCGATCTCTCCAGCCGCACCGCCTGTTGCCATTTCCTTGAAGATCTGCCCGATTCGCCGCGCAAACCGGTCATCCTCAACGCATTTCTCCGCTCCCTGCCCCGGGCGTCCTATACGGAAGCGCACGGACTGCATTTCGGCCTGGGCAAAACGCAATACAGCCATTTCACCAGCCCCATCCGGCGGTACACCGACCTGGCCGTGCATCAGCAGTTGTGGAACAGCGATTTCAACGGACGGCTGAAATCCGCCAAAACCATGGAGAAAATCGCTGAAAGCTGTTCAAAAAAAGAGATCAATATTGACGATGCCTATTATACCGCCAACGACCGGCTGAAACTGCGTTATCTTGAAGAACAGCTCCAGACCGGCGGCGAAAACCTGCACGAGGGAATGATTTCAAGGATAGTCACCGGCGGCTTGCTGGTTGATATCCTCGACCTGGGCATTTTGGGTTTCGTGCCGCTCGAAAACCTGCCGGGCAAATTCCGGAGGTCCGGCGAAATCCTGAAAGCCGACCGCGGCCACGCCACCTACAAATGCGGCGACTATATTTACCTGAGGCTGTCCGAGATCGATTTTATCCGGGGATCAGCGATTTTCCGTCCGGTAAACTGATGTTTTAAACAATGAAAGACTGAACGCAAAATGAGCATCTTTGAAGCAATCATGCTGATCTGTTTCGGCGCGAGCTGGCCATTGGCGATATACAAGACCGTCAAGGTGAAAAACCCGGTCGGCAAAAGCGTGCCGTTCCTGTATCTGGTGCTGATCGGCTACATCGCAGGTTGCTTGCACAAAGTATTTTTTAACTTTGACAAGGTATTATGGCTGTACGCTTTAAATGGCATAATGGTACTGGTTGATCTGATCCTCACCCATTACTACATCAGCCGGAACAGACGGCTCAATTTATAAGGTTATTTAAAGCCTATTCCAAGACAAAAGTTTTAAAAAGATACGGCTTCTTGCCTCCGGCGATTCCGCCGCTGAGTTCTATCCAGCGGGTACTTTCATTCGGGCCATCCTTGTCGAAAACAACAAAGCTCGCTTTGAATACATCTCCGGAGACCGGCGATTTCAGTCCCATTCTATCCCAGGGCATTGCCACGCGATAGATCGTCTTACCCGATTGGCGTTCGGCAAAGACAATGATCTCTTCGGGATGATTGTTGTTCTGCGAATCCGGAGCAAGCCAGCAATAGGATTCCGCGCGGTTATTAATCAATGCAAAACCGAACTCGGAATTTTTGCCGCTGAAAGTATCGCCCGGCATGCAATTTTTGCGGCTGTCCACGGCAAATTGAACTGAATCCCCCTGATATGCCAGATGCGCCAGCGCCGCCGGATAATGAATGTCGTCGGAAACATCAAAACCAAGATACAAATATTTGCTATCCCAGGCGCGTTGAAAGGTAACCGAAAAATCACTGTCGCCTTTCCAGATTTTCGAATTCAAAATGTCCGGCGGACGAATAAAGTCTTTACCCATCTGTATCGGGTTGCCCGGCCAGTTTGCAAATGCGCCGTCAAATTTGACGTTGGCATTCATTTTAGGCACACGGACCAGTTCAAATGTTCTATTGGCCGAAAGCGTTGCATTGCGGTTGGTCTTAATCTCCACCGTGACCTGAAGCTGTTCCTGCGCCCTGGCTGATTGTCCCGATACCGGAATGCTCAATTCAGACTTTCCGTTGATTGGAACGGATTCAAAATCCCAGTTTTCTTTGACGGCCTTCCAGCCGGGCGACAGCGATATTTTTGCAACCCCCGAAACTGGAATTGAAACCCGGTTGCTCAATTCCAATTTCAAGGTTTTGTCATTTTCAATGCTTATTTCCAGGTCAAGCGGAGGAACTTTAAAGCTTGCCGAGTCAATTGCCGCTTCGAGCTTCGCAAGCTCTTTTACGGCGCACTTCAAAAAAATCGGGCGGCGGCTTATTTCGCATTTTATCTTCTCCCCCGAATTCCATACGCCAAGCGAAGTGCCAAACATATTATACAAAGCAAGCTTATCGGTCGCGGAGAAAAATTCCATTTCGATTTTCTTATCGTTACGGTAATTCCATAATACAATAAACGCCTGGTCATCCCTGCTGAAGATAAGAGACTGAATTGCATTCGCGATCAAGCGCCTGGAGGCGAGCCTCGCGGAATCAAGCACCGAAGCAACCCATGCGTATGCCGCCGCCGCCGGCAGCGGCTGATACCCTTCGCCGCTTCTGAAAATTCCATAGCGATACCCTGCCGGCTCGTCATTGTTATACGAACAATACCAATTTATTTTAGTTGCATCCGCAGCATACGATAAAAGAAATGCCCGCTGGAGAATTGCCGCGTGTTCAAAGGCAAAATTGCTGTCATAAGGCACTGAAACATCAAGCGTATAGCCTAATTCCCCCACGCCATGCCCGCATTTCGGATTACGTTTGTCGAGAAATTTTCGGAGTCCGACCAGATTTTCATAGACAAAATTATTTTCCGGCTCCACCCATCTGCCCCTGGGACCGATATTCCGAATTCCGGGATACGGATGAATGTCCACATCATCTATGACACTGTAAGACTTCTCGTAAATCATCTCCAGAAACGACACGGCATTTCCCGATGAAATTCCGCAAGCGCTGACTCGCGCATCCGGTGCGCCCGCTTTGATGCCTTTTGCGGCGGCCTTGATAAAATCGCTGATATGTGTTGACGCTTCCTCATCGCTCCATCCTTGAGTGCCGCGCCATGACAAATCCGACTCGCCCAGGATCTCCCACCGCTTGACTTTGGCTTGATATCTGCCGGCTATGAATTTAGCATAGTCGGTCAACCATGCATAGTCAGCAGGAGGATAATTGGCATATTCGCGTTTTCCCTTGGGAGCGGTGGAGGCCCATGCCGGCGTACCCCCAATCCCAAGTCTTATGTTCATGCCCAAATCATGGGCGGCATTTACCGCGTCATCAACGAATGCAAGCCGGGCTTGATTGTATTCGCCTTTTTGCGCCTCAATAAGATTCCAGCCGCTTCCGGCAGCCAGCGCAACCCAGCGGCTGCCCAGTCTGCGCATCGCCTCCAGTTCCGGTTTTGAGCCTTCGCAGCGTATTCCGGCAAAAGAGTTTGTTGATTTCCGCGGCGGGGGAACCACTGCAAAATAACTGTCACGACTGATAATATTGCCAAGGCCGACATTTACATGCAATTGATAATATCCATTGGCAATTTTGCCGTCAAAAACCTTAAGTGCTTCGGTGATCTTTTCAAACGGTGCCAGCGTGATGGTCTTATTTCCGCTATAAATGTTTTTTTGCGAAACGCAATCCTTTACCTCCCAGCTCAAATACCATTTTTTTTCAGACTGTCCGGAATTACATAAGCTGGCATTAAATTTTACATTATCAGTATCAAAGAATATATTTGCAGGAATTCCCGAACTTATAGAAAGCGCCAGTTCCTCGGATGGCAAATAATCTGTCGCAGTCGTGCTTTTTTCTAACTTGACAGCATCCATCCATATTTTTTTCCGATCCGATGCAATGAAACTGACATACCACAAATCGCCTTCCGGACTAAGTCTATCCTTCGGAATTGTTACCGAAAAAAGACGCCAATCCTTACCAAGCTTACAGTCTTTCATAACGCATTGCCAATCGCCGCGCATTACCCGGATTTTGACATTTTGTGATTCATCCTCGCCTTTTAACCAAACCGAAAATGTATAATCGGAATCATTCTTCAGGCGAATTCCGTCCGAGCCCAGCAGACCATTGACGCCGGTGGCGATAAATGGAGCCTCAAGGCGCAAGCTCTGTTTCCCCTCTTTTGCAAATTGCTGATCCAGCGCCCATCCCCCCTGCGGCATCCAGAACCCGACCCCTGTTTCGAAAGAGGTATCGCCGGGAAAAATATTCTTCGAGGGTTTTTTATCGGCCGTCTCAATATTGCTGGCTGCCTGACATGGCAGAAAAAAGAAATGTAAGCAAAAATATAGAAATATTGCCAGAACATCTTTGCAAAAGTTCAGTCTCGAAAATTTATCATCCTTGAAAGAAATTCGGGGTGGTTCAAGTTTGTTGGGTTGCTGTCTAAACTCATACATTTTCCGGTAACCCTCTTGCAAATTTTTTGTTAATGACTATTGACATATACCCCTGCCTTGAGTTTATTTACAGTCCGTTTTTCTTCGAATCCCAGCTCAATAGTATCGACATTTCCCGTGGTTCCCGAGAATTATCAAAAGTTGATCCGGCATTAAAATTGATGCCTCTTACATTTTCCTGACTGTGTTTCCTTAAATTATTAAAATGCCAGGGAGTGGCGGCTTCAACCAATGTATTGAATTTTAAAGTCAGACCGTTTTTGTCTACTTTGGGAAAAGCAACCTCCGACATTGCAGAAGCAATATCCCACTGCATAACATCTTTCAAACTCCCCTGGGATTTAATACCATTTTTATTGACGGTAAAAGCTGATATGCCTTCAATATCACCATTCAGAACAAACGAATAAGAATATTTCACTTCCGGCTGGTTGCCGATTGGGTTGAATGTGACTTTTGAACTTAGACTGTCAGCCGTCAATATGATAACTTTCCTGTATTCACCTATTTCCGCTTTTTTCAGCGACAATATGACTTCATATTTTTGCTCGCCGTCGTTGATTGTAATTTCCGGCGGTTCCTTCGTCCATTCGCTTGAATAGAGAAATTTATCCTTATGCACAAACGCCGCATGATCCTTTTTCACCAGCGATTTTCCATTTAAAGTTAATGAAATCTCGCCGGCGTTGTTCACCACAAGTTCAGCATTCCCGATACGTTTGGTGATTTTATCGGAAAAGCCTTCAATCTTAATATCGCCTCTAGCTTGGCATATCAAAAAGGTGATATGCAGGCAAAGACATATCACTATCGCCAAAATATTCTTCATAGCCTTGTCTCCTGTCCAGTAAGAAATACAGAATGAATCATAGATTCAAAAGAGCGGTAGCTTCCTTTACAAATCTTGTTTGACTAATCGTGTCGACATGCGCGTCAACAAACAAAGCATTTGCGGCATTGCTGTGCCAATACCTGACGCAGTAAAGCGGCACCAGCAAGGTTCCAATCGCCGGATTATCGCCGACATTGTCAGACAATAGCACTTTCGCGGAAGTGTTTTTAATCTGATTCTGTTTAATGACATAGGCCGCATAATTAATATATTCACTCATCCCGTAATTGAAAATTTTGGTGCCGCTGGAAATCGCCTTGGACATTGGGCAAAGTGATACCAGGTTTTCTGTCCCGGTCGCCGGCAAAGTATTTATGCCCAAATATTTAGAAATTGCGCCCAGGGAGTTCCACTGTTCGCCGCTGCCGCCATTCCAACTTCTTGGCAACCAGCCATTATTATCGTCAGAATAATGCACAAATGCGATGCCTATTTGTTTCAAGTTCGAACAGCACTTGATTGCCTTGGCCTTGTCTCTCGCCTTATTCAGCGCAGGCAGCAACATTGAAGCGAGGATTGCAATGATCGCGATCACAATGAGGAGTTCCACGAGTGTAAAAATTTGATTCTTTGATTGCTTTTTCATGACTTAATAATCTCCTTAAATTTAAGGGATGCCGCTTGGAATTACAACGCAATTACAAATATTTTTTGAAATTGCGCACTGTCTGGTTTTATAAAAGCTTTCTTCGCGCCTCCTTTTAATTTTTTAATTTAAAATCGCTTAGTTGATCTCTTGGATTCAGATGACATTACCAGCCTTATTGTTTTAATTTCAAAAGCATTGAAGTGCAAGGCGAATTCTCCTGACTCCGATTTTATTTCATATTTTTCCTTTTCAAGCATATCAGAAACCACAACTCGCGTAAATGGGATATTGACTCTGACCATCGATGATGCGGCATTCCTGGCAGACTCATAAAGCCGCACAATAATATCCCCGGAATTATCCTCGGCAGATTTTACGGACTCAATAATTATATTCTTGCCGCCAATCTCAATAATGCTTTTTTCGCCTGCATTGCCCCCGGCCTGAGTTACCGGGACATTGAGTTCATAGCCGGCACGGGTCACGCCGCTGTCAATAAAGGCTCCGTTCCAGAAATAAAAACTGTAGGTGAATTCCTGAGCCCCTTTATCGGCATACATATCGGGGGCCAACGATGCCTTGAGCAATGTCAGGTTGATGCTGTTGGATTCCACATTGACCCCGTATTTTGAATCATTGAGAATGGCAAAGCCCCTGCCTTCTTCGGTCAGCGCGCTCCACTTCTGATTGCACACCTCAAAGCGGGCTGCATCGTATGGGCGGGTTGCATGAACCGGCCGACGAAGATAACCAAACTGTACCTCGTGCAAGGCATCCTCATTCTTGTATCTTACCGGAAAATTGACCTTAGGGGTTGTTACTAAATAACTAAGTCATTTTAGCATCGATTTTAGGACTTATTTTATAGTTCCACTCGCCATGAAATTCGTCTTGTTTTAAATTTAAATCTTTCATCTCTTCCTCTGTGACTTTAATGCCAGTTTTAT
>CAIKZE010000397.1 GCA_903831825.1 uncultured Lentisphaeria bacterium | reverse complement strand
GTAACAAAAAAATTACAGACAGGAAGAACTTTTCGCTGATTTTGGGCAGAAATACGGATGAAAAGTTTGTGATGTGCTCAGCAAGGAAACAATTTCCTACAGAAAATATGCTAAAACACTTTTCGGACAGGGTCTAGCTATGCTCAATCCGATATAAGTTTGGCTTTAAATCCCAATTTCCCGCATAACAGCGCCAGCAATGCCTCGTTCCTTGACGGCCACGCCAAAACGCTTAAAAGGCTGGAAGTTCCATGCCTGGAAAGTTATCCTTCGTTCGGGCAGTCAAATCGCGCCAATACATACATAGCCAAAGGTTCGGCGCCATACCGCCCCGATAGCGCCACCTACACCATTATCGGGCTTTAATATAAACTTCAAATATTTAACGGTTCAGGAAACGTAATGTGTAATTTAAAGAAAATAATATCTGCGCTACTGCTGTTGCTGATTTTCAATGCTTATGCTGAAATGAAAAATCTCGCGCTTAATGTGGCGGTTTACTCTAAGGAATCGCCTGTAATCGACGGACGGCTGGACGATCAATGCTGGAAGCAGGCGTACACATACACCGATTATTATGTGTATTGGCGCCCGAACCCAGGACCGGGAACCCTCAAAACCGAACTGCGGATATTGTGGAACGAGCAGGGAATATTTCTCGGGATTGTTAATTATGAAACGAATATGGCCAATGTCCGGGCTAAATGCAACACCCGTGACGCGTCGGAACTCTGGACGGACGATTGCGCCGAATTGTATTTCGATCCTTATGCCGATACTATCGGTTATACAAAATTCACAGTGAATGTGCTGGGTACGCTTGGCGACATGCGGCGAATTGACACAGCGGTAAAACTGGATGACTGGAATGCTTCCGGCGTCCAGGTTGCGACGCAGAGAAACGCGGATTCCTGGAATATCGAAATGTTTATTCCGTGGAGCGACTTAGGACGGACTGCTACCGCTGACAGCCTTTGGCGATTCTGTCATGCGCGTTTTGCCTGGAGCAGCGGCAAATTTGTCGGCGTTACCTCAGCGCCCGGCGGTAATAATAATAACCCCGGCAATTTTGGGTACCTGTATTTTGCCGGAAGCGACAAGCCCGACCGTAACGCCATTGCCGCAGTACTGGCGAAAAAAGCAACGCCGCCATGGAGTCTGTCGATTGACAATGGACTGCTGATTTGCGAGAACGGCCAGCCTGTATTTGAAGAATTATCCGGGCTGATCGGCAAAGAACAGGCAAATTTGAAAATCAAGTTTGAAGAATTGTCCAAAAATATTAAAAGCGTTAAAAATCCGGAGTTGAATAAAAAGTTCAATGCCGTCAAGGAACGCGTGACTTCGGCTACACCGTCCACGCTTCAAGGGTTTAAGTCATTACAGACTTTAAACGCTGAATTGATGGAGTTGAATTCTTTAGTTGAACTGGAACAGCTTTCAAATTCAATAAATTAAACCATAAAACGTTCAAGGAGAAAAAATGCTGCAAAGATTGATTTTAAGTTTTTTTTTGTTGGCCGGAATCTCGTGTCTGGGAAAAGAGGATGGGCGTTATCTGCGCGATTTAACCATGAACTATGCAACTCCGCATCTGGAGTGGGCAGCTAAATTGAATGGCGGAGCGGTAAAAACACTGTTTATCGTTTCCCGTACGGGAGCTCGTGAAGCCGTGGAAGCCGCGGAACGCATGGAAATCGGGTTGAATGCCGTAACTACGGTGAATGCCGGAAAACTGGCATTGGAGAATATGTATGACGGAGCAATAGAAGGTACTTCCGTTCACGAAAAGACCCAGGAATTATCGACTAAACTTGACCAGAAATACGACCTTTTTGTGCTGGGAAATTTTTCCTTTGATTTGTTGCCGCCGGAGGCACAGCTTAAAATTCTCCGCCAGGTGATGAACGGCAGCGGCCTGGTTATCGTTTATCCGTATGAAACTAAGTTGAAAAAGATTTTCGCCAAGCCGACGGTGGCAGGCACAAATGAAATATTTGCGCTGGCGGACCGTAACGGTTTAATGCCGAAACTCGGCGACATTTCGGAAAACGTGCTGTTGAATACTTACGAACTCGGTAAAGGTAGAATTGCGCGGATCGACTACCGGGCCAATCATCCAGCAATTTCTTCCGGCATGACGCTGACTGTGCCGAATGTGTATTCCACCCGCTGGCAGGCGGAATATGAAAACAATATGGTACTGGTTTTGCGGGCGATGAAATGGGCTGCGCAACGCGAACCGCAAATCAATATCACCTGTCCTGAACTGGCGAATAATCCGAGCTTGCCGCAAAAAGCGCAAAATATTAAAATTGACCTTAAGAGCAATACGGAATTTAACGGGGCAATCATGCTGCGTCTCCGGGATGAATTCAATAATGTTCTTGACCGCAAAGAAATTCCGTGCAAATTCAGCGGCGGCAGCATCCTGGATTTCCCCATTCCGCAGTTAGCCGGGGGCAGATATTATCTGGATATTATTGCCGAATCCGGCGGTAAAACGGATAATTTCGGCTATCGTTCGTTTACCGTAACGACTCCGGTAAAACTGGAAATATCAGTTCCAGAAGTAATAAAACGGCATGGCGTCATCAATGCAGAATTAAAGCTTGAAAATTCGCCTGCCGACGGAGAAGTTGAAGTCAGCCTGACGGATTCACCTTATGGCCGGGTCTGGCATAGACAAACATACAAGCTGGATAATGTCCGTATACTGCCGATAAAAATAGACGGCTATCACATGCCGACACTAGCCGGATATCTGAAATGCGTGGTAAAGCAAGAGGGACAGCCGCTGGCGGTTAAGGAGGAACTGCTGTTTTTCCCGGATTATCGACTCGAAGACTATTTGGAATACTGCTTTGGCGGGGTTAATGGTGAACACCTGGGGCCGATTTACGCTAACCAGATTGTTGACGGGTTGGGCTGGCGCGCCGGACTTAACCACCCCACTACTGACGGTACGAATGTCGCTCAGGCAGCACTGTTGAATCAGCGTACGATACCGTATGTCGTCAGAATCATGCTTGAAAAAGGTGAAAAAGGAGAAATCAAACAAGGTAACTGGTTCTTTCTGCCGGCATCACAGGCAGCCGCGCAGAAAGCGCTTAAAGGTGATGAATCCTTTGCTGATCCGGAGGTTAGAAAATTGTGGAGTGAAGGGATCAAATTCAGAGTAAAAAATTTATCCAATTACAGTCCAGTTGTTTATGGTCTCGGCGATGAAAACGCCTTTTCTTACGATGCAGGGTTCGGTAAAGCCGACAGCATCGCATTCAAGGATTTCTTAAAGCAGAAATACGACTCTATCGGGACATTGAATCAGGAATACAAAACCAATTATAAATCGTTTGATGAAGTCAAACATATAACACAGCAAGAGGCGAAAGACCAGAAAAATTTTCCGGCCTGGTATGATCATCGACAATATATGGAAAAAATGTACGCCGATCTCCATCATTTTCTGGCCGGAGAGATCAAAAAGTACGATCCTGACGCAAAGGTCGGCGCTGAAGGCTCCGTACCCGGCGATTTGGAGCAGACTATCAAAGGTTTGGAATTCTGGGGACCGTATAGCGATCTGGTCATGGATGAAGTTCTTCGCAGCATCGGGCCGGAGAAAATCCGCGCGTTATGGTGGGGCGGCTATACCGGATCCCACGGCGGACGCAATCAGTATCCGTTGCCGTTATGGAAAGATTTGCTGACCGGCAATGTCAACGGCAATGCCTGGTACATAGCCAGTATCTGGTCCGACGGAGTACTCGGCTCCGACATGGATTACGCTCACTATGCCAAAGAATTGATGCCGCATTTACTGCGACTGCAAAACGGCGAGGCTCAATTGCTGATTAACACACCGCTGGAAAAAGATGGCATTGCCATCTTGTGGAGTCACGCTTCGGACAGCGCCAAGATGTTGGAGCAGAAATTTATCAATCCGTCCGATTCCGCCGGAACGTTTATCCGCTTCTGTTACGCCAATGCGCTAAACTTTGATTTTCTCACTGAATCCATGCTGAATAAGCTGAAATACTATAAAGTTCTGTGCCTTTTCGGCGCGTCATCCATCAATGACAAGGCCAGAACAGCAATTCTCGATTATGTCAGCAACGGCGGTATCGTCCTGGCCGACGCCAATCCCGGCATTCTCAACAACTTTCTGCGCCCGACAGAAAAAAATCAACTGGAAGAGCTGTTCGGCAAAATCACCTATGCGGGGACTTCCACCCCGGAAGTGCGCGAACTCAATCTTAAAACTGAATTTAACGGCAAGCCGCTGATCTTGCAGGCCGCAAAAGCCGGCATGATCGCCGGAGCCAGGCCATTCACGGTGACCCGTTACGGCAAAGGACAGGCGATATTGCTGAACTTCACGCTTTCCGGAGTTGGAGCTACTTCAAGCAAGACCGCGTCTCTGAATAATTTTCTGCTTGATCTGCTCAACGCCGCAGGGATTACGCCGCCAGTCAAAATTTCCGGCATTGTGCCGGACGATGCCATCATTCGCGTTCGCGTAAGAGATGGTTTCAGGCTGATCGGCTTAATGACCGGGAAAAATGACCTCGGTAAAACCGCGACGATTTCCATGGCGCAGCCGGCGTACATCTACGACCCGGAAACCGGCTTGATTAAACAGGGCGACAAGGTTGAAATCAAACTGGATAAGCCGTTCAAATTAATCAGTTGCTTTGACCGGCAGCAGCAAAAACCTGAAATAGCGCTCTCATCAGAAAAGGCAGTTCCCGGCAAACCGGTCAGCCTTGCGCTGAAGGACTTCGCGCCCGGTACGGTGTTATTGCTGGAAATCAAAGACCCGTCCGGCAAATTAATGCCGCTCCGCAAACAAGTTATCGCCGTCGGCAAACAGAAAGAGATCAGCATTTATTTTGCCTTTAATGATCTGCCGGGAAATTACATGCTGGCGCTGACCGATGTTGCCACCGGCTTAAAATCAGAAAAGAGTCTATTGCTCAAATAATAAATGTCAGGGGAAATTTGTCATGCGCAAAAAACTACTACAGCTAATTCTCGCCACAACTTTTATCGCAACGGTTCAAGCTGTAGAGCCGTATATAAAGAAAACTGAAAAGGAAGTTGTCCGGGATGGCAGGAAATACAGCCTGGTTGATCAGAGCATCAATTTTGAGAATGGAAAAATATGGTATGTTTCCTTAACTGAAAAAAGCAAAAATGAAATCGTAAAAAAGAAATGGGACGACTATTTTTTCGGTCTTGAATTTGGTCGTCCGCAGAGCTCCAACGGCGGCTGGAGCATTTGGGACTTTTTGAAAATATACTCGATGGTGGACGGCGGCGCAGTTTCTGACCTGCAATTATTCCGGGCGGAGAAGGTATATATTGCAAAGTTGAAAGACTGTACTGTCGCTGAATTCGTATTCCCGCTCTCCTCCGATAACAGCGCCGGGAAAATTGATCTGAAAGCAATGCAGTTTCCGGCATTTACCGACTGGATGTTCTTCAAGGTAAAGTTCGACAGCAAAACCATGACTCCATGGCGTATGGATCTTTCCGCCTACCCCGGCAACAGCAATTCTTCAAAAGAACGGGAACGTTGGATTGCCGTGAAAAATCAAAATATTAACGTGACCAAAGATGGCGCCGGATTTAAACCGGACAGCAACGGGCTGGCAATTTTTAGCAAGTTCCAGCATGAAAATTTCGGCAATTTGATTGTGTTCGACAACTCAAAATACAGCCGGATAAGCTCACCTAAAGGCGCTGACGGCGAGGTCATAGTACAATTTATTCCCAATACCGGCGAGACTGAATTCACCTTTGCGCTGGGGTATTTCAGTGACAAACCGGCAAAAAACGAAGTGCCTGAATTCCTGAAAGAAATCCAGCCGAAAATCTTCGAGTTCATGGGCAAAATCAACTGGGAGCCCAAAGTAGATGCGAGTGAATTCAACAAGCTGGCGGAAGACACCGCCAAATCGATTAAATATCTGGGCGACAATGCCGATGCGAAGAAGTATCAGGAATCTCTGGACAAGCTGAAAAACAGTTTCAAGCAGGCTGAAATTATAAACAATCTGCCTGCGTCCACCGATGCGATCAATGAGTTGAAGAAGCTCCAGGAACAGATTTCAAAGACCGGGCTGTCTCAACTTCAATAACCATACTCCGAAAGTCGATTTTGCTGCAAAATATCCGAATACTAAAAATGAATTGTAAAAATGTCTAAAGGCAATGAATTATGAAAATGTTCCTGATTTTCACTCTGCTTACACTGATTGCAACTGCAACTCCGGCTGATAATTGGAAATGGTCCGAATATGGGCTTCCGCAGAGCACTTTGAGCACCTGCACGCCGGACACCAGAGGGAAAGCTGATTCCTGGTGGATTCCCTATTTCAGAAATAAATTGAAACAACCGCGGAAAGACCTGTTATTTATCGGCGATTCCATCACAGATCTCTGGACTTATCCGGCAGATCATAAATATCAGGGGGGACTGGATACATGGAACAGGAAATACAAGGATATTGCCACAAACTTCGGAATAACCGGCGACAAAACGCAGACAGTCTTGTGGCGGTTGACCGAGGGAAAATCTCTCGATAACTATTATCCCAAGCATATAATTATCCTGATCGGCATAAACAACCTTCTGCAAAATGACACCCCGGAAGACACGTTCTCCGGAATCAAAACTATTGTCGAGTATCTGAAAAAAATCCGTCCAGATGCTCAAATAATGCTTTTGGGAATATTTCCATGCCATGAAAAACCGAATGATCCGATTCGTGAAAAAATCCGGAAGACTAATGAAAAGATTAAAAGTCTTGCCGACTATAAGAACATTTACTTCGCGGACATTGGCGGAGCGTTTCTTGAAAAGGATGGAACGATAACAAAAGCGGTCATGCGTGACCTGCTGCATCTCTCGCCGAAAGGATACGAGATGTGGGCAGACGCAATGGAGCCGTATCTAAAAGCATTCTTTGCCAAAGACGGACAGGTCGCAGTTTGGGAAAAATAAGCTGACATCAAAAAAGCCTTAAGCCAGAAAACTTTATTTATAATGATAAAGTTTTTTATATTACAAGCTAAAATTATAATATAAGGAGGGGCAGTAGAATGTAGAATTAAGAAATAAAAATGGCATATATCACTAAAATCTTAACTTAAGGACAACAGCAAGGAGGAATTTTACCATGCGGAAAATCACGTTGAGCTTTCTTATTGTTTTCATCTCATCTTTTGTTTTACAAGCAGATATTTGGGACGATATCAGAACAACCGCCCTGTCGCCGAACAACGGCACAGGCGGCCGGGCATTGCCGCTGGCCGGCGGATGGGATAACGGCTGGTATAAATATAATTGGGGAGATAACCGCGGCGGAACTATGCTTGAACCAAACTATATTATTGAGCTAATCGAAAAGCAGCATCATCTATTGGCAAACATCCAGCATCGCGGTCCGGACGAGGCCACCACTTATTACAGCAGTTATATGGAAAGCGCGCTGAATTATCTCAAACAGAAAAATCAACCCATAGTAGTCGGCGGCACCCAGTATGAACAGAATTTGTATTTGAAAGAACCATATCTCAGCCTGCCGTCATCCATGAGTCCCAGAGTTTTAGATTATGCCTCTCAGTTGCTGATTAATAAACTCACTCCTTTCCCGCCGGACGTAAGTAAATGGTACGCTGTTGGTACCGACTGGGTGAACGGCAGTGCTGGCATGGATATGCTTCAGAGTATTTATCCCAATCCGCCGAAAGTCATTTTTCTCAGTAACAATGAGTCTCAGAGACTGGCTTGGTCCGACGCGGAAACTGATCAAAGATACCGTTATTTATACGTCCCCGGCCAGCCCGATAACTTCAAACGACAGAAATTCGCCGAAGGTTGGACTAGCTGCTACAATCAAATGTTTAACGGGATGCGCTCAGGACTTAATCCGAGCTGGAATGCCAATTCCATTTTCGTTGGCTACAATTGCGGTGGAATGTGGAACGGATTCGGACGATGGAGCGGGTGGCCAACTTACTCGTTACATTACAACAATGAAATTACTTGGGAACAAAATGTCTGGGACGGCTGTAGCATATCATATTATTTAAGTATGGTTGCAGGCCCCCCGACCGATTTCAGAGTGTTTGGAATGCAGGTTGAACTGCAAAACCGGGTTTTTATGCTGGCGGACCAATTGGCGGACAATCCGGATTTCTGGCATGAATTGTCGGTGTGGTATGGTGGCAGCGCTCATCGCGACTGGCTGATTAACCTGGGGCAAACTTATGATGGAGCCCGCTATAAGGGGATGATACAATTTGGCATGTGGCTGCTGACACCGCGCGTTGTGCGACACTACAACGGTTGGACAACAGATCGTGAAACTGAGGGGTTTGAATATTTCGATGCAGTTATGGATGCGGTTGACCGGGTACACTCCGATCCTGTATTAAAGAAATTCTGGCAGTATGGTGAACTGGTCGAAAACACTTCCAGAAGCCACCCGTCACAAACTCTGATTCCTGACGAATTTAAATACCGCGCCCGCTGGTTCCAACTCAACACCAGCCTCGATCCTGCCACGCCATGGTCATTGACCACAGAAATTCCGGTCTTCGCGATTGCCCGTGTCATCGGCGCCACGCCCAATCGCGAATGGCTGGTTTACGCCCATTCTCCGGTACAGGACAGAACAGGCGTTGTAATCACCCTGCCGGGTTATACTGGGATATATGGTGGCGGGACAGTTACTGGGACAGTAACTACTGATGTCTCACGCGAAGGGACATTCGTCCATATCAAGGAAAATAATAATGATTTGATTGCCTATTACAGCCTGAATGATACTGCTAACGACATCAGTGGCAACGGAAATAATGGAATACTGGTCAACAATCCCAGTTACGCCGCCGCAAAAATCAATGACGGCATTTCTTTAACCAGAGCATCAAATCAATATATAAACGGCGGAATATCCTCTATTCTCAGTTCATCCATGAACGAATTGACGGTCAGCGCCTGGGTGAAAGCCAACAGTCTCCAGGCTTCGGGATTTGACTGGATACTCGGCAAAGGAAGTCTGTCAGCTCCAAATGCCGGAGGTTACCATCTCCGCGCCTGGCACGGACAAATAGCCTTCTTCGTCGGCGGGAACGATGGCAATCAGTACTATGTTAATGGACCGACACTTCAGCCAAATGCTTGGTATCATGTCACTGGGGTGTTTAAAGGCGGACAATATATGAATCTGTACGTCAATGGTACAGAATACTCCAAAACTACTGGAGTTCCTGCCGCGATAGGAACATCAAGCAATTATGACCTGCAAATCGGAAACGGTTCATATTGCAGTTATCCCTGGGACGGCATCATTGATGAGGTGAAAATTTTCAATCGTGTCCTTACTACGGAAGAAGTTACTGATGAAGCCTACCGGCTGGTGCATTTAGATTTTGAGAAAATCACATCCGGCACAGTCGCCGACTTGTCCAGGAACGGCAACACCGGAACGCTGGTCAACAATCCAGCCCTTACCCGTACTCGCGTCGTCGGCAACAACGGCATTCAGTTGGGTAGAAGCAGTTCAAAATATGTTAACTGCGGGCATAGCGCTTCGCTTAACGGCACGGATGAATTAACTGTAGATATTTGGGCAAGAGCCGACACCTTGCAGGCCACCGGGATTGACTGGATATTGGGTAAAGGCATCGTAAATACGCCTTACCAAGGTTATAGCCTCAGGTGCTATAATAAGCAGTTGGCGTTTTTTGTAATGGATGGAACTAAATATGTACAAGTTACAGGCCCGACCTTGCAGGAAAACGTGTGGTACCATATAATCGGGGTATTTAAGGGCGGACAATATCTCAAGCTGATTGTCAATGATGTAACTTATACCAATAGCACGAATATTCCGTCAACCATTGCCGCATCCGGCAGCTATGATCTGCAAATTGGTGGCGGCTCCTATTGTGGTTATTATTGGGATGGGATAATTGACGAAGTAAAAATCTATAACAAAGCCCTGTATTAACAGCAAGCAACTAATCGCGGACGGTGAAATACCGTCCGCGATCCTAACACGAACAAAGGAATTGTTACTTATAAAAATGTTCATATATTCTGAATTGTAAGAATATTTATATTTTCTCCCATTAATTTGATGGAATCTCCGTGTGTGGTTATTCGTTTTCGGGAATCTATTTTTTCAGACATCTCATTGCCAGAAATTCTTGTGTCAAATTTGCCAAGGAGCATGGAGCAGACCGCGGATGCGGTTATTTTGAAACTTTCATCAGGCGCAGGAGCAGACGGTCGAACACCCGGTCCGGCAGCAGCCATTTCAGGAAAATGAATCTTTTGGCGTCGTTTGTGGCAATATATCTGGGACGCGGTTTTTTTGCGTTGATGGCTTTGATTATGACATCCGCGATTTTTTCCGGAGTCGCCGGTTTTCTGCCGGCATAAAACTTATCAATTAATGTGGCCATTGCTTCGGCATATCTGATGTATGGACCGAGCCCGGAGGTTTTGAGCAGATTTTTTTTGGCAATATCGGCCCATTCCGATTTTACCGCGCCTGGCTCGACGACAATCACGTCAATGCCGAACGGCCTGACTTCCATTCTAAGTGCGTCGGAAAGCGCTTCCACCGCATGTTTTGAGGCATGATACCAGCCGCCCATCGGCGCCGTCGCTTTTCCTGCCATCGAAGATATATTTACAATCTTGCCATAGCGATTTTCGCGCATTTGGGGTAAAACTTGACGGGTGATGCGGGCAAGGCCGAAGACATTGACTTCAAACTGCTTTTTTGCCACTTCGGTGGAGACTTCTTCAATTGAGCCGTATTCGCCATAACCGGCGTTGTTAATCAGCACGTCAATGGTTCCGGCTTCTTTTTGAATTTGAGTAACCCCGGCAACGACAGATTCTTCGCTGGTCAGATCCAGCGCGACGATTACCGCGCCTTTTTCCTTCAAATCATCAAGCCTTGAGATTCGCCTGGCCACGGCAAAAACCTTCCATCCTTCAGCCAGTAATCTGAAAGCTACGGCTTTGCCGATTCCCGATGAAGCGCCGGTAATCAGTACATTTCTGCCCATGATCTGCTCCTGTCGCTGTAATTACCATAAACCTCTGTATTGAAGATATTTTATTTTTTGCAAAAGTCAAGCGATTTTACGAATGATGCATAAACGTTTTATTTAGCGATTTCCTGAGCCAGTTTTTTGCCAAGTTCAGGATTTTTGGCGAAAGGGGAAAAAGTGCATATACTCAAATCCCGTCTGGCGGGCGAGGCTTTTTTCACTATTTCCAGTTCTTTGAAGAATTCCTCGTCCGATTTGAAGTGGCCCTGGGGATTCTGATAAAGGCCAATAAAAGGAATGCCACGGGAGGTTGAAAAATATTTTTTCTCATTTCCGGTAACGTCGCGGGTATATTGCTCGATTTTCTCAGGAGACCAGTACGGTTTGAAAAACCAGGCGACAGTCTGACAACAGTAATCCACATCAAGGCGATTGCCGTAAAGCGGTTCCGGCACGAACACCGGATAAACGTGAGTCGCGATTTTTGCTTCCGGCCGCAATTTACGGATATAAGCTGACAGTTCGTTGTTGAACTGCACCAGCGTTTCCAGCGAAAACTGTTCCAGCGCGGCTTCCCGGCTCATCTTGTTCCGCACTTTCTTGTAATATTCTTCAAACAGCGCGGTTGACTGCGGGCAATGGCAGCAGCGGTAATTCTGGTATCCGATATAATCCAGCGCGACGCCGGTTATTTCCGGGAATCTTTCAAAGACTGCCTGAAGGTTTTTTTTGCAGAACTCGACGGTCTCCGGGCGGTGAAAGCAGAGCAGGGGAGTTTGCAGTACTTCCCGGTGGCCGGGAAGTGGTTCGCCGCCGAATTGATAACCATTTTTATCAACGGATTTGTCCGCATCCAGATTTTTCAGGATTTCATTCTCCTCCGGTGACATCTGCTGCGCGAATTCTTTCATATTTTCAGGGGGAATAATGTGAAACCAGTAATAAATTCCGACATTGTATTTTTGACCGTATGGAATAAGCGTGTTTAAGTTGGCGCCGCTGACTGCGGCGGCATTGAAGCCGGAGTCGCTGATTCTTTTGATAGCTTTGTCAATATTAAGATTAATTCCGCCTGCCCATATCAGCCGGAACCCGTCCGGCTGTTTATCTTCGGCGGAAACCGGGATCGCGCAGCAGATTGCCGCGGCGCATAGCGTTATAATCAGGTTCTTCCATAATAAGATTATTTTCATGAGGCGTGCCTTTTATTTATTTATCGCTTCCGCATTAATTTACTTTTGATAACGCGGTTTTCCAGACGATTTGCAGATTATGCAATTATTTATTTGCTCATTATGCTTGACGAGCTATTTTTATATGGAAACGCATTATATATATTTCGGGAATTATTATGAAAATAGATTTATTGGCAAATATTGATTACATATTCGGGGCCGCCGGCGTGGAGGAAACCGAATCCGGTTTTTATGCTTCAAGGATGACGTCCAAGTTGATGCGGCTGTATTCCGCCACGGAAGCCGCGGAAATTCGCGCCATGAACAGTTCAGGCATCCGGATTGCATTTATTTCAGATACCTCGTTTGTCGCGATGAAACTGGTTTTCGGACGCTATTCCAGGCCGATTTTCAACACTGATATCGTGATCGACGGTTTCCAGAGAATGACTTTCGGGCCTCCGGATTATTGCGAAGAATTTGCGTTCAGCGCGGAACTGAACGGCAAAGGTGAAAAACAGATAGAAATTTATCTGCCCAACCTGTGCGAAACCACAGTGGCCGGACTGGAAATCGAAGACGGCTGTTTTGTCAGTCCTGTTCGGGAAGAACGCTCCAGATTGATCTTTATCGGGGATTCAATCACTCAAGGGATGACGGTTTCTTCTCCCGCCCTGACTTATCCCGCGCAGGTGGCGGCCGCGCTGAATAAAGATTTTCACAATATCGCGGTCGGCGGGGCCGTTATGGACCGCAGAGTCGGCAAGCTGGCGCTGGATATTGAATGGAATACTGCATTTGTCGCTTTCGGAGTGAATGATTTTGCTCAAGACCGCAAACTTGCGGATTTCGCGGCGGATGCTGAACAGATGCTGAAGCATCTCAGTATGCGCAAAGATGCGGTAATATATTTAATTACGCCTATTCCGTGGTTCGGGCGGATAGAGCCCAACACGCTTGGCCTTCAACTGGAAGAATATCGCCGGACGCTCAAGATTGTCGCCGCCGGTTTTGAAAACGTCTGCCTGATTGAGGGAACGCAACTTGTGCCGGACGATCCGGCGTGTTTTGTGGACAATATCCATCCCAATGATAAAGGCATGATAATTTTAGCCAAAAACCTGCTGCAAAAAATCAGGTGATAAAGGCGGGGTTTATGAGATTGAAAGTTCAAGCATTTTTTGCTTGGCAGTCTGCCGTAAAATAACTTGTTCCGGCTATATATTGAGTTGCGTAGAGAGAGCAAATTTTAATCTTTGCTTGATTTATATTAAATCGGAGTAAAATTATAAAGTGCTTGCTTCTTGTTTTTTGCTTAAAGATTATGGGGATTTTAGCTGTGCGTCAATTTGTTTTCGAGGATAATTAATGCAGCAATTCTGCGAAAAATGCGGCAGATACACCGAAACAGTTTCCGGCGAAGTCGGCGGAAAGTTCTGTTCCGTATGCGGCGGCTTTAATTCCGGCGGGCGCATTGCCCCGGAAACGGTTATCGGCGGCTTCAAGATTATTCTGGAACTGGGGCGCGGCAGCAACGGGATTGTTTATCTGGCAAGGCAATTGAGTCTTGAACGCGACGTCGCGCTGAAAATATTGTCTGATGAGAAATCCCGTGACGAAACATTTGTTGATGATTTCTTCCGTGAAGCCAGGGCGGCGGCGGCGCTTAATCATCCGGCGATAGTGCAGGGATATGATGCGGGACTTACCGAGGACGGAATTTACTTTTTTGCCATGGAGCTGATTGACGGCGAAACCGTGGAAAACAAAATTGAACGCGAGGGCGCGCTGGATTTCAGTGAGGCGGTTAATATCGCACTGCGTATCGCCGAAGCGCTGCAATATGCCTGGGATCGTCAAAAACTCACCCACGGGGATATTAAACCCGCCAATATTATCATTAACCGCCACGGGGAAGCCAAACTTGCGGACCTGGGGCTGGCCAAATCCGCTTATGAAGAGAATTCCGCCGAAATCATGGCTACTCCCATGTATGCGCCGCCTGAATTAATCAGGGGCGATGTTGACCGGGTCAACGTCAAATCAGATATTTATTCTTTTGGAATAACCCTCTATCACATGATTGCCGGCGAACCGCCGTTTAACGAAAGTGACGCCGAAAAAGTAATGCAGATGCATCTGAACACGGAACATGAGCCGCTTGCGGAAATATTTAAGATAACCGGATTCCCGAAGGAGTTCTCGGATTTTATTGACCGGCTTATCGCCAAGGATCCGGGTAAACGCCCGGAATCATGGAACGAAATTGTCGAGTATTTGAAGAGCGCCGCAAAACTGAAATACGGACACGGCAAAGAATCTCAGGGAAAGCCGAACAGGCTGTATGGGGTATTGAGTAATAAACTGGTTGTCGCCGGCCTGGTTTTGGCGGCGGTTGTTCTTATAGCCGCCGGCTTGTGGCGCTTCATTCCCTTGAAGAAAAACGTGCCTGCCAAACCGATCCCGGTCGTCGCGGTTTCGAAAAATCCGGTTGCAGAGCACAAAAAGAAAGTGGAAGAAGTATGGAACACGGTGCGCAGCGGACTTAAATATATGCGTTGTACTGACGCCGTGGAAGCCATTAAACATTTTGTGGCGGCGTATTCGCCGGAAGACGCCATGCGGCAGGAGGCTGATTCCTTAATAAAAGAATACCAGCAGCAGGCGGTGATTCAAGCCGAAAAGAAAGCTGCTCTGGAGTCGGCCAAAGCTGCCGCCGCGCAAGAAATCAAAGTATTGGAAGCCGCGATCTCTGCTGAAAAAATCAAAAGCTGTGACGCGCAGGCAATGTTTGAAACGGCCTGGCTGGCGCAGGATTTTTTAAATAAATTTAAGACCGGCAGTTTCCCAGAGGGTTGCGTCACCGCGGAACAGGAGAAACGTTTTACCGATACGGTGGCCGGCCTTACCGCTTCGGCAGATGAATTGCGGGCTGCCGCCAGAAGAAAAAGGGTGGCTTCGATTTCAAACGCAATGAAAAATTATGTCGAGAACAACAGAAGAAATATTGCTGAAAACGAACGCAGGTTCAATGCGCTGAAAGAATATGACGAGTATTTCGCCGGTTTGAATGAGTTCATGGAACAGGCCCCGGACAAACAGAATTCCGTTTTCTTTAAGAAAGTGGTTGACGCGAATGTCAGGAACATCGCTCATCTGCTAAGGCCCAGATTGAAGTTCATGGGGGATAATCTGCCGGAGGAAAACAGTCCGATGCCGGTATTTTTTAATAAAAGCGAACGCTTTGCCGGCAAGGAAATCCCGTGGACCGTGGATGAACCCGGAAAGAAATATTCGTTCAGTTCCATTGATCCGGCGTCGATGCATCTGGTCAATAAATTGACCGAAGGCGCCTTTGAACGCAAGAAGATTCTTTTGCAGAAACTGACTAATCAGCAAATCTGTCTGCTGATTGAAAACTGGATAGCTAAATCCGATGTGAAAATATCCGCGGAAGAATTCGGACGGCTTGTCAATTGGCTCAATTCCATCAAGGATTATGCCGTTCTGGATAAACTCCTGAACCGTTCCGGTCTGCCCGGAGTAGACCTGGCTC
The DNA here is from genome assembly GCA_903831825.1 of uncultured Lentisphaeria bacterium. GTDB lineage: Bacteria > Verrucomicrobiota > Lentisphaeria > Victivallales > Victivallaceae > CAIPAT01. The sequence continues at coordinate 9,812 of CAIKZE010000397.1, read as the reverse complement.
TATGGAAATGCTGTGTGAATGATTTCAAGAACGCGGCAACAGAGAATCAAGCGGTCGAGGCTTGCGCCAAAATAGCGGAAATCATGCGTAAGAACGATAAACAGGCGGCGTTAAACGAAATATCTGAATTTTTCAAGAAATTTATGAACACCGAAACCGCGGCCAGATACCGTCCGTATTTTGAGGAATATATTGAAAATACGATACGATTTAACGCGGAATTCCAGATAGACGCCGTAGTTGACAAATTTGAAAGAATCGCTAAAGCCGGAATGACCGCGGAGGCCATGAATATCGCTTGCGTAACGGTTCCAAGGCTCGCGTATTTGAAGTGTTTTAACTCTGAACAACGCCAATTTTTGATGGGATGCCGCACCAAAAGCCTGGATTTGTTCTCCAAGGACGCCGGTAAGTTGCCGGATATGCCGCCGTGGCAGCCCGCCGGTTGTTTCTGGCGCTGGTACCAGCAGGCAGGCTCCCGCTATTCCGGAATCACCAATGAAATTTTAGGTTTGTATGCGTTTATGGATATTGCCGACTGGACAAATGTGAGGCAGTTATTGTTTAAGAAAAAAATCGAACTGGATGCAATGTTTGACGGCGCGGACGCCAATCTGGCGGCCCCGCTGCTTTACTATCTGAATGTTGCGGCAACCCGGTACAATGAGGACGCGCTCGAAACTAAAATCTCGGAGTCTTACGAACGTTTGCTTAAAAACAGTTCCGCCGATAAAGGCAATCCCGAAGCGGCGACAGTCAATACCGGCTGGGCAATGCGCTCAGCGCTGTTGTCCCGCACTTCGAGAGCGTTGCTTTACGGCAGTGACCTCGCGCTTCGGAACGGGCATGGGCAGGATGATTTCAGAAACTCGCTGTTGTATCTCCAGGCACTTCTCCAGAAAGAGGATGTCAGCGCCGTAAATTTCTCCATGCTGGTTGCGCGTTACAGTAATTTATACAAGAACTCTTCCGTGGAAAATGATCTGCTCTGGATCAATGCGGCTGATAAAATAATCTGCAACGCCGGGGACGCCGGTTCCGCATTGCAGGCGCTGGCCGGGAAAAAGTGTGTTTTCCCGGAACTGACGGCTACGATTTTGTGCGATGCGGCTGCCCGCAGCCTGTTTGTAGACAGAAATATTGACGTCAAAGCCGTGCTTCAGGCGGTCGAGCCTGCAATCGGCGACGCCGTGATTTACGGCGAATTGTGGTATAAAACCGCTTTGCTTAAAATCATTGCTTCCGGCACCGTGTTCGAAATGGAAAAATCGGCGGCAAGACTGTTGAGCGATTACCGCATTTGCACTGTGCCGTATTATGCTAAATTGCTTAGCACAATGACTGTTGCCGCTTTGCTGGACGGTTCGCTCAACGCCAAAGACGCCGCCGTCATTATGCGGCGCTTCACGGATTTGTCGCCTTTATTTTCACCGGTTGAACGAAAAATCCCCGGCTGTCTGGCATCCCCGACCCCCGGCAAATTCTTTATCCAGAATCTTGACCAGAATAAATCGGATGAGAATTCCTTCTGGATCGGATGTGTCGCCGCCGCCGTGGAAATTTCTGCTAAACGCAGTGAAGAAATACCGCCGGTGTTTGACGCGCTGAACAAATCTTCATCGCTGCTGTACTGGCAGGAACGGCTGCTGCTGCGTTATATTACTGACTTTTTTTCTGTAAAACAGGCTGTTGAAACAAAATAATGGAGTGACGCATGGCGTTTCCGATTGAAGATAAATTAGTCATTGCGGTTGCTTCGAGCGCTTTGTTCGATTTGACGGAGTCTGATGCGGTTTTTCAACGCGATCATAACGAGTATCGCCAATATCAGCGGGAAAATCAGGATCGCATTCTGGACCGGGGGGTTGCGTTTCCTTTCATCCGCCGCTTTCTTAATCTCAACCGGGCGATGCACGGACTGACTCCGGTGGAAGTGGTTTTGCTGTCTAAAAATGACACCGACACCGGGCTGAGGGTATTCAAATCCATTCAGCATTATGGACTGGATATTTCGCGCGCCGCCTTTACCAGCGGCAAATCGCCGTTCAAATACATCCCGGCGTTTAACGTGTCACTGTTTCTCTCCGCCGACCAGAGTGACGTCAAGGCGGCGATTAATGCCGGTTTCGCTGCCGGCACCGTGCTGAAAACGGTCTTTAACGATGACGAGAATGACCGGGAACTGCGAATCGCATTTGACTTTGACGGCGTAATTGCCGATGACGAGGCTGAAACCGTTTACCAGCAATCCGGGAACCTTGATAAATTTCACGATTCCGAATCGGCAAAAGCGGCAATTCCGCACGATCCGGGACCGCTGACCGGCCTGTTTCAGAAATTAGCATTTTTGCAGAAGCTGGAATTGAAATATGAAGCGGAACATCGTGATTACAAGCGCATGCTCCGCACCGCCATTGTCACGGCCCGGAATGCGCCGTCGCACGAACGGGTGGTGACGACGCTGCGCAGTTGGGATGTCACCGTGGATGAAACCTTTTTCCTGGGCGGGATTAAAAAATCCCGGATTCTCGAAATTTTTCACCCGCACATTTATTTCGACGATCAGCGGCTTCATCTCGACGCCTCTGCCGGGGCCGTTCCGTCAGTTCACATCCCGTTCGGCATAACCAACCGGAAATAATGCCTGTTAACCACAGAGACACAGAGGCACAGAGAAATCCATGTTTTCCGGTTTTCCGGTTTTCCGGTTTGACTGTAATACTGTTTTGCTGTAATGCCGTTATTCATTCCGGTATCTGACTTCTGTCTTCTGTCCCATTCTGACTACTGACTACTGACTACTGACTACTGGTTTTTCGCCATTTTCTTCTCCCGTTTTCGCTTGGCGAGCATCAGCAGATAGGTCAGCGACAGAAAACTGGGAAAAATGCTGACGCCGGTAGCGACAATCAATTCCAACAGGGATTCACGGACATCTTTTGTGCCTGAAAACAGTCCCACGACCGTCAAGCAGAGCAGGCATGAAAAAAATGAGGCGAAGGCGGTTATCAGAAATGCTTTTTTCTCATTTTTTATCAAATGAAAAACCGGTATTCCGATGCAGATGATCACCAGCAGAATCGGCAGCAGAATCAGCAATTGTTCCAGTTCACTTGCGGCGAAGAGCAGAAAAAGCGGTCCCGCCGCAATAATCAGCAGATTCAAAAGAGATTTAGATTTTTCCGTCATTATTAATTCCTGCTTATTCAGCTCCTCGATTATCCGCGCTGCGATGGACGCAATAATGTTTCCGGATTCGCAGCGACGGTTAGGTATTTCTTGCCATCGGCAGCTTCCATTTTCAGTTGGTTACATTTTGTAACCGACTCAGCCTCTTTTCAATCCTGCTTCATGCATTTCCTTTTCACAGAGTACCGCAAGCATCTTGCTTGCGATCTTCTCCAAGCTGGAAGCTTGGGTTACTTTTTTATGCTATGCCCCCTCCACAATCCCAATTTCCTCTTTCGTCAAGCCGTATAACGGTCGAATTCGCCCCCTTTGAAATCCGGGTTATGCAGTCTTTCCTACAAACTACTATCTTATCACAAGCCGGATTATCCGTTCCATTTTTCATAATTTTCGACAATGTATAATGTTGCAAGAATATACAAGGCTTCATGAAGCTGCCAGCCATCGGCTTATCCTCATAATTTCCCACAAATCGCTTAATATCATCAAGCAAGTATGTGACGAGCACACGACACGCAAAGCATTCTCATATCATTCCACATGATTTTCTTCAATCATGCGGCGTTCACGTTCAACTTCCCGCCGTAATTCTGCTTCCGTCGGCAGTTGGAGCATATATTTAGAAGCAAAAATCTGTCTGCTCTCCTTCAACACTGAATATTTTACTATCGTCTCATTGCGTTTGGAGCACAGAATCAGTCCAATTGTCGGATTATCGTCTTTGCCTTTAAGCAAGTCTTCATACATTCTGACATAACTGTCCATCTGCCCGACATCTTGATGGGAAAGTTCGCCGATTTTCAGGTCAATCAGCACAAAGCATTTCAAGATATAGTTGTAAAAGACCAGGTCTATGTAGAAATCCTGTTCGTCATACCGCATTCGCTTTTGGCGGGCGACAAATGAAAACCCTTTGCCGAGTTCCAGAAGAAACGCTTGCAGATTATCCATCAACGCTTGTTCAAGCCGGTTTTCGTGAAGCGCCGGATATTCTTTCAGGTTAAGAAACTCCAATACATACGGATTGCGGATAAACTGCTCAGGCTCCATCTTTGCCATTTGCGCATTGGCTTCCACAACCACCGAATCTTTTTCCCGGCTCAACAGTAACCGTTCGTAATACAATGCTGAAATCTGCCGGTCAAGCTGCCGACTCGACCAGTTTTCGGAAGCCGCCTCATTCATATACCATTCGCGGGATTGGACAGATTCAACCCGCAAAAGCTGGCGGTAGTGCGTCCACGTCAATTCGTGACGCAGTGCGTCACATTTCGGGAACGCCTGATAAAACATTCTCATATAGCGGAGGTTGCTGGCATCAAACCCTTTGCCGAATTCAGCAGTCAGACGCTGGGAAAGTTCAGCTAGAATCGCTTTGCCGTATTCGGCTCTGGCTTTGCCATTCTGCTCCTCTTCGACAATCAGCCGCCCGATTTGCCAATAGGCTTGCACCATGGCGGAATTAACCGCCCGGTAAGCCTGCCGCCTGGCGTTTGCCAATACAGCGCAAACCGAATCATACCATGACTCGCTAAAACGATCCTGTTTTATAATATCTTCCGCCATCTTATCGCGTCCTTTCCTGCTTTATTGTATCCTCATTTCGCTGAAATTTCCAATCTCGGACTCTTCTCATTGTTTCTTATCATGCTTCTGCTCCAATATTATCCCGACGGGATAACACGTTTATAGAAAAACAAATCCTTATATATCCGCGACCCTGTCGGGGGCGAACAATCCGCGCCCGCTGGTGCTATAAACGTTTGATGCTGTCGGCATCAGGTTAGCCATTTTCAACCTCATGCCATTGCATCACTATTTTTAATTTCCTCGAATTCGGGGGAATTCATCCCAAAACTTTACATCACGCTTTTGATTTTTCCGCCATCATACTTTCCTGTAATTCATTTTGTAATATCTGTCATGAGCCATGTTTTCATTATCATTTCGAACTTCCTTGCTCTGTTCTATTATTGTCCGTGGCTAGCAACTTATTCTCCATATCATCTTGAATTGAATGCAAATTAAAAATCCCCTTGGCGTTGACCAGCAATAAAGTATTTAGATTATTTGTTGTACGCAATAATAACGCGCGGTCATTTACATCGGGTGTAGTGGCATAAAAAGTCTTTGTTCCGGTGGTCAAGTCAATCCGGTACCATGGCGTATTGCTCCAAAAATAATTTCCGGCAATGGTTCCGGCGGATAAAGAGAAGCTACTTGTAAAAGAATTCAGTGTTACCCGCGCATTGGTGCCATAATCAAGCTCAAAATTCCTTTTCATACTCTGAGCACTTGCCGAATCGGAATGTAAAGCGTAAAACAACAGCTCTTTCGTATTATTCTTCATATCCAAAATAAAGCAGTAATTTGCAAGTGGAAGTAATATGCTGTCCTCGCTGATTTTGGTCCATCGACAGAACGAGTAAGATGGATAATGACCGACGTATTCAAACTTGTCCTGCTCCGGGTAATAATACCACCATCCGGGCTGCTTGAGATTGTACCCGGATAATAGAATCACTATCCGGTTACGCTTCTGCTCCGGAATCATTATATCAAAACTAACCGTTTGATTGTCAAATATATCTGAAGGCGTGTAGCGTCTGTTTGCCGAATAGATGATTTTATATTTCAAGGACGGGAGCTGATATTTGAGTAAATAATAATCCTTATTACACCATACCAATAAAGTATTGTCAATAATCGCTATTTCTTTAGGTTGTTCAAACGGCGGGGTCAGTTTGATTGTCTTGCCGGTTTCAAGGTTGTAAACGATTACCAGATGCAACCATTCTATTGAAAATGCCAGATAGTTTTTTCCAACCGCAATGCTGTTTTCTGTTAATTTTGCAGGATTAACAGAAATATTTTGCCCTATTTCCCTGATTTGTCCAGAGATTATATCATAGCAACGCGCTTCTAGCGAAGAACTTTCGTGATTAAATGCAATCCAATAGATGTATCGTTCCGAATCACTGAAGACTGCATTAATGGCATGATGTTTGAAAGGAATCAGTTTGGTAACTTTAAAGGGCAGTTGCCTTACCGTTTTGTCTTCCAACTGATTAGCGGTCAAATGTTTTGCCAGAAAAAGGTTTATTCTATCATTGGCAGAGATTATCGCGGATTTTTTATCCTCACCGCCAATCATTTGCCATTTCCCGGCATTCAGATATTCGGAGAGTTGTTTGACCATATCGTAAGATTTCCTGTCGTAAAAGTCAGTGACAACAGAATACAGCAGCGGGAAATACATCTCGTGGCGCTGCATCATTGTATCAAGCAATTTCTTTTTCATTTGAATATAAAATGAATTGCTGGGTATTTTTACCCACGTAAGGGCTCCGCCTGTCAGCAAATCTGCGACATGATAAAGGTTGATTAATGAATTATTCTCTTTGCCCGGCGGAAACAACTGAAATATTGCCGTCATGCGATCCATAAATTCGGTCAATGCCGCTTCTGATTTTGATGGTGTTACCTTGGCTGCGGTCAGATAGAGAGCAAATGAACTGTATAATCTGACAAATGCCCAGGGATGTGACATTCCGGTTTCCGCAATTTTACGAAGTTCTTCAAACTGGTCGTTGTCCGCCGGAATATTTTTAAAGCAGACAAAGAAACGATTCCAGAAATGCCATGACAAAACCAGGCCGTTAATATTTTTATTAGTAATTTCTTCCGGGGCCTGCGCGGTTTTGCCGAGATACAGTTTCATCAGAAGTATACATTGAGTCCAACATTCTCTTTGTGAGGGGTAATACATGTTCATCATTTCAGTTAGATCACGATCAAAACAGAACATTTCCCCTTGGCTGGTTAACTTTGTCTTCGGGGCCATCCAATATTCAAGACGACATTTTGCATGAAGGCGATATACATAACGACTATGAAATTCGATAATTCGTTGACGGGTAGCCTCTGAAAAATCAGGGATGGTCCAGTGATTGCCGTTGAGCGGGTCGAATCCATTTATTGAATGCAGGAGCGGATTATAACCCATGGGATTTACTTGATTCAGATTGAACCCGTAACGCGACATCAACCTGTCCCATCGTTCTATTTGATCAAGATAGCGCATGACTTTTTCTTCAGGGCTTCGTTTGCTTTGCATGTCATAATATTCTTGTTGCGCACATCCTGCTAACGTGTCTAGTAAGCATTGTTGATAGTTGCGATTGGAATTGTCATAAGCCACGGCAGCTTCTATTTTTGCCAGCCGCTCGATGTATTTTTTCAGGACGAAAGTATCTTTGAACTCTGCGTAATAACGGGCGGCTTCTTCAGCAGATGAAATTGATGCTCCTTTAGTTTCTTGTCGCATATAAACGACGATATCTTGAATTGCTTCAGGTGGAATTTGCAATGTCTTGAGGTCGCAATTCATAGAGAAGAGTTTTTGCTCCTTGCCTGGAGTGTTTACTTGTGCGCGAATCAGGGATTGACCGGGCGTGTCTGATTGGTAAAAATCTAAACTCAACAGGAAAGATGCTTGTGATAGAGAAGGTGTGATATCCGTCAATTCTCTCTCTTCATTTATTAAACCAATATAACGACTTTCAATAACCGCAAAGCCAGGCAACCGGCCGATTTCACTCATGAGTCTGGAGGCAACCTTATGACAGTCAGCATCTTTATCGCGCGATAATTCCACATTGCGTATTGAGAAAAGAGTGACTTTACGTAACGTTTTTGTGACATGTAATTTTGCGCTGGCTTGCTTTAACATTGCTGCCATAACGTCAACCATCTGTTCTGTGGAATTTTCTGATAGTTGTTGGTCAACTAGCCTGATGGCGCTTTTTGCATCAAACACTACGAAAGAATATTGCTTGTCTTCAATATGCAAAACGGCAAAAAGCTCAACATTCAAGATTTTTCCAAGACGAATCATCTCATTGGAGTCTTGAGACCAATTTGTCAGTTTCTGTTCCTGGATGATTTTTACCAACTCCATTCTTTCAAGGAAAGTTATATTTTCATCGTCAGAAAGCTTCGTCAGCACTAAGTCAGCCACCAGATTAGCTTCATTCGAGTCGCCGATCAAAGCCACCTTTGCCGCATTAAGTCCCAATGCCAGGAACAGAAGAAGAAACAGGCTTAACCATTTCATAATAGCGGCTGACCTTTCAAGTGAAGTAAAAAAGTTGGCCAGTCAATATTCATTTACTTGCCTCTTTTGTTTTTGGCCAATGGAATCGGATTTTTTCTTTCCAAGGGTCGATTCCGGAATCATATATTGCCGTAAAACGGTCCAGCGTGATCGCGAGTTCATATAAATCATCACTGATCCATTTTATAGCGCCCAGCAACTGTTCATGCTGTTGTTTCAAATCTTTCCAGTGAATAATGCGTTCATGCTGGAAAACTTTATTACGCAGTTCCCGGATCATATCCCACCGTTTTTTTTGCGCGTCGATGGTTTTTTCCGATTTTAAGCAGTTTTTTATCGCATGTTTTAATATTACTGCCGGGATCGGGGAGCTTTTATATGCTTTCCCGAAAAGAGAAGTCCAGAAGCCGAATTGTAATTCAGCCACGATATCGTCGGGTGAGAATGTTCTTTTGCGCTGTAATACTTTTGTTTCTGCCTTGCCGATTTCATCTTCTGCATAGTTTATTAATGGGGCGGTTTCATACCATGCGGCAGCCCCGTAGTGCAGCGACAGCGCATTATGTATTGCATTGCGCAGGGCGATTTCCGCAAGTTGCAGGGGAGAATACAAGCTCTCGCATACAGCCATATTCCATAGATAGCGGGCAAACGTGGTGCATTCATCCGCACCGTCCTTGCAATATGCCTCCAGCCGTTCGGCGGATATGCTTTCTTTTATGTTTTTGTGAAAAATTTCTTGCATGTTTACAGGACAAAACCTATATTATAGATGTAGGCCCCGGAATTCCTTCTCCCATCCCCGCGGTGGTGCCAGGAGCCGGGGTATTCTTTTTTATCTTCATTCCTTTTTGCGTTCCACGCCCAAGTTGCGCCATTTTAACCGTATGGTTAAAATGGTTGGATAGTTCATGCTTTGAATATATCTTAAATCAGTTCCCATTTCAAGCAAACAGGCCGTGGGGCAATGGAATATTATACTTCATAATTCGCGCTTATCGGCGGTTCATTTATTTTTTCATAAAAAACTAACTTAAAGGCTTATCGATAAAGTATTTAGCTTGTAGGATATTGACAAAATTGCTATATGTGTAGGGACAATTAGGTGACTGGTGAATAGTGACTGGTGAATAGTTGAAAAACGAAAACCGCTCCGTTCAATGACTCTCTAACGGTCCGGAAGTACGCGATGCTATCGGCAAAAGCTGATGAGAATAATGGGAATAATGATATGGTGCATGTTCAGAGGCTCTCTAACACTCGGAAATGTTCTGCGCCGGTTTTACAAAATGAATAAAAAAAGGATTTCTCTGTGCCTCTGTGCCTTTGTGGTTAAAAATGGTTCTGTTCAATGGCTCTCTAATTACTCGGAAATGTGGATCGGGTGTAGTGCCGTCCGTATCGGACGGTGGCCGGAACATCCCTCTCAGAGAGAGGGCGCTACAACGGAACAGTTCTGCACAATGGGTGTCCAAATTGTCCAAAATGGTTATAAAACTGAAAAACG